>DATHNJ010000293.1:0-8115 GCA_035486155.1 Occallatibacter sp. | reverse complement strand
GCAAGGCTTGGCGCTGATCGATCGCGTCTTTGAGTGAGGGGTTGGGATCGCTACTGCTTGAGGATCGGACCAATCGAGCCGGTGTTGTCGCCTTGTCGTGGATCGACGCGGAAGTCCCAGACCGTCTGGTTGATGTCGGAGGCAGAGAGAATCTCGACCAGCGCATACTCGCCGATGACGAGCGTTCCAGCCGGCGTGAGCTTGAGCCAGTGTTTGCCGGGCAGCACCTCGGACTTGGCGGGGATGACGTCTTCGCTCTGCGTCACGGTTCCTGACGAGCTGACGTGAATTGCGCCGACGATGCGGACGGCTTTGCGCTCGTCCACGCGCACAATCGCAAATCCTGATGATGGCGACTGCGCGCCGTGCTTGCGATTGGCGGCGTCTTTGGCGCCGTCTGTGTTCACGGTAAAGGCGTGCGTCTTGAGCGGCGGCTGGTCGCCCTGGTCCAGAGAGAGATAGATCGCGGGGTCGTCAACGTGCAGGTGAACCTTGGCGTGCGCGCCGTCCAGCTCGATGCTCGCTTTTTGGCCGGCCAGCGGATTGAGCGTGCTGAGGCCGTGCTTGTTTTTCTGGTTCAGGCTCAGGTCGTTGGGCTTGAGCTCCACCAACTCCGGCGTGCCCTGATAGGTGTCGAGCACAAAAACGCCATCCTGATCCGGCAGCTCGAGACCCTTGGCCACCTCCGGCATGCGAGCCCGTTCGTCGGCGCGCAGATCGCCTTCTTCCTTGTCGATCTCTTCTGCCTCTTTCATCGACGGCGAGGGCTCTTCGTCAGGCTGAGGTTGGGCGTGATCGCGCTCCCACTTGCGCGTCGCCTCCCAGTCCACCAGCTCGGCGGGCATCTCTTCCCATTCGCCGCGATCCTGGGAGAGATAGCGCACGCGGTCGCCGACGACCTGGTACTGGCGGACGGATTGGAAGCTGCCGTCTTTGAGGATGAGGCGATGGTTGGCGCCCATGCCGGGCACGCCGCTGGGCGCTGAAAGCTGCTTGCGGTCCCCTGGCGTCTGGGACGGCGTTGGGGGCGCTTGTGCGGTTGGGGTCTGGGCGCAAAGGGGCGCGGCCACCAGGATGGCGAGGCTCAGCCCGATCAGCCCACGCAAATAAAGAGGATGCGCCATGGTCCCTCAGTTTAGACGAAGTGCGTCGGGGACGGTTTCTTGGAAATCGTCACACGATTGTACCGACCCGCTGATCACTTCCACCGAGGCTGCGCATCTATATTTGTGTATCCTGAAGGCAAGGATCGTGTTGACCCAATTCCAGCCGCGCCGGCCGCAGTCCCTCACTTATAGGTCTCGTACCTATACGGTGGCGGCTCTCGTGTGCATGATTCTGCTGGCTTTGCTGGCCGTCGCGCAGGTGGCGCACACCCATCAAGGGCTCGACAACGCCGACCATTGCCCGTTGTGCATTGTGATGCATTCGGCTGCGCCGGTTGCGGCGGCCGCGGCGCTCATCGCGCTGGTGCAACTCGCCATCACGGCGCCGGTTTTTGAAGTCCAGAGAGTTACGCGCAACTGGCGCGCGCAGCTTTTCATTCGTCCCCCTCCCACAGGCCGCTAGGCATCTTCCGTGTTACAGATGTTCTTCGCCTCAGGCGAGGGACAGGTTCCCCAATCCACAGAAGACGGAAGATGTCACCCGAGCGCATCGATGACGCCACGGCTATGCCGGGCTTTCCCTCCTCGCATCGCAGCAATTTTGGGAGACGTATTATGCCGTTTAGAAGCGGCCGACTTTTCAGCACACTTTTCGCCCTGCCCCTTTTCGCATTCCTTGGCGGGGCTCTCGTCGCGCACGCGCAAAGCGGCAATACAGGCGCGGTGCACGGGACGGTCACCGATCCCAGCGGCGCGGTAATTCCGGGCGCGACGGTTCATCTGACAAACTCTGTCAGCGGACTGGATCGCACGACGACGACTGACGCCACTGGCCAGTTCACGATTGCGAATATTCCGTTCAACCCCTACCAGATCACGGTGAGCGCGACGGGCTTTTCTCGGCTGAGCCAGAACTTCGAGCTTCGCTCGGTGCTAGGCACGACGCTCAAACTGGTGCTGCAGATTGCGGCCACAGCCTCGACCGTGACAGTGGAAGCGAACACCGGCGACCTGATTGAGAATGATCCGACCTTTCACACCGATGTGGATCGCGACATGTTCCTCAAGGTGCCGCTGGAAAGCCAATCCTCTTCGTTGAGCTCTCTGGTGACGGTTTCGACGCCGGGCGTTTCTGCCGACTCGAATGGACTCTTCCACGGACTCGGCGATCACGCGTCGAACTCGTTTTCGGTGGACGGCCAGTCGATCACCGACCAGCAAAGCAAGGTCTTCTCGAACCAGCTTCCAGCGAATTCGATTCAGTCGATGGAAGTGATCTCAGGCGCGCCGCCGGCCGAGTATGGCGACAAGACAAGCCTGGTGATTGTGGCGACGACGCGCTCGGGTCAAGGCGTGACCAAGCCGACAGGCAGCTTTAGTTCGTCGTATGGGAGCTTTGGATCGGCAACCGCAGGGATTGATCTCTCATACGGCGGCCAGAACTGGGGCAACTTTATCGAAGCCGACGGGCTGAACTCGGGGAGGTTTCTCGATCCGCCGGAGTTCTCTGTCTTTCACGACAAGGGCAACGAAGAGAACTTCTTCGACCGCGTGGACTACACGTTCGATCAAGCCGATTCGGTGCATGTGGACCTGAACTACAGCCGGTCGTGGTTCCAGAATCCGAACTCGTACGACAACCTGAACGTGACCAATGTGGTGAGCGGGGGCGCGAGCGCTGCGCCAATCTTTGATGATATCGGCGATGCCGACCAGCGTTCGCAGATTAAGACCATCAACATTGCGCCAACGTACACGCGCGTGGTGAGCGACCATTCGGTGCTGAATCTAGGCGCGTACTTCCGCAAGGATCTGTACCACTACTATCCGAGCGGTAACCCGCTGGCTGATCTGGGGCCGGCCAATCTGCAGACCTCGTCGATCTTTCAGGATAGGTCGCTTGCGAACACGGGCGTGCACTCCGATCTGACGTACGCGAAGGGCATTCACAACATCAAGATTGGGGTGGATTATCAGCAGACGTTTCTGCGCGAGAGCGACAGCCTCGGCATTGCGGAGGCGACCTACAACGCGCCATGCGTGGATGCGACAGGCGCGCCGGTGGCAGGATACTCCGATCCTTCTTCGTGCGGCGCGGGGGTGGCGCCGAATCCTGCATATCTCGCGGTGCTGCGGCCCTACGATTTGACGCGCGGCGGCGGCTTCTACAACTATCTGGGCCACGCCGATGTCAAGGAGCTGTCCACTTACATCGAGGACCAGATCAAGGCGGGGAACTGGAACTTCAATGTGGGCATTCGCGGCGATGTGTACAACGGATTGTCGAGCGCGCAGCAGGCTGAACCGCGCGTGGGGCTTGCTTACAACGTGAAGCCGAGCAAAACCGTTTTGCGGCTCTCCTACGCACGTACTTTAGAGACACCGTTCAACGAGAACCTGGTGCTGTCGAGTAACGGCTGCGGCAATGCGGTGCTGGCGCCGTTGTTGAGTTGCACGCCGGGCGTTTCGACGGCCGAGGTTCCGGGCTTCCGCAATGAGTTTCATGCCGGCCTGCAGCAGGCGCTGGGCAAGCACGCTGTCTTCAGCGGCGAGTACATCTGGAAGTACACCCACAACGCATTCGACTTCTCCGTGCTGGGCAATACGCCGATCACCTTTCCAATCGACTGGCATAACTCGAAGATTCCGGGCTTCGCGCTGAACGTCGAGGTTCCGGAGATTCATCACTTCAGCGCCTACTCGGTGATGTCGTCGGTGGCGGCGCGGTTCTTCCCGCCGCAGGTGGCCGGCGCGGGCGCGACGGTGGGGCAGAGCGGCCTGCCGTTCCGCATCGATCACGACGAAAAGTTCAACCAGACAACGCATCTTCAATATCAGATCGGCAAGCGCGGACCGTGGGCTGGGTGGAACTGGCGCTACGACTCCGGGCAGGTTGCTGGAGCGATGCCGTTCGCGGTGAACGACACGACGCCGGTGAATCTGAGCGCGCTGACGAACGACGAGCAGTTCGAGGCTGGGATCACGTGCAACGGCGTGAAGTCCACGCTGGCGGCGGGATTCCAGTCCTGCGCGCCATCGCAGTACTCGTCCTCGCTGATTCGCATCCCCGCGCCAGGCACGGAGAACGACGACCACAATCCGCCGCGCATCGCTCCGCGCAATCTGTTCGATGTAACAGTCGGCCAGCAGAACATCTTCCACAAAGAGAAGTTCAAGACGGATGTCGATCTGACCGCAGTGAATGTCACCAATGAGTACGCGCTGTATAACTTCTTGTCGACGTTCAGCGGTACGCACTATGTGACGCCGCGCGCGATGACGGCGAAGGTGACGTTGAACTTTTAAATCAGAGCAGGCTGGGCTGAACGGTGAAATGGGATGCGGTATGCATCCCATTTCGTATTTTTGTCGCCGAGTCTGCTGTGTTCGGGCTCTTAGCGGCGCCATCGTACAATCGATCTGATCTCCGCACGCCCTCTGATCTTCCAGCCAGGAGCTTCAATGCATCCCAATCGCTTTGCTGTTTTCGCTGCAGCTCTGTTTCTTGCCGTTCCGATTGCTCAGTCGCAACAAGCCAAATCGGTTCCGAACGTGCCGGGGCTTTCGCCTGGCGCGCGTGCTGCGGCGGCATCGATCGACCCTAAAAAGATCAGCGCGCATGTACGTTTTCTCTCGCTCGATCTGCTGGAGGGACGTGGACCCGGCACGCGCGGCGCAGAGCTTGCCGCTGAGTACATTGCGACGCAATTCGCGCTAGCGGGACTCAAGCCTGCAGGCGACAACGGGACGTACTTCCAGTCTGTGCCTCTGTTCGCGGTGCACACGGACGAAGACAAGACCAAGTTCGCGTTTGTTCCGGCGAGCGGGCAGCCGGTCGATCTGGCCTATGGCTCGGAAATTGTCGCCAAGGATGAAACAGGCCAGCCGAGCGCGGACATCGATGCGCCGATTGTCTTTGTGGGCTACGGCATTCATGCGCCGGAGTACAACTGGGACGACTACGCCGGTGTAGATGTGAAGGGCAAAGTCGTTCTCGTCATCGTGAACGAGCCGCCTTCGGACGATGAGAGGTTTTTCAAAGGCAAAGCGCTCACGTACTACGGCCGCTGGACCTACAAGTACGAGGAGGCCGCGCGTCGCGGCGCAGTGGGCGTGCTGATCATTCACCGGCGCGATCTGGCGAGCTACGGATGGGAGGTTGTGCGCAACTCGCAGGCGATCGAAAAGAGCTATCTGCAGAACGATCCGCTGGCGACGCTGCGCGCAGCGTCGTGGATCCAGCATGACGTGGCGCAGCATTTGTTCACCGTGGCCGGCCTCGGCCAGTTGGATCAGGCCATCGACCGCGCGGGCCAGCGAGGATTCCATGCCGTTCAACTTCCGGTGAGTTTGCGCGGTCATATAGAAAGCCGTGTGCGCCGTTACATCAGCTCCAACGTAGTAGCGCGCGTTCCGGGCGCCGCATCGGGCGGAAATTCGGTGATCTATACGGCGCACTACGATCATCTCGGCATCGACGCGTCAGCCAAGGGCGACAACATCTATAACGGCGCGGCGGACAACGGAACTGGCTGCGGCATTCTGCTCGAGATGGCGCGCGCGTTCGCGCAATCGACGCAACCTCCCCCGCACGATATGTACTTTGCCGCCGTCACGGCCGAAGAGCAGGGGCTGCTTGGTTCACAGTATCTGGGCATGCATCCGCCGGTCGCGGCAAAACAGATCGCGCTCGATCTGAACTACGACATGCTGCTGCCGATCGGCGTTCCGCGCTCGGTGGACCTGGGCGGCGCCGAGCGCATCGACTTCTGGCCCACGGTGCAGTCCGTCGCCAAGGCATTCGATCTGCAACTGCTGCCTGATCCCACGCCGATGGCGGGGCACTACTATCGCAGCGATCACTTTTCGTTGGCGCGCGTCGGGGTGCCTGCGTTTTCGGTCGATCAGGGCGATCTCTTCGAAGGACACGACGAGGCGTGGGGCCACGCGCAGAACGAGGACTACAACGCGCATCACTACCACCAGCCCTCGGACGAGTTCCATTCGGACTGGGACTTCAACGGCAACGCCAAGCTGGCGCGCTTCGGCTTTGTGTTGGGCTGGCTTGCGTCGGAGCAGAGCAAGCCGGTGGAGTGGCTGCCGGGAGATGAGTTCGAAGCGGTGCGGAAGGCGAGCGAAAAGCAGTAGCTATTAACCCGATTTTGCGCGAAGCGCGATTCGCTGGACGGGCAGTCCTCAGTAGTAGTCGGCGCAGCTCAGGTAGTAGCCACACTGCGTGCAGACCAGCTTGCAGTGGTGGCCTGTAAGGCGGTGGGAGCAGGTAGGGCAGACCTGGCAATGGTGCTCGATGGGCAGCTCGGCGACTGCATCGCAGGCCGCGCCGCTCTGTGAAAATTCGCGCGTGGGATCGAGGTCGAGGGCGCGGGGCCTATGGGGAAGCATGGGGGAGAGATTAGCATAGAGAAGACGGTTGTCTGCCCTGAGAAACCCGGCAGGCGCCTGAGTCATCAACTTCCGTGCGTAACGCCGCTGCTTCCCCTGCGGCCACGCAAAATCACCCCACAAAAACCCCGGATTCCGGAACCCCAAGGAGGGTCTATGGCAAGCAAGGCAAGTGCGGTTTGGACTGGTTCGTTGAAAGAAGGCAAGGGCACGATTTCGACGGCGACGGGCGTGCTGAAGGACGCCAACTACTCGTTTGCGACCCGCTTTGAGGGTGCGACGTCGGGCACAACGCCGGAAGAGTTGATTGCGGCGGCGCACGCGAGCTGCTACTCGATGGCGCTGGGCGCACAACTCGGTGGAGCGGGCTTTACGCCGACCAAGATCGAGACCCATGCGGCGGTGACCCTGGCGAAGGTGGGCGATGGCTTCTCGATCACCAAGATCACTCTGACCACGACGGCCAGCGTTCCGGGCGCGACCAAGGAGGCCTTTGACACAGCGGCCGCCAACGCCAAGGCCGGCTGCCCGATCTCGAAGCTGTTTGCCAACAATACGGAGATCGTGCTCGACGCCAAGCTGGTCTAAGCGCAATTTCGGCGTATGCCGCAGTTGAACATCCCATCCTGCTGTCGCAGGATGGGATTCGTTTTTAAGGGCGCCTGTTTTGTCGGATAGACCTCAGTCTGTTGTTGCGAAGGCTGTACCGGTATGGGAGATTGAATTGATCTTTCGATTGAGGCAACCGCGCGTATGAAGAAGCAATACAAGTTCAAAGGAACGATCGAGTCGGTCGAGGGCCCATCTGGTCGCGGGGGAGCGTGCGTCCTCTTTCCGTATGACGTCGAGAAGGAGTTCGGCACGCGCGGCCAGGTTCCGGTGAAGGTCTCGTTTGACGGCGCGCCTTACACGGGCACGATGGTGAAGTACGGCAAGCCGCAGCACATGCTGCCGATGCTGAAGGCGATCCGCGAGAAGATCGGCAAAGGGCCCGGCGATACGGTCGATGTGGTCGTGGAGCGCGATGAGTCGGTACGTACGGTCGAGGTCCCTGCCGAGTTTGAAAAGCTGCTGAAGAAAGAAAAACTGCTGGCGGTCTTCGAGAAGCTCAGCTATACGCATCGCAAAGAGTATTGCCGCTGGATCATAGAGGCGAAGAAAGAAGAGACGCGCCAGGCGCGGCTGGCAAAGTCGGTGACGATGCTGCGCGATGGCGTAAAGACGCCGGGCTAGCCGCGATCAAGCCGGGTTTACAGCAAGCGGAATTCCTTCTTGACAGCGGGCGGCTGCCCGCGCGAATCTCATCTGCGCGCCTTCCCTTCACAATTTCAATCACAATGGGCTCTCGTTTTCAGAGGAGGATTTTGTGCAGCATATTCACCACGAGCTGAACCATCTGGCCATCCTTGTTTCGGCAGTCATTCTGTGGCTGCTGGGCGCGCTGTGGTATTCGCCGCTGCTGTTCGCCAAGCCGTGGGTCGAAATTGTGGGCCGCAAGATGGGAGAGAAGCCTAAAGGCGTGGTGAAGGGGATGATCGGCTCGTTCATCGGCGACCTGTTGTTGGCTCTTGCGCTGGACCATTTCATCATTTGGTCGGGCGCCAAC
>DATHNJ010000292.1:0-3734 GCA_035486155.1 Occallatibacter sp. | reverse complement strand
TCTCCAGTTCGCCGCGGTGGCTCGGCTTCAACGCAGCAGCGAGTTTCACGACTTCCCGATCGTAGAAATAGAGTCCGGTTACGGCGTAACGCGACTTGGGATGCTCCGGCTTTTCTTCGATGCTCACCGCGCGGCCATGCCCGTCAAATTCGACTACGCCGTAGCGCTCGGGATCATGCACCGGATAAGCAAAGACGACTGCGCCCCGATTTACCTTCGACGCGCGCTGCAAATGAATCGAAAGCGACTGGCCGTAGAAGATGTTGTCTCCGAGAACCAACGCGCTCGTGTCGTCACCGATAAAATCCCGACCAATGATGAACGCCTGCGCCAGCCCGTCTGGACTTGGCTGTACCGCATAACTCAGGTTGATTCCCCAACGCGCCCCGTCGCCAAGCAACTCCGCAAAGCGTGGCGTGTCCTGCGGGGTTGAAATGATCAGAATGTCGCGCAGCCCGGCGAGCATCAGCGTGCTCAGCGGGTAGTAGATCATCGGCTTGTCATACACGGGCAGCAGCTGCTTGATCACCGCGTTCGTCACTGGATAAAGCCTGGTGCCCGACCCTCCAGCTAGAATGATCCCCTTCATTGAGGAACCCTCTCATCGTAGTTTTGCCGAATCCAATCGCGATAAGCGCCCGAGCGAACATGCTCGATCCAAGGGCCATTGTTCAAATACCACTCCACCGTCTTGCGCAGGCCGCTCTCAAACACTTCCGCAGGCTGCCAGTTCAGTTCGCGGCTGATCTTTGTTGCATCGATCGCGTAGCGCCGGTCGTGGCCTGGCCGATCGGCCACATAGGTGATGAGTTTTCTGCGCGATTCCAAAGCGGGGTTCGGGCTCATCTCGTCCACCAGATCGCAGATCGTCGTCACCACGTCGATATTATGCCGTTCGCTGTTGCCGCCGACATTGTAGGTTTCGCCCACGCGGCCCTTTTCAAGCACAGTGCGGATCGCGGAACAATGATCCTCCACGAACAACCAGTCGCGCACATTGCGCCCGTCGCCATACACCGGCAGAGGCTTGCCTTCCAGCGCATTCAGAATCATGAGTGGAATCAGCTTCTCCGGAAACTGATAAGGACCGTAGTTATTTGAGCAGTTAGTCGTCAGCGTGGGAAAGCCATACGTGTGGTGATAGGCGCGCACCAGATGATCCGAGCCCGCCTTCGATGCAGCATAAGGACTATTGGGCGCATACGCGGTCGTTTCAGAAAACGCCGGATCGTCCGGCCCCAGCGAGCCGTAGACTTCGTCGGTCGAAACGTGAAGAAAGCGGAATGACTCTTTGGCTGCCGTATCAAGTCCTGACCAATAGCTCTTGGCGTGTTGGAGCAACGTCAACGTGCCCTGAACGTTGGTTCGGATAAATGCGCCGGGATCGGCGATCGAGCGATCGACGTGACTCTCCGCGGCAAAGTGCACAATCGCTGTTGGACGATGCTCGCGTATCAGAGATGCGATCTTGTCGCCGTCGCAAATATCGACCTGAACAAGCTGATGCTTTGGATTGTGCTGCAACGGCGCGAGGCTCTCCGCGTTGCCCGCATAGGTCAGGGCATCGAGATTGATAACTGCCGCGCTTTTCTTCGCGAGCCATTGCAACACGAAATTCGAGCCGATGAAACCGGCGCCGCCTGTAACAAAAATAGTTTCGCTCATATTCTTTGCTCTTCCCTAGGTTCTCTCACCAGGAGCCGGCCTGCCTTGTTGACGAGGGGGGTCAATTCAACCGGTCATAAACCCACAACAGCGGCCGATGGCGCTTCATTCCATTTTTTAATTCGAGCGTGGGAGGGTCACAGGGAGGAGTCTACCATTCGAGCGCGATAGAGCAGGAAACTGCCGGGAGGCAGGCGGGCCCTCATGCCGGCTGCACGAACGCCTGCAGCTCTTCGATCAACCCGTCGCGGAGGTTGCGCAGATCGGGCAACCCGGCGGAGGCAGCCGTCTGCCCTTTGCGTTTCAAATTCAGAACCTCATTCGCGCGCGCATGCAACTCCCGGTGCAGCGCATCGATGGCCTTCAGGGCGGCGGCTCCGCCTTGGGGCGTCAGAACCTCGCCGTCGAGCCATGAGCCCAGCCGGCATAGGCGATGATCCATCGTCGGCGCGGCCGAGCGATCCCCTTCGAGAAACTCTTCGACCTCGGCGATCCAGGCCCGATGCTCAACGGCCGCATAGAGGATCGGCCAATGCGTCTGGTCGATCGCCGAAGTCTTCGCCCAGCGCGGATCGGGCCGCCAGCCCGCCGCCCAATGCGGAAGAGCATCGCCGGGCATCGGCCGCGCAATCTCATATCCCTGCCCGATCTGACATCCGAGACGCAACAGCATCAGGCCGTGTTCGACCGTCTCCACTCCTTCCGCGACCGCCTGGCGGCGAAATGCGTTGGCCAGCGCCAGCACGCCTTCGAGGATAGTCAGGTCCTCGGGATCATCGAGCATGTCGTGCACGAAACTCTGATCGATCTTCAGCACGTCCACCGGCAAGCGCTTCAGATACGACAGCGACGAATAGCCGGTGCCAAAATCATCGAGAGCAAATGATATTCCCAGTTCGCTGCACGCATGGATCACCTTCGACACCTGAGCAATATCCTGAAACGCGCTGGTCTCAAGCACTTCCAGCTCTAGCTTCGAAGGCTGAATGTCAGGATGCCTGCCCAGAGCCACTTTCAGCTTCTCGACAAAGCTCGGCTCCTGCAGTTGCAGCGCATCCACGTTGACGCTGACTGGAATGTCGAGACCGGCTTCGCGCCATCGCTGCATGTGCGACAACGCGTTTCCGATTACCCAGTCGCCCAGCTCGACGATGAGCAGATTGCCCGACATCACCGGCAAGAAACGCTCCGGCGTGAGTACGCCAAGCTCCGGATGCCTCCAGCGAACCAGCGCTTCGGCGCCGAGGATCGCGCCTGTCGACATATTGACCCGCGGCTGAAAGAACAGCTCGAATTCATGCGCTCTCATTGCCTGCCGAATGCGTTGCAGATCTTCGTGGCGGCCGCGCATGCTGCGATCGAGCGTCGGGTCGAACACGTAATGCCTCGCTCGCCCGGCGAGCTTGGCGAAGCACATCGCCTGGTCTGCCTGGCGAAGCAGTTGGTCCGGCTCCACATCGTCGATCTGCGGATAGAAGGTGACGCCTGCGCTGGCCGAAACCTGCACGGTCAAGTCCTCCAGCTGCGCCGGCTCGGCTGCTGCTTCGCGAAGCCGCCCGATCAGCGCAAGACTCTCTTCGATATTCGAAATCCCCAGCAACACCGCGCCAAACTCGTCGCCTCCGAGACGGGCAAGAGTGTCGCCATCGCGCAATATGCTGCTCATGTGCTGCGTCGCCGAGGCCAGCAACCGATCGCCCACGTTGCGCCCGTGCCGCTCATTCACGGCGCGGAAGCCGTCAAGATCGAGATAGACGATGGCCAAAACCTTCCCCGCGCGATGCGCCTGCGCCATCGCCTCGCGCAGCCGCTCGAGAAACAATGCGCGGTTGGGCAGCCCGGTCAGCAAATCAAAATGCGCGATGCGCTCAATCTGCTGATCGCGTTGCAACAGCGGCGTCAGATCCGAGAAAATGCCGACATATTGTTGCGTTGCGCCCGTCGCGTCACGAATCGCGCTGATCCTAAGGTCCTCTGCATAGACCTGGCCCGATTTTGCCCGATTCCATATCTCGCCGAACCAGTGCCCTCTTTGCTCTAGCTGCTCCCACATATCGGCGTAAGATTCG
>DATHNJ010000291.1:0-52247 GCA_035486155.1 Occallatibacter sp. | reverse complement strand
CACCAACGTCGCGGCGTTCGGCGCCTTCGTCGATATCGGCGTGCATCAGGATGGACTGGTGCACATCAGCGAGCTATCCAATCGGTTCATCAAAGATCCGTCCGAAGCAGTGAAGGCCGGGCAGATTGTGAAGGTGAAGGTGCTGACCGTCGACGCCAAAGCCAAACGCATCGCGCTTTCCATCAAAGCGCTCACGGCGGCGGCAGCGAAACCGGCTCCGCAGAAGAAGGCGCCGCCGGCGCCTGCGACCTTCAACGACAAGCTAGCTACCTTGTCTTCCAAATGGAAGACCCGCACCTAGGGCGCTGAGGCTCGGCGCGGTCTTCGGGATTCTGACTCGCAAAGACCGCGCCGCTCTGCTATGCTCCGCCCTACATGGCTCAGGCGCCTACACTCAAGCGAGGCATTCGCTTTCGCGATCTTGTGCTGTTTTATGTAGTGAGCGCCTTGAGCGTGCGCTGGGCGGCGATGGCGGCTGCCGCCGGCCCGAGCATCCTGGTGGTGTGGATCGCCGCGCTGTCCTGTTTCTTCGTCCCGCTGGCCGCAAGCGTCATGGAGCTTTCGTCGCGCCTGCCCGACGAGGGCGGCCTCTACGTCTGGACGCGCGAAGCCTTCGGTGACTTCGCAGGATTCATCGCCGCGTGGACATACTGGATGAGCAACCTGCCTTATTTTTCCGGAGTGCTCTATTTCGGCGCGGCATCGACGCTGTTCGCCTTCGGAGCGCGCGGCGAGCCGTTGCGATCAAATCCCTTGTACTACCTGGCTTTCTCGATTCTGTGGCTCGGCGTGATCACGCTGCTGAACATTCGCGGCGTCGATGCAGGGAAGTGGCTGAACAATGTGAGCTCGCTTGGCGGCATAGTGCCCATGGCGGTGTTGTTGCTGCTCGCCGCAATATCCTGCTGGCGGTTTGGTCTCGCGATCAAGTATCCGCTGACGAGTTTTGCTCCGCACTGGTCGCTCGATAATGCGGCATTCTGGTCCAGCGTGTTCTTTGCATTTGCGGGTTTGGAGGCGGGTTCAGCCATGGGCGGCGAGATTGAAAACCCGCGCCGCGTGATCCCCTGGGCGATTCTCGTGGGAGGGCTGATTCTCACCGTCGCTTACATCGGCGGCACCGGCGCTCTGCTGGCGGCTCTACCGCCTGATGCAGTGCGCGGGCCGGATGGATTTGTCAACGGCATTCGCGCTCTGAGCGCGCGTGTCGGCGCCGGATGGCTGCTCGCGCCCCTGGCATTGTTTGTGGGATTGAATTCGGTCGGCGGCGCGGCGGCGTTCCTGTCGTCCACCTCGCGCCTGCCGTTTGTCGCAGGTATAGATCACTATCTGCCGTCAGCTTTCGGCAAGATTCATCCACGCTATCGCACGCCATGGGTGGCGATCGGCGTCTATGGCCTAGCGGGGATCCTGGTCGCGTTGGCTGGCCAGGCGGGCACAAGCGTACGTGGCGCCTATGATGTGCTGGTCAGCATGGGCATCCTCTCGTATTTTTTGCCCTACGTCTTTCTCTTCGCGGCGATGATCAAGCTGCAGAGTCGGCCAGCAGGCCCTGAAGTTCGACGTGTGCCGGGAGGCAAACCCATCGCGATTCTTCTGGCGTCTGTTGGGCTGCTCAGCACGATTCTGACGATCATCCTGTCCGCCTTTCCTGCCGCCGACGATCCCAACAAATCGTTCGCAGTCGCAAAAGTTGTGGGAGGGACGATCCTGCTTGTCAACGCGGGCATCCTCGTCTTCGTCGTAGAACGAAGAAAGAGCTTGAGAAGGCGTCTGCTCGCCTCCAGCTCTACGCCGTAGCTTCGTTGCCGGCGACAAAGACGCGCGGGCGGGCGGGTGCGGCGATGAAATAAGCCAGTTCGCGATAATCCGCAAACTCGTGAATCGCAAAGTCAGCTTCCTTGCCTGCTTCGAGTGAGCCGATGCTGTTGCCGAGATCGAGGCTGTACGCTGCATTGATCGTCGCCGCCGTAAGCGCCTCGGCCGGAGACAGACCCATCTGGAGGCATGCCAGCGAGAGCATGAAAGGCATCGAAGCTACGGGTGAGGAGCCGGGATTGAAGTCCGTCGCCAGCACGATCGCAAGCCCCAATTCGACTATCCGTCGGGCCGGAGGGTACTGCGTACGCCCAAGCGCAAAAACAGACCCGGGCAATAGAACAGGCTGAACGGCTGCCTTACGTAGCTGCTGCAAACCTTCGTCCGTGATGGTCTCCAGATGATCGGCGGTTGCCGCGCCTAACTCCGCCGCAAGTTCTGCGCCCGTTCCGGGCCGAAACTGTTCGGCGTGGATACGCAATCGCAAGCCGTGTTTCTTCGCGGCGGCCAGAATCTTCCGCGTTTCGATGACTGTGAAGGCGTGATCGTCGCAGAAGGCGTCACAGTAACGAGCGAGCCGCGCCTGAGCGACCTCGGGAATGAATTCTTCGGCGACCCAGCTCACATATTCGCCGCGCCTGGCGGCAAACTCTGGCGGAACAGTGTGCGCCGCGAGAAGCGTCGGCACGACGCGTACGGGGCCTTCAGAGTCGATGCGCGCGATGACCTGCAGTATGCGCAACTCCGTCGCGCGATCGAGGCCGTAACCTGACTTGGCCTCAATCGTCGTCGTACCGGAGCGCAGCATCCAGTCGCGATGACGTCGTGTGGCGGCAAGCAGTTCGTCCACGCTGGCCGCGCGGGTGAGTGAGACCGTACGCAGGATGCCTCCGCCTGCAGCGGCGATCTGCTGATACGTGGCTCCTGCAATCCGTTGCTCAAACTCCGCCGCGCGATTGCCGGCGAAGCAGAGGTGCGTATGCGCGTCAACAAAACCCGGCATGACGCATCGTCCTCCAGCATCAATCACCGTGGCGTGGGGCGGGATCTGCGAGACAAGTTCCGTGTAGGGTCCAACTGCAGCAACGCGCCCGTCTTCGATCAACAGCGCCGCGTCGGAGATCAGGCCCAGCTCACGCAGCTCGGCGCCAATCCGCGGGCGTGCGGGTCCCGCCAGCGTGACAAGCTGGCCAATGTTCACGACAGCAACAGTTCCCGGCATGATTTATTTTCCTGCCATCGGAATGTGGATGTTTTTTTCGCGCGCAGTTTGGCGTGCAAGATCATAACCCGCGTCGACGTGGCGCGCCACGCCGATTCCGGGGTCATTGTTCAGAACTCGCTCGATGCGACGTGCGGCGTTTTCGGTTCCGTCCGCCACTGTCACCTGGCCGGCATGCAGCGAGTAGCCCATGCCCACGCCGCCGCCGTGATGGAAGCTGACCCACGTTGCGCCGGACGCTGTGTTGAGGAGAGCATTCAGAATCGGCCAGTCGGCGATTGCATCCGATCCATCGAGCATCTTTTCTGTCTCCCGATAGGGGCTTGCCACGGAACCGGTATCGAGGTGATCGCGTCCGATGGCGATGGGAGCGGAGATCTCGCCTTTGCGCACAAGCTCGTTGATGGCCAGGCCCATCTTGGCGCGCTCGCCGTACCCAAGCCAGCAGATGCGGGCCGGCAATCCCTGAAAGGCGAAGCGGCCGCGCGCGAGATTGAACCAGCGCGTAAGAATCTCGTTGTCAGGAAACAGTTCAAGCGCCAACTCGTCGGTACGGTCGATGTCCTTTGGATCGCCGGACAGCGCGACCCATCGGAATGGTCCGGCGCCGGTACAGAACAATGGGCGAATGTACTCGGGTACGAATCCAGGAATGAGAAACGCGTCGGCGCATCCGGCGTCGAAGGCGAAGCGGCGAATGTTGTTGCCGTAGTCGAAAGCAACGGCGCCCGCGCGCTGCAGCGCCAGCATTGCATTGACGTGTACAACCATCGAAGCTGTTGAACGCCGGACGTACTCTTCCGGATCTTTCTTTCTTAGATCGGCTGCTTGATCCAGTGACAGTCCTTGCGGTACGTAGCCATTGAGCGGATCGTGGGCGCTGGTCTGGTCGGTGACGACATCGACTTGCACGCCGCGGCGAACGATCTCGGGCAGAATATCGGCGCAGTTGCCGATGAGCCCGACGGACAGCGCGCGGCCCTCGCGGCGGGCGTTTTCGCAGAGTGTGAGAGCCTCGTCGAGATCCTCGACCAGCGTGTCGCAGTAGCGCGTGTCTACTCGGCGCTGAATCCGCGAGCGATCGACGTCGATCGCGAGCACCACGCCGTCGTTTAGTGTGACGGACAACGGTTGAGCCCCGCCCATGCCGCCTACGCCACCCGTGACCACGAGTTTGCCCTTGAGCGATCCGCCAAAGTGCTGCTCAGCCAATGCAGCGAAGGTCTGGAAGGTGCCCTGCAAAATGCCCTGCGTGCCGATGTAAATCCACGAGCCGGCGGTCATCTGGCCGTACATCATGAGGCCCTTGCGGTCGAGCTCGTGAAAGTTCTCCCAGTTGGCCCATTTGCCCACCAGGTTCGAATTCGCGATGAGAACTCGCGGCGCGAGATCGTGAGTAGGGAAGACAGCGACGGGTTTGCCTGACTGCACCAGCAGCGTCTCTTCGTTCCCAAGGCGCTCCAGCTCGCGCACGATCGCATGGAAGCACTCCCAGTTGCGCGCGGCCTTGCCGATGCCGCCGTAGACCACCAGATCCGATGGCCGTTCGGCCACCTCGGGATCCAGATTGTTCATCAGGCAGCGCAATGCGGCTTCCTGCTGCCAGCCCTTGCAGCGAAGTTGATTGCCGCGAGGGGCGCGAATCGTCGGAGTAGCGAGCGTCATGAAAGAGAAGACTCCTGCCCATGACGATAGCGCTGGAGGGGTTGAGTGGGCCAGCGTCTCGCATGAATTCTCTGTGTCGGGAGTGCGCGCGAGCTCGAAAGGAAGCATCGAAGCAAAGTATGAAGACGATGCTTGTTGTTGGCGCAATGGCGCTCTTTGGATTAGCCGGCTGCAACACTCAACCAACAAATCCGACTCCGGAACAGATTCGCGCAAACACGGCGAAAGCCACCGGCGAAGTGGTCCGCGACACCAAAGCAGTGGCCAAAGGCATTGCGGATGGCGTGAGGCAACAGACGGATAAGGTCCGACCGATCGACATCAACAGAGCGTCCGCAGATGACCTGAAGACCTTGCCCGGCGTCGATGACGCGCGGGCGCAGAAGATCATCGATGAACGTCCCTATGCGGACACCAGCGATCTGGTGAAGAAGCGCGTGATCTCGAAGGTCGAGTACGACAGAATCTCCGATAAAGTCGTCGCGCAATAGTGTCAGTGTCGCTGAACTCGGGCCGCATATCGCACGATTTTGGAAATTCCGGATCTAGTTTGCGTAGGTTCTAACTTTGCAGACGGCGTTCACTTCACGCTGATGTCGCCGTCTGCATCGACCACCAGATCGTCGCCTTCGATCTGCACGGAGTGAATCTTCAGCTTGTCCAGCGCCACTTCATACCCTGAAGACGTCGTCGAACCTTCCAGCGCTTTGCGCAGCAGTTCCGCCGCATTTACCTTCATGTTCGACGGAACCTGCCGGCTCAAAAACGGCGCCAGGATAAAGTTCAACTCGCGCCGATCGCTTATGCGGATCACACGCGCATCGCGGAACCCGATCGTCTCGCCCTCGCCGTAAGGTTCAAAAGAAACCTCGGCAGTTGGGGCGAGCGAGATTCCCAGGCACGCTCCGCGGACAGCCTGGCCGAGCCGCGCGTGCGTCTTCACGCGGACCACGATTCGATCCTGTACAAAACTCAACTCGGCGTCGTCTGCATATACCGAGCAAGCAGAATGCGCGCTGCCCTTCAGGAAGTAGCGCTTGTCCAGACCGCCGAAGAGTTGTTGCTTCAGGGTCCTCTGGAGGGCATTGCGTCCCACCTTCAACTCGACAGCCCGGCAGGGCGGGGAACAGCTCGCGAGGAGAACGGCGATCCAGACGGCGATGGGGGCCGATTTCCCCAGTTTTATTGTCATAGTAGTAATCGTTACGCTCCGGCCTCAAACTCCCTCAGTTTTGCACAACTTGCGGGATAGAAAGGTCGGCACAAATTCTTGTGCAAAACGCGCGCAAGTCGTTATTTGGTAGCAATATGCGCCACTGCTGAAGAGAGAAAGCCTATTTGATCGTAATTCACTCAAAAACATCGATTTACTATTGATTTTTGGAGAAAATCTACTTAAAATAACAATCATTACTGCTCCTCCGGACCCAGAGGATCCCCAGCCACCGTCCGAGGATGTTGAAGCAAGTCACTCCTTCTTTAAGGACAGCAAAAACAATGGCAAAGCGTCGTGGAAATCCGAATTGGGGCAAGCCGGAGCCCATTGGGCCCGTAGTGCCTACAGTCACCTCCTTTGAACAGATCGTCAAGGAGTTCAAACTCACCCCGGACCAATACATTCGGTCCACCCGCCTCCGTGAGTGGGCTCGCCGCAACAAGAACTCAAAGTATATCCCTGAGGCCCTCCTTGAGGCCTGGGGCTTTGAGATCGAGTCGACGTTGTAGGGTTCTTGGGTCAGGTCAGCAAAAGCGCCGCCTTCGAGCGGCGCTTTTGCTTTGCGGTTGGGCCTAGTGGACTTCGTCTCTTTTCCTTGTGTTTCCTTTTACCTTTTGGAGACACTCCTTCTGGCCAGCCGCGACATCATTACCTTGTGAGCGCGTCCCAACCACTTCTTTTGCCGTCTCCCGCCGAATCGTTGACAATGAGTCTAGCCATGCCCGATTCTGCACGCCCCATCGAGGCTCCGTTTACCGACGTCCCTGGCGCGCTTGCTGACATTCGCGCGGGCCGCATGGTGGTCGTCGTCGATGACGAGGATCGCGAGAACGAGGGCGACCTCACCCTGGCGGCCGAGCATGTCACTCCCGAGGCCATCAACTTCATGGCCCGCTACGGCCGCGGCCTTATCTGCCTCACCCTCACTGAAGAACGCGCCGACCACCTGCGCCTTTTCCCTATGACGCAGCAGAACTCCTCGCGGTTCGGCACCGCGTTCACGGAGACGATCGAAGCGCGCGAGGGGGTCACCACAGGCATCTCCGCTGCAGACCGCTCTCATACCATCCGCACGGCGATCGACCCCAAATCGACCTACACCGATCTTGCCAGACCAGGCCATATTTTTCCGCTGCGCGCCCGCCGCGGAGGCGTTCTTGTACGGGCCGGCCAGACCGAGGCATCTGTCGATCTCGCCCGCATGGCAGGCCTCACGCCCTCCGGCGTCATCTGCGAGATCATGCGCGACGACGGCGAGATGGCGCGCATCCCCGATCTGATTCCGTTTTGCGGGGAGCATGGCCTCAAGATTCTTACTGTCGCCGAACTGATCCGCTACCGTTTGCGCCATGAGCGCTACATCGTGCGCGCCGGCGAGACCAAGATTCAGACTGCACACGGCGAATTCCGCATGATCGCCTACGAGAGCGAAGTGAACGGCGGCGAGAGCCACATTGCGCTGGTGCGTGGCGACCTTTGCGCCGATCGCTCCCCGGTCGAGCAAGCGCGCGCCGCGAAGCCGGTCCTGGTGCGCGTTCACACGCGCTGTACTGCCGGCGACGTCTTTGCCGCCGATTGTCGCTGCCGCCAGACCCTCGACGAGTCCATGCGCATCATCGCGGAAGAAGGCTGCGGAGTCATCCTGTATCTCCACAACACGTCGCGGGGCTTCGACATCGACCGCTCGCCCGTGCCCGATCCCGCATTCGATTCAGCCGGCGCTGTTCTGCCCGCCAAGGCCGCAGAGGGCGCGACGCCTCGCATTATCCTTCACTCCGAGATGCGCGCCCGCGAAGGCGCCCAGGCCCGCACTGGCCGCATTTTGCGCGCCATCGGTCTCGGCGGCCAGATTCTCTCCGACCTCGGCATTCACCGCATTCGCCTGCTCTCCAATACGCCGATGCATATTCCCGCGTTGGAAGGTTTCGGCCTCGAAATCGTCGAGCAGGCGCCGATTCCCATCGAAGAGTGCAGCCGCGTATAGCCGGCACTACCTGTTGAGCGCTTTCAACACTCCGCGCCGGATCGCCTGCCAGGCGGGCTGTGCGGTTGTCGCTTTACTCTTCGCTATCGTCTGAATTTGGCCCTCCGGCCATCAGCGACTGCGCCGCCTTGAGGGTCGTCATCTGGTACTCGACAGGCGGCGTTCCGCCCGCCAGGTAGCGCACAAAATAATCCCAGCGGCGGCGGGTCATATAGGGCGAAGCGGCCCCATAGCCGTGGGCTACATTGGGAATCAATAACAGGTCGAAATCCTTGTTTGCTTTGATCAGCGCATCCACCATCAGCAGAGTATTGTTTGGCGGCACATTCGTGTCCATCGTGCCGTGGGCCAGCAGCAGATGTCCCTTCAGATTTTTGGCGAAGTTCTGGTTGGCCTGCGAGTCGTAGTTGCTGGTTCCGTCTGCGTTCTTTGCTTCCAGGCCAGCCCACTTCTCGGCCCAGTCGTCTTCGTAATCGCGCTGGTCGTGATTGCCGCTCTCTGCGATGCCGACCTTGAAGAAGTCGGGATAATGAAGCATCGCGGCGGCGGTGGCGTTACCGCCGCCCGAGTGTCCGTAGATTCCCACGCGATCGAGGTCGATGAAGGGATACTGCCGGGCAAGATCCCTCATCCCAGCGATCTGATCGGGAATCGTATTGTCCCCGAGGTCGCCGTAGTACGCTTCGTGAAATGACTTCGACCGCCACGGCGTTCCCATGCCGTCGATGCACACCACCACGAAGCCCAGCTCCGCCAGCGACTGCATATCTCTGTGAGCCGCTCTAAAACCGCGGCCGCCGCACGACCCGGTCTGCGGGCCAGGATAGACGCTGTTCACTATTGGGTATTTTTTTGACTGATCGAGGTGCGACGGCTTAAACATCAGCCCGTAAAGGTCAGTCTTCCCATCGCGTCCCTTCACCTTGATCGGCGTCGGAGCGACCCAGCCCGCGGCGAGCAGCTTGGAGATATCCTGTCGCCCCATGTCGATGACAACTTTCCCCTCGCGGTCCCGCACCACGGTCGCCTCCGGCTGCGTTGGAGTCGAGTAGGTATCTACGAAATACTTTTCATCCGGCGACATCTTGATCGCGTGGTCGGCGTTTTCAGGAGTCAACAGGCGCAAAGAGCTCCCGTCGAAGTGCACGCTATAGAAATGCTCGAAGTAGGGATCGCGTCCTGCTTCTTTGCCGACGCCGACAAAGTAGATCACCCGCGCGCGCTCGTCGACCGAAAGCACTTGCGTTACGTTGCCCGGCCCATGGGTAATCTGGTTCTTCAGTTGTCCAGTGGTCAAGTCGTAAAGGTAGAGATTGCCCCAGTCATCGCGCTCGCTGAACCAGAGCAGCTCATTCGATTCCGGCAAGTAATGCCAGTTGATCTTGTCGTTGCCGCTCTCGAAAAACTTCGGGGCCTTCTCCGTCATGACTTCGCGTATATCGCCTGTTGCCGTATCGGCGATGCGCACCCATTCCTGCTTGTGATCGCGGGCTGTTGAAACGAAGGCCAGATGCGAGCCGTCCTTGCTCCATGCCACATCGGCCCACGTGCTGTCCTCCCCGCAGATCACATCGTCGCAAATAGTCGAGCGATGCTGATCGGGAGGCATCTTCAGCCGGATCACGCGGCGCGCGTTCACGTCGATGATGACCCGCTCGATCATGGTCACGTTTGCATCGCCCACCAGAGGATACTTCCATGCCTTCAACTCAGGATGCGAGTTGTTCACCGAAACCAGATACATCTCGCCGGTCTTGCGCTGATCCTGCTGAAATGTGGCGATCCTGGTCGAATCCGGCGACCACAGCAGAACTGCCGCATCCGATCCGCGCCAGCCCGCGTTGTCGGTCGCGTAGCCGAAATCCTTCACGCCATCGGTGGTGAGCTGCGTTTCGGCGCCTGTGGCCATGTCGCGCACCCACAGATTCCAGTCCCGAATGAACGCGCCAAGCTTCTTGTTCGGGGAAAGCGCCAGGGGCGGAACTGCATTTTTGTGCCCGTCTTCAGCCGGCTTGGCGCTCGCCGGGCTAACTATCTTGCACTTATCTGCATTTGTTCCAAGGCTGCACTGATACTTCACATCCTTTGCGGTGAAGCTCAGCGTGTGGTCTTCATCCGCGAGTGTGATCTCCCCGATGTCCAGATGCCGCGCATCCATGCTGACCGCGCCGTTTGTGGCGGCTTTCAGCAGCCCAGCAAGCTTGTCCTGGTCGAAAGCCGGCGCGCGCGTTCCCTTGGCCGGATCAATCAGCACATAGGAGATGCCGGTGTCGTCCACAGCTCGGTACCAGAACCGCCCATCGTCCAGCCACTGCGCATTTACCTCGCCCTTATAGGCCAGGGGAGCGGTGTTGTACCCCATGAGCTTCTCGGCAGCGGCGTAATCGGCATTTGTATATTGCCGCGGTTGTTGCGCGGATACGGCCACGCAGATCGCGGCGAACGCAAGCGCAGCTCCAGTATTTTTCGTTCCGATTGCTTTGAAGTGCATTGAGCGAAACCTCTCGGCCGCATCTTCGAGGGAAGACAAGAACGGCCACATGATCGCTTGGGTAGCGAAGCGTGTGGCCATTCTAAATGCCCGATGGTGATCGGCGACAAGAACCTATGGCGCGAAAGCGCCGTCTGCTGCATGCAATTGCTACCAGCCGAGGATGTAGGCGAAAATCAGCGGCGCCACGATGGATGCGTCGCTTTCGACGATGAACTTCGGCGTCGTCTCGCCCAGCTTGCCCCAGGTGATCTTCTCGTTCGGAACCGCGCCCGAATACGATCCGTAGCTTGTCGTCGAGTCGGAGATCTGGCAGAAGTACGCCCATAGCGGCACATGCTCGCGCTGCAGATCCTGGTGAAGCATCGGCACCACGCAGATCGGAAAATCACCTGCGATGCCGCCGCCGATCTGGAAGAAACCAAGCGGCGTCTTGGCCGTCGTCTCGGTGTACCACTCGGCCAGCTCCATCATGTACTCGATGCCGGTGCGCACGGTGTGCACCTTCTTCACGTCGCCCGAGATGCAGTGGCCGGCGTACATATTGCCCAGCGTCGCGTCTTCCCAGCCCGGCACAAACATGGGCAGATTCTTCTGCGCGGCGGCCAGCAGCCAGCTATTCTTCGGGTCGATCTGGTACGACTTCTCCAGCACGCCCGACAGAAGAATCTTGTACATGAACTGATGCGGGAAGAATCGCTCGCCGGCTTGATCAGCTTTTACCCACTCCTGCAGAACCTCGTTCTCGATGCGCCGCATCGCTTCCATCTCGGGGATGCAGGTGTCGGTCACGCGATTCATGTGCCGCGACAGCAGAGCGGCTTCATCGGCTGGCGTCAGGTCGCGATAGTGAGGAACGCGCTCGTAGAAATCATGCGCTACAAGATTGAACACGTCCTCTTCGAGGTTGGCGCCCGTGCAGCAGATTCCATGAATCTTGTCCTGGCGAATCATCTCGGCAAGAGACAGGCCCAGCTCGGCGGTGCTCATCGCTCCAGCGATGGTTACAAACATCTTGCCGCCATTGGCGAGATGCTTGTTGTAGGCCTCCGCCGCGTCTACCAGAGCCGCCGCGTTAAAGTGCCGATAGTGATGCTTGATAAACGAAGTGATCGGTGCAGACATTCTTTTTTTCTTAACTCCCGTTCAATAAGCTAACACAAGAAAATCAGCGGAAAATGAACGGGAGATGCGCAAAGACTGGCGATTTGCGCCTGAGCGCCTGTCAGGCGTCGGCGAAAATGGCTAGTCTTTGCGCGTACTGAGGCTTGCCCGAATGGCGGCAAGGCCTTACGGCTTCGACGCCAAATCCGCCTTCCCCGTCGCCAGATCCACCGGCACGGAAATGTGCTCATGCACGATGAGCCATTTGCCGCGAATTTTGCGATAGACGTCGGTGACACGCACGGTAACCTCTGCGACGGCGCCGTCCTTGGCTGTGAGCTGTGTGTCCTCGATGTATTGGCTGTAAGCCAGGGAATGGTCCACATCGATGCTCACATCGGTTACGGTGTTGTGAATCGGCCCGGAAAAGATAGCCAGGATGCCTTCCCAATCCTTCTTGTAATTGTCCCAGCCCCGGTATTCAAGCGGCGGAACCACATCGAACACCAGCAACTGATCGCCGGGCGAGTAACTCGCCAAAATGCTGTTCACGTCATGGTCTTCGAAAGCCTTGCGCTCTTTCTCTATTAATGCCGCAATTGCGTTCTTATCTTTGTCGCTCGCTCGAGCCAGCGTAGGCAACAGCATCGCGGCCAGGAGAAGAAACGCTCCCGCTGCCAATTTGAAATGGGTCACTGAAACCTCCGGGTGAATCGTAGGTTGATGTCTGCGACACATAACCCGGCGGCGAGAGAAGTATTCCCGGCGTCTAAGGAAACCTCGCTCTCAATCTAACTTCGGGATTGAGTGGAAGCGATCGGCTAGAAGTTTTTTTCACACTCGCCACTCATCGGCGCGCCAGTTCTTGATCCGCTCCTTGATTTGCTTGCGGTTCAGATTGTGTTCGAGCGCCTGCTTGGCCAGATCCACCACTTCATCATCGCCGGCGAACCGCAGCCCAACCAGTTGGTCTTCGCTGAGCCGGTAGATCTGGGTATGCCACTCGGAGGGCGCCAGAGCCTGCAGGCGTAGCCGCTCCTCCAGTCGAATCACGCGGTCCTGCACCTTCAAAGGGTAGGAGCGAAGCTTCACCAACGGTACGGCGATGAAGATCGAGAGGACGAGATACCACGTCGATCCGAAATCGTGATGATGGATCTCACTGGCGATGGCCACGCCAAGATTTCCGAGATAGAGCGCGTAGGTTAGGAGGTGATACGGCGGATCGAGGCGGGCGTGGTTCTTCAGTCCCTGTCGTGCATCACTCATGGGCGGCCGAAATTTCCTTCAGGCCGGATTGGGCTGAGGACACGGGCATCTCCGCAACACCGTTCTCAGCGGCGCCTGAGGCCTGAACTTGAGCGCTGACCGGATTCTGCCCGCGGTGGTCTGGCTCTGTCAACGCCGTCAACTCGGTTGGGCCCAGTACCTCGGGGTGCTTCGGGATCAGGTGATAGCGCCCGCGCACCAGATAATCCACGAACAAACCTCCGCCGAGATACGGGTTGAACACCACAATCGGAATTGCGTACCCAGTCGTGATGAGCGACTCGGAGATGCTCTTATTTCTTTTGCTCGGATGGCGATATCCCGGAATCTGGGGAATCTCGTATACCTTCAGTTCTTCCTCCGGATGCTTCTTGGCGTAGCGCACCAGCTTGTACGTGATTTGCTTCGGCGTAGTCATCCCCGCATCCGGAAAGATGCTCCGATTGAAGGTTCCAGGAAAATACTCGTTCAAGATCGCGCGCGCAAAATCGGAACAGTTATTGAACAGCAACTGAAAGTGCGATCGATTCTTCGCGTCGTTCATCTTTGCGATGAACGCGTCGTCCTGCGCTTCGGTGGTGTTGAAGCGGAAGGCATAGATCTTGCGCTCGTACGCCACGCCCACAAGTTCCGTCCACCCGCCGCGCCAAAAATCGCCTGGCCGCAGATCGGCGCCAAGATTTAGCAGGTGTTGTTCGTGATATCGATTGCGCATCCGGTTCACCAGATCGCGATCCACCTGCTCCGGCACAGCTTCGGGCTTTTCGACCGAGTACAGATAGGGAACCAGAGGAACCGCCACCCAGTCGTAGTCATCGATTCCCTGGTAGCGCGACACCACCGCGCCCATCTCGCCCGGCAGACACCGCCGCAACTTCACCGGCGTCTCTGCGCAGATTCTGTCGAAATAAATCGCAGTGTGCCCGGTTGGATTCACTATGCCGAAAAGTCCGTAGGGCTCTTCCATCAGCAAGGCAGCCTGCGCGAAGCTGCGCTGGCACGCAAGCGGCAGGGCAGAGGCCATCAAAACGAACGCAACTGTGCGAAGAGTGCGCATAGAAATCATTAGTCTCTTAGTCGGACTCAATCTCCTTTGATCCACCGGACACCGGCTCAGTTACGGTGGAGCGCCACCGAGAACCGCACTAGACCTGGTTACGTCAGAACTCCGGCCATGCAACGAGCGAATCCAATCGGAGAAGTCCGTCGGCCCTTTTAAGGGGCCATCTTTTCTTGACCCAAGGCTCACCCAAATGTTGCTTTGGCTCGACTTGCAATTGGTGGTTCAGGGATTTGCTGACGTTGTCGCCCCCTCTCTGTTACCGTTTTTCTTCCGGCAAATCGCCTCCGGATTCAGCTTTTCTCGAGGGTTCTACTTGAAAATCCGCCTACTCTTCCTTCTTGTTTTGATGCCGAGTTGCCTTGTCTCAGCCGAAGTCACCCTACCCAAAGCGCTCTCCAGTCACATGGTGGTGCAGCGCGATTTGCCTGTACACATCTGGGGACTGGCCGAGCCGGATCAGAGCGTCACGGTTACGTTTCGCGGCGAATCCCGCGCGACGCAAGCCGATCGCCTCGGCCAGTGGAGCGTCTACCTCGCGCCTGGCGCCGCAGGCGGCCCCTTCGACCTGACCGTGCAGGGCGCGACAACCGCCGGGACTACCGTGGCGCCCCAGCCCATCGTTTTAACCGACGTGCTCGTTGGCGACGTCTGGCTCGCCTCTGGCCAATCCAACATGGAGTTCCCCATGAGCCGCGCCGCTACTGCCGCACAGGATCTGCCGCATGCGGACAACCCGCAGATCCGCCTGCTCATGGTGAACAAGCGCGCCTCGGACTACGCTGAACCCGATCTCGACACAATCGGGTGGACCGTTTCCAGTCCCGATTCAGCCAAAGATTTCTCCGCCATCGCCTGGTACTTCGCGCGCGACATCTCCGCGCGGGAACATGTGCCCATCGGCGTCATCGATTCGACATGGGGCGGCACCATCGTCGAGTCGTGGGTGCGCCTCACCGCTCTTGGCGAAGACGCATCGCTCAATCCGCTCTTCGCCTCGCGCGGCAAGATGCTCGATAACGAAGCCGTCGACCATCTTCGCGCCAAAGATGAAGAACGCCAGGTCGCCGAAGCCAAAGCTGCCGGCAAACCGGTCCCGAAGTTTGGCTGGCATCGCCCGCTCAACAGCTGGGGCCCCGGCATGCTATGGAACGGCATGATTGCTGCGCTCACGCCGTTTCCGATTCGCGGGGTGCTCTGGTATCAAGGCGAGAGCAATAGCGCCCTGGAGCGCGCCCCGCTCTACAACCATATCTTTCGTACGTTAATTGAAGACTGGCGCCGCGAGTGGGCCATCGGCGACTTCCCGTTTCTCTATGTGCAGATCTCGAACTTCAAATCCACGCCTGCCGAAGACTGGGCCGTTTTGCGCGAACAGCAGCGCAAGACACTCGAGATGAACAACACCGCGATGATCGTCACGATCGACATCGGCAATCCCGACGACGTGCATCCCACCGACAAAGTCGATGTCGGCCAGCGCATGGCTCGCGCCGCGCGCGCCCTCAGCTACGGCGAAGCGGTTGAATATGTTGGCCCCGACTTCCGCCAGGCCACGCCGGAAGGCGCCTCGATTCGCGTATGGTTCGATCACGCGAAAGGGCTCACAGCAAAGGGCGGGGAAGTGACCGGCTTCGAAGTCGCCGGCGCCGACGGTAAATTCGTTTCCGCCACGGCCAAGATCGAAGGCGAAACAATCGTTGCATCGAGCCCGGCCGTGCCCGAGCCCGTCTCAGTTCGTTACGGCTGGGCCAACAGCCCGCAGTGCAATCTGTTCAACGGCGAAGGCCTACCCGCATCGCCATTTACATCGATGCACGAATAGTTCCTGTTGAGCGGGCGCAGCTTATACCCTTGCAGGAACGATCACGGATGTTTCCTGCAGCTCGATGAGACCGCAGCCGCAACGCTCTTCGATCTGTGGCAGGAGGCTGTCCACCTTTTCGCGGGAATCGATGAATTCGACCTTGATGGGAAGGCGATCCGAAAGCTCCACGATATGCGCAGTATGGATGTGACGATGGGCGCCAAATCCCGCCACGCCTTTGAAGACGGAGGCCCCCGCGATGCCGCTACCGTGAAGAAAATCCAGCAGAGACGTATAAACCGGGACGCCTTTGTGCTTGGCGCCATCGCTCAGATAAACAGTCACCTTCACGGCTTTGCCGGTGGTCAGCATGGCGAATCCTTTCCGCCGCTACTCCGTTATTCGGAGGGTCGCGCCTTGCAATGGACCTGGGATGTTGATCTCCCTGGGACGCTGCAAGTGTCGCCCCAAATTCATTTGATGCAACGTCATCTGGATTGCTTGTCTTGGGCTGGTTGATATCTAGGACTTAAAGAGTCCTATTGGACCGATTCTGTCGCGATTTACACGGATGCAGAAATAGGACTACTGTCAGTTTTGAGAGGCGATCGCCATCGCCTTCAGCTGATGCCACAGGAGGATCGACATGGAATCCGTTCAGAACGGACAATGCGGGCTTTGTACGCACTTCGGCGAACACCATAAGACCGATGTGCTGATCAGCATTCGAACCAGCCATCAGGCCGACCTTAAGCTCGTGGATGAGTGCGGTCATCCGAAGCACTCGGGGTTGCACCTGATGGTCACGCCGATCAGCAGATGCGATGGTTACGCGCCGGCTGCGGCGGCATAACGAAAGCGACAATGTCCGAACGCGTCGGCCCGAGCATTCGGGCCGATGTTGTTTGGCGCGTGTTTCAAGATGGTTGGCGAGGGCTGTTACAGCAGTTCAGCGAGGGCTGCGCCGCCCCATGTCGCCGCCAGGCCAAGAATCAGGCTGCCGACTGCATAGAGCGCCGCCAATGCGAATGCGCCGGAGCGAAGCGTCTGCAGCGTCTCCCACTCGTAGGTTGAGAAGGTGCTGTAAGCGCCGATGAAGCCGATCGGGATAAAGAATCGCCATGCGGGATTGATCTCCATGTGTTCGCTGAGCCATGTGAGCGAGAAGCCAATCACCAGGCACGCAGTCAGGTTCACCACCAGCGTCCCGAAAGGGAAGCGAATGCCCATGCGGCCCCCCACGGTCGAACTAACCCAATAGCGCGCCACTGAACCCAGGGCGCCTCCCACGGCGATCAAGAGATATCTCTGCAATGCGTTCTCCCTCTCTCCGATGCGCCACCCCAGAGTTCCCCACGAGTGGAGAAGGATCTAGACACACCAGAGCTCTCATCGAGACTCGTTCTCGTTATGTACAGGGATTGCGCCAGGACGTGACTCCCCGACAGGACACCCTGTCAGGAGTCATCATCTGTCCGTCCACATGGGGAGGACAGCGGTTCACGGCGTGGTTGACGCCGCAGGGTGGAACTCCATCACCGCTGAGTCAATTACATCGCGTGGCTCGCGCTTCGTCAATCGGAATTCGCTGTGCGGCGCCTCGGGAGTCACGGCGATTCGCGATCACGAGAGCGGGAAATTCTTCGCAAAAACGCCGTGGAAAACTGCAAATAAAGGAGGGGGGGGAGGGGGGGCGCCACCCTGCGAGCAAAGGGAATGCGCGTTCCGCCCGTTCGACTTTTATTCTGCATGCAGTGGACGAAATGTTTCGCAATTCCGCGGAGACGGCTGCAACGTCCTAATTATGTTTGCCCTTCCACTCCTCATACGGCCCCTGGAAGTCTTCGATCCCGCCGTCGTGGAAGTGCCACAGCCGCGTGGCGACTTCATCGATCAGGTCGTGATCGTGCGTCACCAGCAGGACTGTACCCTCATAGCGCTGCAGCGCTATGTTCAGCGCGTTGATCGATTCGAGATCCAAATGGTTTGTCGGTTCGTCGAAGATCAAAATATTCGGCTTGGTGAGAATCAGCTTGCAGAAGATCAGCCGCGCCTGTTCGCCGCCCGACAAGGCCTTGGTCGGCTTGGCGCCTTCTTCACCGGAGAAGAGCATCTGTCCGAGAATGCCGCGAATCTCTTCGACGGTCGCCTTCGGGTCCCAGCGATGCAGCCACTCGGCGACCGTCAACCCATGCTCGATCGTCGAGCCCACATCCTGCGGGAAGTATCCGACCTGCGCTTCGTGCCCCCAGAACGTCGTGCCCGAGTCCAGCGAGAAATCTTTATCCGCGAGTCCGGGATAGTTCGCCAGTAGCGATTTAAGCAATGTCGTTTTGCCCATGCCGTTGCGGCCCATCAGGCAGATCTTTTCGCCGCGCAGAACGTTTGCGCTGAAGGCATCGATCACCTTCAGGTCGCCGTAACTCTTGCGCAGATCCTTGAACTCGAGCACGTGCCGGCCGCTGGGCCGCACCTGGTCGAATTTGATAAATGGGCGCTGAATGTTGGACCGCGCCAACTCATTTGTCTGCAGGCGTTCGACTTCTTTGCGTCGGCTGGTTACCTGCGAGGAGCGCGTGCCGGCGGCGAATCGCGCGATAAACTCATTCAACTGCGCGATCTTCTTTTCGCGCTGCGCGTTCTGCGACTCCAGCGTTGAGCGCACCTGAGTCTTCGCCATCACCATGTCGTCGTAGCCGCCGGTGTAAATGATGACGGTCTGGTAGTCGATGTCCGCTGTATGCGTCGTCACGCTGTTCAGGAAATGCCGATCGTGCGAGATTGCAATCAGCGTGCCGTCGTAGTTCAGTAGAAAATCCTGGAGCCAGTGGATCGAATCAAGATCCAGATAGTTTGTGGGCTCGTCCAGCATCAGCGCCGCGGGCTTGCCGAACAGAGCCTGCGCCAGCAGCACGCGCACCTTCTGTCCGCCTTGCAGCTCGCCCATCTTGCGCTCATGCAGTTCGTCAGCGATGTCGAGGCCCTGCAGCAGCACTGCGGCATCGCTCTCCGCGCCATAGCCATCCTCATCGCCGATGATGCCTTCGAGCTCGCCGAGGCGCATGCCGTCTTCGTCGGTCATCTCGGACTTCTCGTAGATTTTGTCGCGCTCCTCCAATGCCGCCCACAGCGGGGCATTTCCCATGATCACGGTATCAATCACGCGATAGGAGTCGAAGGCGAACTGATCCTGGCGCAGCACGCCCATCTTGCGCGGGCGCACCACGTTGCCCTTCTGCGGCTCCAGCTCGCCGGTCAGGATCTTCATAAAGGTTGACTTGCCGGCGCCATTCGGTCCGGTCAGTCCGTAGCGGCGGCCCGGTGTAAAAGTCGTACTTACTTCCTCGAAGAGGACCTTCGAGCCATAACGCATCGATAGATTGCTGACGCTGATCATCTGTCTGTATTCCCAACGACGGACCGCAGCGAACTCTCGGCTCGCATGCCGGACAAAATTTCCCTGAAGTGAACGCGGTTTTGGGACGCGAGCGGAGCCGCGATCCCCAAGGCTTTCAACTTTTTGATTTTCTCACAGTCGGTCGAGCCGCATCGACCCCCCGGATTTCTCGTCTCCCAATGGAATTGGTTCACGGTTGGATGCAAGGTTTAAAATTGAACTTAGATTCAACTCCGGATTTTTAATAAAACGTTTTAATAAAGAGCAAATGGCATGAAACCTTACACAAACTAGATGCGTCAAAGGATTCAGAACGTGGCTACGTTGGCAAAATACCTGGGTGTACGCTGGCCTGGCGACCACGGAACAAGTGAGTTGTTTCCCGCCTGTATGGGTCCGCGCAAAGCATCGGCATCGTGTCGGTGTGGGTCCAGTGATCACCCTAAAAACAATAAAACCGAGTCGTCCCTGAAAGCCGGTGTCGATCGGAATATTCGCGTCGTCAAAAGAGCGGTTGGCTTTTCTATGGTTCACGCGCTTCTAAAAGGCAATCGACAAAAAAGCGGATAACACCACCTGCTGATGAATGAGCCGCCGCGGGCGTGCGTCCTTCGGCGGGTCGACGTGCGGCTGCGCGCCGCGCGTGCGCTATTTCTATGTTCGCTTCGACCGCTCGGAATTCTCAAAAAGAGCGGCCCCTACGCGAACCCAGCAATTTTTTTGGAGGACTACATGAGGCTTGCCAAATCGCTGTTTGGTTTGGTGCTGCTTGTTCTCTTGTCGCTTGTTTCTGTGCAAGCGCAAGAAAACGCGGAACTGACAGGAACGGTTACCGATCCCACCGGCGCCGTTATTCCCAACGCCCAAATCACTATCACCAGCCTGGCCACCGGCGAATCGCGTACAGCGACCAGCAACGGCGCGGGACTCTTCGATTTTTCCGGTCTGAATCACGGCACGTACAACATGAAGGTTGAGGCGCAGGGCTTCACCAGCTTCCAGCGCTCCAACATCGTTCTCAACGTCGCCCAGACCGTGCAGGAAAACGCGGTTCTTCAGGTCGGCGCCGGCTCACAGACGGTCACCGTTGAAGCCGACACGCTGCATCTGCAAACCGAGACCAACGAGGTCAGCAACCTCATTACCGGTCAGCAGTTGACACAGCTTGCCACCAACGGCCGCAACATGGTCTCTCTGACCACGCTCGGCACTGGCGTGTCGAACAATCTTCCTTCGTTTAACGGCGTCACGGCGCAGGGCAGCGGCTTTGGCCTCAGCTTCAACGGCATGCGCCCAGACCACAACGACTGGCTGATCGACGGCGGAGAAGCCTACGATCGCGGCAGCGGCGGCAAATTCGACCTCATGCCCTCCACGGACGTGCTCGCTGAATTCCAGACGCTCAGCAGCAATTACAGCCCTGACTACGGCATCAGCTCCGGCGGCACCGTCACCATGGTGATCAAGTCCGGCACGAAGGACTATCACGGCGGCCTCTGGGAGTTCAATCGCAACGACGACTTCGACGCCAACTACTACTTCTCCAAGCAAAACAATCAGCCAACGCCGGAGCTTCGCCTGAACATCTTCGGCGGCGATATCGGGGGCCCGGTATTCATTCCTGGCATCTATCCCAAGAGCCGCAGCAAGACCTATTTCTTCGAGAGCGAAGAGTGGCGCCGGTTTGTGAGCGGAGTAAATCCATCGCCCACCAGCACCGCGCCTGCAGCCGATTTCCCGACCGCAGGTTCAAATCTCGCGTATCAGCCGTGGAACGAGGTGAGCGCAGCGAACCTGCCGGCGGGAGTTTGCAATCCCGGCGTGCCTGCTCCGTGCGTGCCTAATCTTCCGAAGTTCGTGGCGGCCGGTCTCACTCCCGGAAATCCTTTCCCGAACAACGTGATTCCGGCCAATCTGCTGGATTCCAATGCGATTCTCTTCATGGGCACGGGCGCTATCCCCATGCCGAATGCCGGAACCGCGGCGAATCCCGAGTACGTGGCCTCACCCAAACAGCCCACAACCCTGCGTGAAGATGTTGTCCGCGTCGATCACGACATCAACTCCAAAATGCATCTGATGGGTCACTGGATCCACGATCAGATGTCGCAGACTAACATTCCCACGCAGTGGAGCGGCGATAGCTACGACACCGTCGGCGATGTGTTCGCCAATCCTTCCTGGTCTGGCGTTATCAAGCTGACGCAAACTCTGTCACCGACCCTGTTGAACGAGACCGCGCTTGATGTCAACGGAAACACCATCAACATGACGCCGGCCGGCGTCTTCGCTCAACCGGCAGGCTGGTCCGCGACCGGCTTCTTCAGCGGAAACAATGCGGACAATCGTCTACCACAGATCGGTTTCTCTGGTCCGTTGAACACCACATGGACCACCAACTATGTTCCCTGGCACAACTCGTTTCTCGATTACCAGATTCGCGATGACCTCTCCTGGAACAGGGGCAAGCACGGCTTCAAGTTTGGCTTCTCCTACATGCGGTCTGACAAGAACCAGCAGTTACAAGCCAACACCCAGGGCAACTACACCTTTGGAACCGACTTCACTGGCGATTCCTACCTGAACTTCCTGCTCGGACTCTCCGACTCCTATCAGCAGCTGCAGAGTCTGAACACTAATCACTGGATCAGCAACACCTTCTCCGGCTATGGCATGGACAACTGGCACGTTCTGCCGCGCCTGACGTTGAACCTGGGCGTGCGTTACGATGCGTTGCCGCATATCTACGAGAAGAACAACCTGGTCGCGAACTTCGTGCCTGCGGATTTCTCGGCAGCCAACGCGCAGGTGCCCAACGCTGCAGGAAATCTGAATCCGGCTGGTCCGGGCTTCGGCCAACCAGCGGGCGCCGCGGTTCCGTACTACCTCAACGGTATCGAGCTTGCGGGCGCGAATGGTTTCCCGCGCGGCATCGTCAACAACAGCTACATGACCATCCAGCCGCGTGTCGGCTTTGCGCTGGATCTCTACGGAAATGGCAAAACCGTCCTGCGCGGCGGCGGCGGCATGTTCTTTGAGCGCGTCCAGGGCAACGATATCTTTGGCGCGGCAACCAATCCGCCTTTTGCCTTTCAACCGCAGGCCAACGATGTTCTATTCTCAACTCCGACAACTACTGTGAACGGTGTGCCGGCGCCTCCGGGGCCGCCGACCGTGCCAGCTAGTCTCACAAATCTATCTCTGTACTATCCGAACCCGGCCACGGCGCAGTACAGCCTTGGCATTCAGCAACAAATCGCTCCGGCGATTGTCGCCGTCATTCAATACGTTGGTTCGACAGGATGGGATCAGTCCGATCAGCGCGCAATCAATACACTCCCGATCAACGATCTGGCTGACCGGCAAGCTGTCGCCGGCGGTATTCCTGGCGTCGCGCCGGCGCCGCCGAATCCATATCGCATCTTCCCTGGATATGCGGGCATCAATCAGGTCGAAAGCGCGACCAGCCAGAACTACAACTCACTGCAGGCTGGATTGCGCGTCGAAAACAAGCATGGCATGACGGCGCAGTTCTCCTACACCTGGTCGCATGAGATCGATATTCAAAGCGGCGATCTCGGCTCAACCAACGTGTCCGGTTCGAGCGGCGCAGTCTCCGATCCCTTCAATCTCAAATACGACCGCGGCTCCGGCGTGCTCGATCGCCGGCACATCTTCAGCGCGAACTATGACTACCAACTGCCGTTCTTCCGCACCGGCGGCAGTCTGGTGGAGCATGAACTGCTCGGGGGCTGGGAGCTGTCGGGCGTCACGACTGCCGAAGCGGGCTCGCCCGTCAACGTAACCTACTCAACCGATACGGTGGGTCTTGGCGGAGGCACTCTGAACCGACCGGATCTAGTCGGCTCGGCGCACGGTCCGAAGTCTCAGTTGCAGTGGTTCAACACCTCTGCATTTGCCGCTCCGTTGGCTCCTTGGGCAGGCGGAACGAATCAAGGTTTCGGCAGTTCAGGGAAGGACGCAATCGTTGGCCCAGGGCTCTTCAACTGGAACATCTCCCTGTTCAAGAGCATCCCGCTCACCTCGCATGAAGGACCGCACATCGAAATCCGTTTCGAGTCCTTCAATACCTTCAACCATACCGAATTCCAAAACATCGACACCGGTTACACGGACTCGAAGTTCGGACAGGTCACCAGCACGTACGATCCGCGCGTGATGCAGTTCGGCGGCAAGTTCCTCTTTTAGGCGATCAGAACTTCCAACCCAAAGGGCGCAGTGGCTTCGGCCGTTGCGCCCTTTTCTTATTCCGGATTCAGTTGCAGCGTTTGTTAGTGAATGATCTTCTGCTTATAATCGCCACATGCGGTGGCGTGTGATTCTTCTTCTCTTCGCGGCGTTGATGCAAAGCAGCATCGCGCCCTGCGTCGGAAGATGCGCGATGAATCATCCGATTGCTCCGCATTCCTGCTGTCCCGCGACCAACATTGCTTCGCTTCAGGGCGCCTGTTGCAACGCTTCCGCGCCCGCCGACACGAGGCCGCAAGCGCGCCCGCAGTCGCCTGCCGTCGTAACCGATACATCGATCGTTTCTCAATTTGGATTGATCGCTCAGCAGAGCTCATTCGCCAGCGTTCCCGTTGACGGCCGCCAGAACTCTGCTTCTCCACCGCTCGTTCTCCGCATCTGATCTCCGCTTCTTCGCATCGTTTCGTTGAGTAGTCCGTCAGGACTGCTTCGTCTTATTCGTGCGTTGCATCCCCCGGAGGTCGCAGTGTTGCGTCGTTTTTTTCTTGCCTTTGGACTTTCTTCTGTTGTCTTGTCCAGCCATGCCCAAATGTCCATGAACATGGGAGGTCCAGCTGATTCTTTTTCTGAAAATGTCGAACGCCATGATGGCTCGGGCACCGATCTCGAACCTGCTTCTGGCGCGCCGCCGATGCTGATGCACATGACGCAGAACAACTGGATGCTGATGCTCCATGGCAACGCGATGGCCGTCGAACAGCAGCAGACTGGGCCGCGGGGCGCGGATAAGTTTTTCTCCGTGAACTGGTTCATGCCGATGGCGCAGCGTTCATTCCGCTCCGGCCAACTAACGTTGCGCGCCATGTTCAGTCTCGAGCCGGCGACGATCAGTGGCCGCTTCTACCCGGAGCTGTTTCAGCAAGGCGAGACCGCTTTCGGCAAGCCCATCGTCGATGGCCAGCACCCTCACAATCTCTTCATGGAGATTGGGGCGCTCTACGATCAGAAGCTCGGCGCGCACATGTTACTGAGCGGATATATTGCGCCCGTCGGCGACCCGTCGCTTGGCCCTGAAGCCTTTCCTCATCGCCCTTCCGCGAGCGAAGATCCGCTGGCCCCGCTTGGCCACCATCTCGAAGACTCAACGCACATCGCATGGGACGTCGTGACAGGGGGCGTCGGTTTCTCGAGGGGCCAATTTGGCCTGCGTCTCGAAGGCTCAGGTTTTCATGGCCGCGAGCCGGATGAGAATCGCTGGCATATCGAGGTCGGCGCCGTCGACTCGTGGTCTGCGCGCCTCTCGATTGCGCCTGGCAAGGATTGGGTCGGACAGTATTCCTTGGGAAGACTGCATTCGCCCGAGGCGATTCACCCGGAGGAAGACATACTGCGGCAAACGGCTTCGGTCGGCTACCACCACTCCTGGTCTCCAGCCTCGCTGGACGCGCTTGTGATCTGGGGACGCAATCACACCATCGGTACAAGCGAAGTCGCGAACGGTTATCTCGCCGAGGCCAATCTTCGTCTGTGGCAAAAGAACGTCGTGTGGACGCGCATTGAGAACGTGGATCGCACGACCGATCTTCTGGGCGCCGCAGCGCCGCCTGAAGAGACCGTCATTGGCCGCGTTCAGGCTTACACCGGCGGCTACGCGCGTCGAATCTGGGGCTGGTCGGATGGAACCACGGAGTTGGGCGCCCAATTCACGGGATACGACACACCGTCGAATCTTGTCACGCTCTACGGACAGCACCCGGTTGGCGTCGCAGCGGTTTTCAAAGTGCAGCTCGGCAAATGAAAAGCCCAACCGGATCAAGAGTAGAAAGTGATGCTCTTTGCTAGATAAGCATCAAATGTCATAGTTTGCATCAAATCTAGAATTGATGCAAACTATGCTCATGAGAACCACCGTTAACCTCGACCAGGATGTCTACGAGCTGGCGTACCTTTACGCCAAGGGCAGGGGAGTGACGCTGGGAACTGCCCTGAGTGAACTCGTGCGCAAAGGCCACGGCGCCCCGCCAGTGGATTCTCCATCGCCGCGTCTCAAGAGATTGCCGAACGGTCTCCTTGTCGTCGCGTCACGAGGCAGAAAGATTACGTCAGAGATGGTTAAGGCTGCTCTGGAAGAGGGCGATTGAGCGTGTCCGGCTTTCTTCTCGACGTGAATGTTCTCGTGGCGCTCGCCGAAGAAGAACATGTGCATCATAAGAAAGTGATCGACTGGTTTAAAACCGGTGGTCGCGACTGGGGCATGTGCGCGTTTTCTGAAGCAGGCCTTTTGCGCTCTCTGTCGAATCCGGCTATCGGAAAGATCACGATACAGGAAGCCACTGCGGTAGTCGGAAGCCTTACCCGACATCCCGGCTATCGTTATTGGCCGATCTCATCAGGTTGGATCGAATTGACAGAGCCTTTTCGCGAACGCGCCTTCGGCCATCAGCAGGTCACCGACGCCTATCTGCTGGGGCTTGCCGTTAAGCGCAACGGCATTCTGGTCTCGATGGATAAGGGAATCAAATATCTTGCTGGACCAAAGTTCAGTCGCAATCTGCTGATTCTGGAGTAAAACGCAGCTCTGTAAATCGCGATCGAATGCCCGATCAGCCGTAGCCGCTTCGAGGCGGCTTATACGCGCCAAAAAATGCAGGATTGGTTCAGCCGACGAACGCCATCACTACGTGGTTCACCACAAACGCCGCGCCGTAGGCCATCGCCAGCATGTACGCGAATTGAATCGCCGGCCACTTCCAGCCGTTCGTCTCACGCCGCACCACAGCCATCGTAGAAGTGCACTGCATGGCGAATGCGAAGAAGATCATCAGCGCCAGCGCGCCTCCCAGCGTCATGTCGTGATGCAGCGCCGTCTGCAGATGCATCGACTGCGTTTCGGGGTCCGCGCCGTAGAGCGTCCCCATCGTGCTCACCATGACCTCGCGCGCCAGCACGCTCGACAGCAGTCCGATGCCAATCTTCCAATTGAATCCGAGCGGCGCAATCACCGGCTCGATGAAATGGCCTAGCCGTCCGATCAGGCTGTCGGCTAACTCAGGCGCTGTCCATGTTTGTGTGCCCGCCCCGGCCAGATGAATCGGCGGAACATGCGCCAGCACCCACAACGCAAGCGTGACCATGAGGATTACGGTGCCTGCGTTGTAGAGGAATATCCGCCCGCGATCGATCAGCCGCATCGCCAGCGAGCGCAGCGTCGGCATCCTGTACTGCGGCAGCTCCAGAATGAAGGGCGTCTCGCTTGACTTCAGGATCGAGCTCTTCAACAAACGCGCTGTTGTCATCGCAGCTACAAATCCGGCCAGATACAGGCTCAGCATCACGATGGTGCGCAGTCCCAAAAATCCGTGCAGATAAAAGATATTCGGAATGAAGGCCGCGATGAGCAGCATGTACACCGGCAGCCGCGCCGAACATGTCATAAACGGCGTCACCAGAATCGTCGCCAGACGGTCGCGCTTGTTCTCGATCGTGCGTGTGGCCATGATCGCCGGCACGGCGCAGGCATACGCGGAGAGCAGTGGGATAAACGCCTTGCCGTTGAGCCCAATCGTCCGCATCACGCGGTCGGCGATCAACGCTGCGCGCGCCAGATAACCCGAGTCCTCCAGGACGCCGATAAACAAAAACAGAAGCAATATCTGAGGGAGGAAAACGAGAACGGACGCAACGCCTTTCCACGCACCGTCGAGAATCAGCGATTGCAGCCATCCGATTGGCAGCAACGGCCGCGCCAGGTTCCCCATCTTCGCCAGCAGATCGCCGAACCCATCCGACAGCGGCTGGCCAAGCGCAAACACCACTTCAAATACGCTGATCACGACTACCAGAAACAGCAGCGGTCCCCAGATGCGATGCAGCAGAATGTTGTCCAGCTTGCGGCTGCTCTCGGCCGAAAGCGGAGCGCGATAACCGGTTCTCCGGCTGATCTGCGCGGCCCATTTATGCGTGCTCAACGCGTTGCCCAGCACTGGCAGGGTCAAGCGCTGCTCGACTTCAGCCCGTTGCGACGCCTTGGGGGCTGCGCACTGGTTCAGGAACAGAGGAATCGAATCCAGGCCTGTTCCGCGGACCGCACTGATCTGCGCCACAGGAGCGCCCAGCTCGCGCGCCAGCTTCAGCGTATCGATCTCGCCGCCGCGCGACGCCATCAGGTCGCTCATGTTCAGCAAGAGCAGCGTCGGCAATCCCAGCGCCAACACCGGCGCGGCCAGCATCAGTTGCCGCGTCAGGTGCAGAGAATCGAGCACCAGCAGCACTGCGTCCGGCTTTGGAGCGCCGGGCATCTTGCCCTTGAGCACGTCGATGGAAACGCGCGCGTCTTCTGAATACGGCGTCAGCGAATACACGCCAGGAAGGTCGATCAGCGTCAGATCGTCGCGGCCTACGCCGGCCATCGGGCCCATGCGTTGCTCGACGGTCACGCCCGGATAGTTGGCAACCTTTTGCCGTAGTCCGGTGAGTCGATTGAAGAGCGTCGATTTGCCCGAGTTTGGAGGTCCGATCAGGACGATGGTGCGGAGAGCGCCATCTGTAGAGGGCGCAACAGGAGGCGCAAACGCCGGCGTTTCGCAACAGGCATTCATCGCGGGGCTCCGGCGAGCTTTCGAGCATCCTCTCGAGCGTTCTGATGGCGCATATCGGCCTCGCCGGCATCGCGTACGCGAATTGCCTTGGCGGTTTCTACGCGTAGCGCGATCTCGATGCCGTCGATTCCGTAGACGGTGGGATCGCCGGCGGGCGCCCGACGCAACGCGGTCACATGCGCATCGGGCACAAATCCCAGATGCATCAGATGGTTCTGAACCGATTCGGGCAGGTCCAGACCGATCAGGATCCCGCTCTCGCCAACCTGCAATTCGCTCAGCACACTCAACCGCCGGACTCCCGAGGGCCGCCGCCGAAAAGGCAATACCCTTAAACTACGACCGGAATAGTCGGAGTTCAGTATACGACCGTTTCGGTCTGGGTTGCAAACCTTCCCCGTAGAATCACCTGCACTCGTCCGAGCTATTGAGCGACCTCCGCAAACCAGCCGCTCTTGTCGCCCGATCTGGCTCTTATCCGCTGCCGTTGCCTCTATTTTTCCATCGGCTGTCGCACTATTCTTATCAACGGCTGTTGAACCAGAATGTGACTGAGATCACGCTCGCCAAGCGCGTCGGTTACGGGAGAACTCCATGAACGTTGATGCTTTCAAAGCCACGCTCGCTCATCCCTCTCCGCCTGAAGGTCTGCCCGCCCCGATCGCCGCGCTCTGGTGGGACGCTAAAGGCGATTGGGGGCATGCTCACGGATTAGTTGATTCGCTCGGGACGTCAGAGGGAATGGCGGTTCACGCCTATCTGCATCGCAAAGAGGGCGCTGACTCAAACGCCGACTACTGGTATTCGCGCGCAGGCCGGACTTTCCACCGGCCCAGCCTCCAAGCCGAGTGGGAAGCGCTGGTGGCAGGCATGCTCACGGCAATTTAGGCGATTAGCGGGCCGATGGCTTCACACCGCTCGGATCTACGGCGCCCTGTGAGCGTGTGCTTTTATGAGTTGCCAGGCGGCGACTGCGGGAACTCTCACCGGATCGAACTCCGACGCCAGGAGGATGGAGGCCAGAAAGAAGCAGGGATAGAAAGAGGAGGGCGACTCCCTGAGCCAGCGCAGCGGTAAGTTGGCGGCCGATTCCCGGAAGATTCGTATGAGCGACAGGTAGGCGATTCCAATGCCGAGAATCGCACCAACGAGAACGTCCGTTGGGTAGTGCACTCCCGTATAGATGCGAGGCAGGCACACGAAAAACAAGGCATGAAAGTAGGCGAGCAGCCCTGCCCGTCGCGAGATGAAGAAGATGCACGTCGCGAGCGAGAAGTAGAACACGGCATGGTCGCTGGGAAACGAACTCCATCCCAGGAAGTTGCCTCCTTCAGAACCGATGGGCATCTTGAAGTCGGGCATCGCAAAACGCGGACGCTCGCGATACGGTAAGGCAAGGGCAAGCGCTCTTGCGACAAGCAGCGCCACCATCGAAGCCGCAATGCCGGATAGGACATACTCCCTATCCCTCGATTGCGTATCGCGATTGCGGAACCAGGCCCACCAATAGAAGGCTAGAGCGACCCCACCCTGAAAAATCAGATCGCTCGAAAGGAATCCGATCGATCGGTCAAGGTGAGCAGACCTCCGCGCAAATTGATCCAGGAATTGAAGGATGCTGAAATCGAAAGGATTGATATGCCCCCCTTTCTTTTCTGACCATTGCAGACAGCTGGTTCTGAATAGTTTGACGAGCAAATCTCGGCTTGTTGCATGCGATCGGGAAAATTCAAAAAAATCATTGCCACAGACCCCAACGAGTTGGAGACGCTTCACAACAAAATGCCTGTGGCTCGGAAAGTAGGGAGAACTATAGCAGATGGTTGGCTTCGATTGGATTCTCTATTGCTGCTGATACAAATGTTCACCGAAGGAAGGGACTATTGCGTCGGTGAGGGAACGGTCTCCAGCCTCATGGCATACGCCAGCTTTGGCTCTCTGCCGGCTACCGTGATTCTTCGCGAAAATGCCGCCAGCAGCGGATGTGCGCGGTCTATGGCTTTGTCGGCGCCGGCTGCGATGATCCATAACCGGCCTTCCTCGGCATCGCCTGGCCGGCCAACCACCGGCGCGGCCACCAAATCGACGCCTCGATTTGCGTGTTCCACGGCAATTCGTTCGCAGAGGGCCACGCTGATAGTCCCGCACAAGATGTGAAGCAGGCCGGGTGAGAGCACATCCATCAGTCGGTGGACGCCAAAAAGCACTTCTTCATAAGCCGCGTCGTCCAGGAGCATGGTGATGACAGCGTCGGCGCCAAGTTCAGCCTCAGCCGGGGTGGCCGCGGCGATGGCGCCTTCGTGGATGAGCGGCTTAGTCCGCTCTTCGCTCCGGTTCCAGACAGACAATTCGTGTCCAGCGGCGAGCAAGCGCAGCGCCATCGGCGTTCCCATGTTGCCTAGTCCCAGAAATCCGATCCTCATGGCGATTCTTTGAAATCGGGGCGGTGCTCGCGAGCGATGCTGATTTCAATCATAGCTTTGCGACGAACGGCGATCGGTGGACGATTGCCGGCGTCATGCTTCGCGGAAAGTTGATGCTAAATCAGAAGCTGTTCGGCGGAGCCATGCCCGGCCTCACGCCTCGCGGAAGGTTAATCTTTCGCGCAAGGGCCTGATAACGCGGATCGTCTTTCAGAGTGAGTAAAGAGGGGTGAGAGAAGAAAGAGAGCACTTCGATATCTCGACGCTTGTAAGCGTCCTCCATGATATCGAGCACTTCCTGCCTCTTTCCCATCAGCATGCAGGTTTTCGCAAGCAGAGTCGCACGGACCTTGCCTGTCGCGTAATACTGCTTCTCTTTCGTATACAGAGCCTGCAAGAAACCGCGGCTTCCGCCTTGTTCGAAGCCGGCGCGAGACGACGCGATAATGTCGAGCAGCGTCGCATCGCCGCTGGATTGCGCAGCAAGCTGCCCCTCGGAGAGGAAGGATGGGTAGTCGCGCAGATCGAGATCGATCTGCATCAGATACGAGTGCGGCGAATAAAACTCAGGAGAGGAACGCTCAACCTCTTTCAGCAGTTCAATGCCCTCGCGCGCACGGTTGGCGTTGTAGAGCATCCAGCCCTTATCGGCCAGCGTAGGATCGGAGGCGGGATCGAGCTCCTGCGCCTTGTCCATCTGCACAACAGCCTCTGGAAACCGTCCGATCACGGCAAGCGCATTGGCATACCAGCGGCGCGCCTGCGGCTCCTTCGGATCGAGCTCAATGGCGCGGCGGAATTCTGTTTCTGCACCGGTGAAATTCCAATCGCCATACATCTCTGCGAACGCCAGGGCGCGATGAGCCTCTGCGAGTGAACCATCCAGCGCCACAGCTTTCTTCGCGGCGGCGATCGCGCGGGGGAAAGCGTCGTTGTCGGCATCCGTCGAATACTCGCGCAGAAGATCGTATGTATCCGCCAGGCCTGCGTAGGCCCGGGCGTCGCCCGGATTGTGAACGATGGCTTGTGTGAACAGATCGAGGGCGCGCTGCAAACTAGCCGGCGTTCGCTGATTCCATTCGTACCGGCCGCGAAGGTAGAAGTCGCTGGCCGCGCGCCGCTCCGCCTCCGAAACGGCTGGATGCGCATCCGATTCGCGATGGCCCACCGCAAAATTGCGCCATGCATTCATGAAAGGCACGGCGCGCAATCGGACTAGGACATCCAGGGTGACGACGGCGAGAAGAAGAACAAGGCCGCCGAGCAACCACATTCGGCGTAACCGCTGCGAGGGGCGAGCTGTCGTCAGAACTGGGACGAGCGACTCCTGCAGTTCGGCGGACTCAGGGACGGGCGGATGCCGGTTCAGCTCCTCATCAGCCTTCGTTTCTGTTTCCGCTTCGGCGGACTCAAGCCACTGATCTAGCTCGCTCGAGTAGGCATAGACCGACGTTTTTGCTTTTCCCGGCACGCGGTAGACAGGCAGGCCGCGATCCTTCCCCCAGCGCTTGACCGTTCGGTCCGTCTTGCCAAGGTACGCAGCGATATCTTTCCATCCGACAAGGCGCGAACCCCTATCCCCCCGATCGCCAGGATCGGTAGTTGGAGAAACTTCCGGAGCATTTGCACTCGATATGTGCATAAACAGCCGTGCTTTAGAGTCCTTGACCCTATTTGTCCCTGATGCGACGCCACATGTCCCTTGGATGAGCCCTGATGGAGCCCTCATGATAGCACTGGTAGTTTGCTGAAACGTCACACACAAGAATCCTCCCCCACACCACAGTTTGCGAAGCGCAGCATAGTTTCCGCCGAAACGACGAACAGAGAAGCGAAGCGGTCTTCTCTTCAGATTTCGGGGGATTCAGGATGCGGCGTCCGTCATTCGTCATTGAAGGCAACGGAGCCTGGAATGAGTGAAAGAGAATGCCCCGCAGGTTGTGGGGCCGGACAGGGCGAAGATCTTTCCTATGTGAGTTCATCGGAATTGAAGCTGACGCCCCTAGTTTTGACCGCTTCAAAGATGCAGGAAGGAGATCAGCTCCTGCTGTGCAACGCCTGCGGCCGCGTCGTGCGCCGCTCCTTTGATTCGTACATTCTGCGTTTTCGTCTACATTCCTTAGGGACCTACCACCCGCATCAAGGGCAGTTTGAACCGGGGCGATGGCTGCAGCGCGAGATGGAGCGGATGACCATGCTGCTTCCCGCCGATATGCCGGAACGGCGAAATCACGAAAGCGAAGGCGACTAAGGACGCGCCTTCGCAAAGCACGCGCGCTATTTCTCGAACGGCATCCCCCCAAACGGCATTTGGGACTCGCCCATCCAAAAGCGGTTGCTGGCTCGCGTCAGCATTCCGGGATCACGACCCGCCAACCGCGCGCACGCTTCTCGATACGGCCCTGAGAATCGCAGCGAGGGGGGAAGCGATCGATAGATTCGCGGCAGCCAACGCTGCGCCCTCTGGACCTGATTCTGTTCTGCGGGGCCGAAGGGAAGGCCAAACTCCGCGCGAAGCCGCTGCGGAAGCCACGCGGCCGTCAACGCTCGAGACCACTGAGGCAAACGCACCCATGAGCCGGCGCCCGACAACAGCCTCTGCGCCATGGCGCGCGAGCGCTCGTCAACGCCAAGGGAGTCCGATGAGCACATCTGGTTCACGTAGGCGCCGAACGCGCTCCAATCGCCGGGCAGCGCATCTGCCGGAATACCGAACAATGCGGCGAGGCTCTTGATCTCTCTGTAATAGGTCATCTTTTCGCCGGTTGTCAGCGCGGGCAGAGTCCATTCGTAGGCCATCAGCGCAGAGTCGATCAGCGTGGCGTATACCCAGCGCAGCGCCGGCAGGTGATTGGCTTCGTAGCGCGATCCCCCGGCATATCCCGCAACGGCTTGTGGCAACTCGCCGCCAATCCGCGTGTGCAGCGTATGCAATGACCGCGCGGCGCGCAACGCCTGCGCCTTCGATCCGAAGATCATGGTGAACACGACGCGGAATGTATTGTGGAAGCGCGCGATCGGATCGTTCATGACCGAGGAATGTTGTTCGATGGCGACGGCAACCCAAGGGTGCGCAAGCTGCAACAGAGCTGCGCGTCCGGACGCCAGAAACAGCGCCGATTCGCGATGAACCCGCCACACGATCGATTGCGGCCCGAAGATTCCCGCATTTGCATCGGTGGCGTTGGTGTCCGCGAGCAGTGCCTCAAGTTCGTCATGGGTCACCAGACTCATCGGTTCGGCAAAGTCACTGCGTTTCATCGTCTTCGATGTTCTCAGAATTGGCTGTGTTCATTGGCGCAAATCTGGATTCCCATCCTTGCCGATGGTTTTGCGGCAAGGGTGAGAAAGTCAGGACCCTCCCACGGCGCACTGTCAAGTTGCATGAAAATGATCGACATAGGATGTTGCAACCGCAACATTTTCGTCGTTGAGTTGGGTCTATGATCAGGGATTGACGTGGAGGAAATGATCGTGAATATAACGTTTGAAGGCAAAGTTGCACTGGTCACGGGCGCAGCATCTGGATTGGGCTTTGCAACGGCCAAGGCTTTTGCGGAAGCAGGCGCCTCCGTGGCGCTGGCGGATTGGAACGAGAAAGAAGTAAGAGCCGCAGCCAAGGAGTTGGAAGATAAAGGCCACCATGCCCGGGCCCTCCGCTGCGATGTGTCAGACGATGCGCAGGTTGAAGCGATGGTGAAACAGACTGTGGCTGCATTCGGGCGGCTCGATGCTGCCTACAACAACGCCGGCGTTCAGAATGTTCTCGCTGAAACGGCTGACTCTCCGCGCGACGATTACGACAGGATCATGGGAATTAACCTACGCGGCGTATGGAGTTGCATGAAGTTCGAACTGCAACAGATGCGCGTGCAAGGCAGCGGCGCGATCGTCAATTGCTCTTCACTTGGAGGCCTGATCGGTGGTCCTCGGCGTGGGACCTACCATGCAGCGAAGCATGGAGTCATCGGCTTCACCAAGAGCGCCGCGCTCGAATACGCGACGCGAGGCATTCGCGTCAACGCCGTGTGCCCGGGCATGATTCAAACGCCCATGTCCGACAAAATGATCGCTGAAGGTCAGGGTGAGGAATTGGAGAACATGATGAGGACCTACGTGCCGATGCAACGACTCGGCCGGCCCGAGGAAATTGCCGATGCCGTCGTGTGGCTCTGCAGTTCCGCCGCGAGCTACGTTACCGGGCAGTCGATCTCGGTTGACGGGGGTTTCGTTATGCGCTGAGAAGCCGCGCGCAAAATGACTGCGGCTTTAGCCGCTGAGAGGCGCATTTCTTCATCGCCTCGCAGTTCGTCAGGCAGCCTGGCGCCATATCATTCGGTTGAGTTCTCCAACGGAGCATTGATGCCCTTCCAACGGATTTGCCCCCTTGTCGTCGCAGCAGCGCTTGCCTTTTCGCTCTCTTCATTTGCGCAAGCCCCAACGCGGTACGAACCGACGCTGGAATCCCTTGACCGCCATCCGCTGCCTGACTGGTACGCCGGCGCCAAGCTCGGAATCTTCATCCACTGGGGTCTTTACTCCGTGCCGGGCTGGGCGCCGATCAATCACCCGAGTCACGACTTCTCGTCGAACGACTACATCAAGTACGACCCGTATGCGGAGTGGTATCTGAACACCATGCGCGTGCCCGGCTCGCCCACCGAGGCCTATCAACGCGAACATTACGGCAACGCGAGTTACTACGACTTTGCGCCTGAGTTCAATCGCGAATCAAAGAAGTGGAATCCAGACGCGATGGCCGCCATTTTCAAGGCCGCCGGAGCACGTTATGTTGTTCTGACCAGCAAGCATCATGAAGGCTTCACGCTCTGGCCGAGCACGACGCCGAATCCGAACCCAGTTCTGAAGCCGAGCCAGTTGCACGCTGAGCGCGATATCGTCGGCGATCTGACCAACGCCGTGCGGGCGCAGGGCTTGAAGATGGGCCTCTACTACTCCGGGGGCTACGACTGGACTTTCAATTCGGGTCCGATCCTGGAGAACGCCGACTATTCGAGCGTCAAGCCTGAATCGCTGGCCTACGGCAAGTACGCCAACGCGCAGATCCATGAATTGATCGAGCGCTACCATCCGTCGGTTTTATGGAATGACATCGACTGGCCCAAGACCGGCGATGCACTGGGCGTGGAGGCCGATTATTACAACGCCGTGTCCGACGGCGTGATCGACGACCGCTTTGGCGTCAAGCACGCCGACTTTACCTCGCCTGAGTACGCCAAGCTTGACCACATCAGCGAAAAGAAATGGGAGGAGTGTCGCGGTCTGGGGCGCTCGTTCGGCTACAACCGGGCAGAAGGCGAAAACGAAACCATTGCGCCGGCGGAGCTGATTGCTCTGCTGGTCGACATCGTCAGCAAGAACGGCAATCTGCTTCTCGATGTAGGCCCTGAAGCGAACGGCACGATTCCCCCGGTGCAGATGGAGCGGCTGAAAGCGCTCGGCGCATGGCTACAGCAAAACGGCGAAGCCATTTATGACACGACGCCATGGACGCAGGCGGAAGGGAAGTCGGCCGAGGGAGATGACCTGCGCTTCACACGCAAGGGCGACGATCTATATATAACGATTCTTGGCGAGCCCAAGAGCCATTCGCTCACTTTTCAAAAAGGCGGGGCGTTCACATCCATCACTATGCTTGGAGGATCGAAACCACTCGGCTACGAGGAAATGGGAATGAGCCTGAAGATCAATTTACCCGAACATCTGCCGGGCCAATACGCCTATGTCATCAAGCTTGCTGGATACGCTCGTTAAGCGAGAGAGCTTGCCATCTTGAGGACCGACTAACCGGTTCAAGATTGCTCGACGATATTTCGGCCCTAGCGGGTGTTCACACCGAACCACAGGCCGATACCATCGTCCAATTGAAACTATCCAGGCGCATCTGGCCCAATCAACCGAGCGGCGCCGCGGCCACGGCGCGTTGCCCCAAAGGAAATACGTGTCTTCTGATCTTCGGCTGACGAGAATGCCGCTCAACAACGGAAGCGGCCAGATGCCTGCGCTCGGCTTCGGCACGCTGATTCCCGACCCTGCCGTGACGATCACTGCGACCAGGGCCGCACTGGAAGCCGGATTTCGACACTTCGATTGCGCTGAGCGGTACCAAAACGAGCGCGAAGTGGGCGAGGCGTTGCATGCTGGACTTGCCGCTGGTGGGATGAGGCGCGAAGACATCTTTGTCACCACAAAAGTGTGGAACACGAATCATCGGTCCGAGCGCGTCGAGCCGGCTTTCGAGGCAAGCCTGCAAAGGCTCCGGATCGAGTATCTGGATCTGTATCTCATTCATACTCCATTTGCATTTCAGCCGGGCGACGATTATGACCCGCGGGATCAAGACGGCCGCGTCATCTACGACAGGGAAGTGACGTTGCTCGATACATGGAGAGCGATGGAAGATCTCGTGGATCGCGGCAGGTGCAGAGCTATCGGCCTGTCTGACGTTACGTTGGAACGACTCTTGCCTATTTACGAGTCGGCGAGAATCAAGCCGGCGGTTGTCCAGGTCGAAGCGCATCCATATCTGCCGGAGACGGAGCTTTTGGAGTTCTGCCATCGGAACGGCGTTGTGTTTCTGGCGTTCGCGCCGTTGGGCCACGGAACCAGACCGGGACCACTTGAAGATCCAGCCATTACAGCAATCGCCGCGCGGGCAGGAAAGACGCCCGCGCAGGTTCTGTTGGCATGGGCTGTTCAACGCGGGACGGCATTGCTCACCACGACTAAAAATGCGGCGCGCGCGCGAGAGAATTTCGACATCTCTCCTCTTCCTGAAGACGCGCTCGACGAAATCAATCGTATTCAGACCAGAGAGAGACTCAACGATGTAGTGAATACCGGCAGCCCAGGGTTTATCCCACGAGTTGCGTCATCCTGAAAGCGAGACCGTAACCCCCAAAAACTGATATCTGGAGTGGATCAAATGCCAGAGGAACAAATACTCGGAGCTTTGCATGCGCATTGGCGCGCGTCGGCAGCGGGCGATTTCGATGCGGAACACGATATCTACGACGATGACTCTATCTGTGATTATCCGCAGTCTGGCGAACGAATCGTCGGGCGGAAGAATTTGCAGGCATTGCGAAGTCATCATCCCGGCAAACCGTCGGACTTCAGCGTCAGGCGAATTGTCGGAAAAGAGAACGTCTGGATCACGGAATACACGATCACCTATCAAGGGCGACCGGCATATACGGTGAGCATTATGGAGTTCCGCAACGGCAAGGTCGTGCACGAGACACAGTATTTCGCGGATCCCTTTGAGGCGCCGGCGTGGCGAAGCCAGTGGGTTCAGCGGATGGCGTAACGCCGCGTTTACAAGCGACGCGCCGGTGTAGCGCGCTACGAATTGGCGCCAGATACCTCTTGCCGAACCGGAGCTTACCTGTCTCCTAGTTCGCGCCGGTTCCTGACGGGGCTTCTCTTGCTCCTGTATCCGATTCAAGTCCGCCTGCGCTGGGCAGAAGCCGATAACCATCCCTGGTCCTGATGTGATATTTCTGCAGGTCCTTGCCCACGAGCTTGACTTTGATGGAGCGCCATCCGCGATTCTGATTGGGCTGGGGATAGTAACTGAGCGTGTAGAGGTGAACCAGATCTTCGCGGATGGCGGCGAAGGCCTCTTTCTCCTGCCTCCAGTTTCGCGCGAAATAGGCTTTGCCTCCCGAGGCTCTGCTGACGCGTTCGAATGCGGCGGCGCAAATCGGATCTTCCTCGGCTTGGCGCGTGCTGATGATGTAGATAATCGTACCGGTGGATTGCGCCAGTTCCGCAACATCCTCGGGAGGAACTGAACTTGCGTTATCGGGTCCGTTGGAAAACACGACGATGGCCTTGCGTCCTCTCAGGGGCGAAGCGTCTTTGACGGTAAGCAACAGGCTGTTATAGAGCGCGGCGTCATCGCCGGCCACTGTGCTTCGCACTCCGCCGATGACTCGATACGGATCTGAGCTCAATGTAGTGGCGCGCGAAAGGTTTCTGCTATAGGAATAGAACGCGATCTTGGTTGCGTCATCCATCGAACGGATAAACTCCGTAATCGCGTCCTGCGCGAATACGAAGCTGCGATACATGTAGTTACTTGTGTCGAACAGAATAAAAAGATTCGACTCCGCCACCCGGGAGATCGAAATCGCCGGCGGGTCGCCGGGATTCAGCGCCACCGCCGGCGGCGCAGGCGCGCCGTCGTGCGCATCCCTTTCACGCCGGGCGGTCTCCATTGGCCCGTGCCCTACCTCCTGGCTTTCTTCAAACGAGGAGACCTTCTCCTGAATCCTGTCCTCGGATACGGAGAAGTCTTCCGGGCGAAGCCCCGTGACGTAGTTTCCTTTGTTGTCAGTTACCGCGACATTGAGTTGGACCAGCACTACGTTGACTCGGAGATTCAACGGAACATCCTGGGCCGCATGATGCGACCGAGCGCCCTGCAGAAAGAAGAGGCAGGCGAAAATTCCAATACTCGTGAACCATTTTCTTGTCATGACCTATCCCATGGGTTCCAGAATGTTATTGACGGGCAATCGCCGTCACGCCAATCACGTTAATTTTTCCGTCTCGAAACTCCGCGCCGGTTTCCTGCATTGCTCGAGATAGGGCCGGCCAATCGTCGATGTTACTGGCAAAGATATTTGTCACCATGCGGCGCGTGAGCGCAGGGGCCAGAAGATTGAGCATCACCGGGGGATATCCTCCGTCATCGGCAAGGCGGGCCCAGTAGAGGTTATTCGATTCCCATGACTCGGCAAACAGTCCGCTGGCGAGGCCTCCGTAGAGCGGCGGCGGTTTCATGTTGAAGATCGAGCAGGAATTGGAAAGCATCAGAGTGGGATGCGGCGCGCCAAAGTCCATCGATATGCGCTCCGTATCGACGGCGGCTGGATCTCGAAGCGCGAGCTCTTCCAGCTCGTGTCCTGCTTTTCCAAACGCAGCGTCCTGTCCGGGAAATCTTTTGCGGAATTCGGTCGCGAGGAAAAACGATTCGGACGGAAGCAACAATAGACTCGATTCGTCTTTGCTCTCGGCGTCCTCTACAACGGCTTCGGTCTGCTCCAGCCGGTTGGGGTTCATTCGATCCGAGAGGATGGCAAAGACCTTCGATTGCAAGGCGCCATCGCTGGCCGACGCCTTCAGCAACTCTTCGCCCATGCGTTGGTAGAGGTTCGCGGCATGCAGTTCATCCTTGCTGACCTGCCACCAGCGCGGCAGCACGGCGCCCGCCAACAGCTGCGGCACTTCTTCTTTCCACACTAGAGCCTGTATGTTTTTCGGCGCAATAAATTCGCTTTCCGTGGAGGCGAGCGCGTAGGACAAGTCTCCCAGCGAACCCATCAAATAGGCGCCGCCGCCGGCCGTGGCGCCGACGCCAATCAACACCGGCTGACCCCAGGCCTCGCGCAGACCGAGAACCGAGATCGAAGAGAAGTCGTGCGAACGCACGAAGAGGGGGTTGTGATGAAGGACTTCGGCGCCCGGCGGTTCGTAGTAGGCATAGTTCAGGCCAACCAGCGTATCTCTCAGGAATGGCGCGAGTTGCCCGCGCGCAGCATCAAGCTGGGCCGGAGTGGCGGACGCCTGGATCACTTTGCTCAGGTCCGTTCGTATTTGCAGTTCGGCGTGGCGGGTTGTGTACACCACGGGCGCCCAGGCGCTGCGCTCGCCTCCGGTGAAAATGGGACGCGGCATTTCAAATTCCCGCAATTGCTCGGCGAGGGGCAGAAGCCTGCTGGCATCCGTCGCTCCATGGGCCTTTTCGCCCAGACCGTCGTAGAGCGCAAACAACGTATCAAGCGAAACCAGTCTCTGATCGTCGAGGACGGTGCGAATTCTCTGCACCAGTTCGCCGCGCACGCGGCCGCCTTCGGCGGAGGTCTGCGGAGGCCCGGCAAGCAGCTCCACGATCTCATCCTGCGACAGATCCGAACGATCCGCAACGGTCATCAGCATCGATTGAAGCGAATGCCGGCTGGCGTCGAAGAGCTGCGTTGACGTCTCGATCTGTTTGAACGGCTGGACCGCATTCAGCCACGAAGCGCTCTGCTTTTCCGGCGGGATCTGCCCCTGGCGGGCGAAGATCCGCCAGAGCCCGATATTTGCCTGAAAGGCGCCGAGCGCATTGGATCTTAATGCTGGAGTCTTGATCGCCTCGACCTGGTCCGCGACGGAGACAAACGCCTCAACCGAGGCATCGTCGAGGGCCGGAAATTCGGCGAAGACCGAAAACCAGCGGCCGAACTGAGAGAACTTTGAGGCGAGGAGCCGATCGGTCCCATCCCCCAGCCGCTGCCGCTCTGTTCGTCCTGCATTGATAGCGCTGAGCAGGAGAAATATCTGCAATGGTCCGCTGGTGGAGTCAGACTTCGACGCGGCGACAAGCGTCTTGAGCAGCCGCTCGGAGTTGTCACAGCAGGAGCTCGAACTTATCGAGCTTCGTAGCCCGCTACTCTTACGGGAGAGAACTTCCTGCCACAACGCGCTGCCGCCGGGTATTACGGGTTCTCCGGCAGCGTTCCATTTCAACGATGTGAGCAGGATCAGCAGATCGGCGTTCCGGGAGAACATTCCGGTGGTTGAATCGGTGTTGGCGGCCGTGGATCGATAGGCGCGATAAAGATCGACCAGTCTGGCGTTCTCTGTAAGATGAGCTCTTCCGGTCGCGTTCAGATGCGCGATTGCGTCGTAGTACGCAGCCAGCCATCCGTGGTCCTTGGCAAGCAGGCGGCTGACAAACTCTCCCGGCGAATTTGGGGAGGCGTCTGCGAGCGCTCTCCAGTCCCGCTCAGAGCCGGCGGGCACAAGCACTGTTCCTGAATGAATTCGAATCGTGCTTCCATAGAGGTCGAAAACAGGCGCGAGCGACGCAAGCCTCGCCAGGCCCGGCGCTTGTCTCAGCGCAGAACGGGTCTCCTCGTCGCATCGGGAAAACGCCCAGTACAGGCGATCCAGTATCTGATCGTTGAGCAGGGCGTCGACCAAATCAGACGGCGTCCGTCGGTTTCCCGTGCTGATGGAGGTCCAGCTTTTATCAGTGAACATGATGGGCACGCGGGTCTCAGGGAACGCGTACGTGAACGGCTCATGTTTTTGCAGCGTCTGTTCCAAGTCGGTAATGGGGAAGCCGGAGTCGATGGTAAGAAACGCTCGCTCCGCATCCGCGGTCACCAGCGCCGCATTTTTTTGCCCGCAGACTCCCGCAAATTTGTAGCCGAGAACATGAACTAACTGATCGACATCGGCGCAGCTCTTTACTTCGATCATCCCGTGCGCATCGGTCAGGCGCTGAATCTCGCGCGCCAGGCGCACATACCGGTTGAGCAACACAAGGTACTCAGTTTGCCTGCCAAGTTCGTATCCATAAAGGGAGACATTCTCGGCCAGCATGGGCATGACCCCGTCTGCAGGCAACTGCTGGCTGATTCCCGCCATGCGGAGGAAGGAGCGAAGCGGCCCCGGAATCACGACTGTCTCGACCGCACGCGATGGCGCTCGACCGCCTGAGGCGCCAGCGGAGCGAATATCGGTTGTGCGGGACTGATGATCCTCTTGAGCGAGGACTTGGCGGGGGCAGCACGCTGCAACAGACAAGGCGCTGACCACGCAGACGATCTCCAGGCGAAACGGGAGTTTCATCGGGACACCTCACCACCCTTGGCCCCCTCCCAGTCGTTTCACGCTCGAGTCCGATAGAGCGCGTGGTCCATCCACTGTGGGCTGCCAACCTATTTCCCTAAATGTGGGGCCGCCAAGCTGTTTCCGCGATTGGAAAATTGAATCAGTGGTGCGCGCGATGCATGATGTCTGCGGCTGCTCCTTGGATGGGCGCCCCAGGGGCCCGGCTTGCAAGCCGGTTCTTTATCCAGTTCCGTATCTTCCACCAGGTGAGGGAAGCCTTGCGAACCGGTGCACCATCATCGCAAAAGTTCATGCGCTCGGCAAGTCCACGGCGAAGCATTATTTTTGGCCTTCTCTGCGCGGCGCCGCTTTTGTTCGGCGCATCCCGATTTGGTTCTCCAACGGGTCTGCCCGCAATTGGCTCCGGCCCCGAACGATACTGGCTGGGTTGCGTTGCGGCGGGGGCTGAAGCGGTCTGCGGGACTTCTAGCCGGAGAAATAGCCGCCTGCTTCCCGAGCGGCGTTGCGCGCGGAAGTTTGTTAATGGAGGTTCTGCGAAGGGTTTAGGCGCGGCCCGAATGAGGAAGCGCATTGGTTTGAGAGCGATAGTGGGCGACCTGTTCCTGCAGCGGATCGGCAAACATGAAGCGATTGCGGCCGAATCGCTTGGCGTTATAAAGGGCTGCATCCGCAGTCGCGATGACCTTGGACAACAGGCTCTCGCCTGAAGGAGCGATCGTGGCGCCGATGCTGAGCGTGATGCGGATCTGGCTTTCTCCCACGCGAATGGATTCGCTTTCGATGGCCTTGCGCAACCGCTCCGCTAACTGGCATAGTTCCGCCTCTGCGGCATTGGGCACGACAACGAGGAACTCTTCGCCGCCGTAGCGTCCGATGGAATCGTAGGGGCGAAGGGCGTTTTTCAAACGACGGCTCGTCTCCTGCAAGACAAAATCGCCCGCCAGGTGTCCGTGCGTATCGTTCACCTTTTTGAAATGATCCAGATCAACCAGAAGCACTCCGGTAGATGCCTCCGAGCCTGAGGCCCGAGCCAGCTCGTCTTTGAGAATCTGGTTGATCGATCGCCGGTTCCAAACGCCCGTCAACGGATCTGTCGTCGCCAGGCATCTGAATTTATCGCGCGAGAGGATCAGGTTCTCCTGCCGCTTTAAAATGCGGCTGGCGACCAAGAGCCGCGCTCTCAATTCTTGCGCCTCGAAGGGCGTCGTCAGATATTCGGCAGCGCCGGACTCGAGGGCGCGCACAACTTCGCGTTGATCGCTCTGCATCGCCAACACGAGAATGTAAGGCGAATAGTCGCTGTGGCGGCAGCACAGCCGCTGACACAGCTCGAAAATGTCGATGCCGGGCAGCATGCGGCTGAGGACAATCAATTCCGGCGGCCGCGTCTGCTCGACGATGTTCAACACTTCGGGTCCACTTTTGGCCGGCAAGACGACGAATCCCCACGTGCGGAGCATCTGGATCAGCATCCGGCGCGTGCCCCGGTGATCCTCGGCGACGACGATGCGCTGAAAATTGCCTATGTTCGTCCGCCGCTCTGTGAAGCTGTCGTCATCGACCGCAGCCAGGCGCAGCGGAGACGACGCCACATTCGGAGGAGTCTTGTGTCCGAAGCCGGGAGATGGGGTGCGACGCGTCTCTCCTTTGCCGGAGTTGTTCGAAGCGCCCGTCATCGGAAAGACGCCGCCGATTTCGTAATCCAGCGGAGGCCGGTACGCCTCGACGGAGACCTCAAGGCTCGCAGATAGCTGGCCACTGCTCATGAAGATTCCCTCCACAGGGGCCCAGGATCGATTGCTTTTCTGCAAGCGCCGAGAACTGCGCCGCTCCATCCCTGGGACCACAAAAGGAAGTCGTGACAGGTTGTGTCGATCAGGCTGTCAGGAAGGCGGCCGTGAGCACTTGCTTACTTACGGGCACTTGCTTGCTTGATAGTGACGCCGAGCGCATGTTCGTTTCACGATCATCAACGTATTTTGTTTGCGCCGGCGCGGGGAGGCGCATTGAAGAAATTCGCCGGCGGATTGAAACGCCCTGGCTTCAAGATGCACTACCTATCGAGCCTGGCGGCGCTGGAGCAAGTTTTCAGCGTGGCCAGACCCTCCCCCAGAAGGACGGGGCTCGCTCCTTGAGCGGGCTCCGTCTGCCTACACCTTGAAGGGATAGAAGCGTGATGAAGGCGCGTCCAATCGGTGAATGCACAAGCGAAGCCGCGGCGCCGCGCCGCCGGAAGTCTTGGCGAAACGCCGATTCGAAGACCCGCCATGCGCTCGGAACAATTCTCGGTTGTCGCAACCGTGTTGAAGTCATGCCTTGGTTCTTCTGCATTAGCCTGTGGCTCTCTTCGCTGCTCGCGCTCTCGATGAGCCGCGGCTGGATTGCCTTGTTCTTCAGCGGCCAGATGTTTTCCTCCGGCCAATGGCTGTTCAAAAGTCTGGTTAGAAGAACGTGGCCGGAGATATCTTCCGAGCCGATTGAACCAATGGAAAGAGTCATGCGATGAGTTGCCGAGCGATAGAGCATCCGCAGGGGCGGCGGCCATTGGACGAGGCGATGCGGTGCGTCTCGCGCGCGCCGAAGACGCAGCCGATCGCGAAGAAAGATCAAGCGCCTGCGGGCTCCGCGGACCGCGCCGGCATTCATTCTCCGGCGATGGCCACGATGCTATACTCGACTCTCCATTCCCTGGCGGAGTGCTCATTGCAATTTCACTCTTTCGACGCGAGCTACATAGGAAGCCTTTGTGCCGGGGACCGCGAGACGCAGGAGCATTTTGTCGGTTACTTCACCGATCTGCTCAGGCTGAAGCTTCGTTCCAAACTCCATTCGCCGCAAGCTATTGAAGATGTCTGTCAGGAGACCTTCGCGCGGGTGTTTTCTGTCTTGCGCAGAGATGGCGGCCTGCGTCAGCCCGAGCGTCTGGGCGCATTCGTCAACACGACCTGCAATCATGTGCTCTTTGAGCAGTACCGGCTATCCGGCCGGAGCGAATCTCTGGATCAGGAAGGTGCGCCCGAACCTGCCGTCAAGGGCGCCAGCGCTCTCGATCTGGCGGCGGCGCGGCAACTGAAGCAGAAAGTGCGCGAAATCTTGCTGGACATGGCCCCGCGCGACCGTTCTTTGCTGAAGGCGGTCTTTCTTGATGAGCGCGACCGCGACGAAGTCTGCCACGAGTTCGGGGTCGAGCGGGAGTACTTGCGGGTGCTGCTGCATCGCGCCAAGCAGGAGTTCAAGGTGGAATTCGTAAAGAGAATCGGAAGTTTTACGCCGCTCGAAGCCAACGGATAAGACCTAATGCGAACGAAAAATAAGAGTCTGTCAGAACGGAAAGAGAGGGAGCCGTGAACCATACCGAAGCAGTCGAGCAGATGGCGGCAGAGGGGTATCTTTTGGACGAGCTGGCTCCCGATATTCGGGAGGCATTTGAAGAGCATCTCTTCGACTGTCAGGAGTGCGTCCTTGATTTGCGTGTCGGGAAGTTCTTTATCGACGATGCAAAAGCCGAACTGCCGAATATCCCGGATAAACCGATTGTCGGCGCCATAGCGCCCAAATCAAAATCAAGTTCCTGGTTTTTCTGGTTACGCCCGGCATTTGCCGTCCCCGCATTCGCCGTTTTGCTGGCTGTCGTAGTTTTTCAAAATGCGGTTACATTCCCCACGCTGCGCGAAGCGGCGATTCAGCCTCGTGTTGTACCGTTGGGCCATCTCCGTCCCGCCACCCGAGGCGCTTCGCATCTCACCCTGACGGTAGACCGGGCGCACGGAGCGCTCCTGCAGGCGGATCTCCCGGCCGAATCGAGTGAGTTCGCCGCAACGTCCTATGCGCTCGATCTTCGCGACGGACAGGACAAGATCGTCTGGAGCGCCACGATGCCGGCGAACAGCGGCGCAGCGGATCAGGATCAGCAGGTTTCTGTGTACCTTCCCGGCGCGACGCTGAGGAACGGCGCATATTCTCTCAGGGTTACGGGTGTAGACGCCCAGGGCCGACGCGCTCTTGTTGAGGACTATCTGTTTGATATAGTGGTGAGCAACCAGTAGACCTCAGAAGTCGTAGGCAGCAACGCTCTCCGCTCTTTTTCCCCTCGGCCCTCGAAAACTCAATCTTCATCAGCGTTGCATTCAATGCCCGCGAGAAAAGGAGCACGAATACACCTATGCCTGACAGAATCCACCGCTACCATGCGGACGCGACCATCCTTTCCGGTAACCTGAGCCTTCCGCTTGTCCAGCAGATCGAACCACAGGCGCACGCGCACCTGCGCGAAGAAGGCGGCTATCTTTCCGAGCGCGTCGAGAACTACCGCGTCGAATCAGTGCTTAGTTTCCGATCCGCGTATACCCATGTCGCCGGGAATCCCAATACAAAGCCCGGAAAGGGTTGGACGACGCTGACGACGACTGTGGTCGAAGGACTGAACGTGCTCGATGTCGTCACCGCCGATCGAGTTGTGGGACAGACGATCACCGACTACCCGCTGGAGGGCTACATTCCCTCGGTCTCCTTTCTTGGCACGCGCTTTGAAAATCTGCGCATCGCAGGCCATGCCGTGGAGATCGATATTGACCCGAACATTCTCGGCGAGAAGCCGGCAAACGACGCGCCCTACACGCGTCACGATGGCGTTCTGAGCCGTGTGCGCAAACAGTACGACCGTATTCTCGGCCACGGTCATCTTCCAGAGGATTTAGGCCAACAGTACAATCGGCTTAATACGTCGCTCGGCAGCGCGGAGACACTTGAATGCTCGTTGGTCAACCAGGCATCGGGTCGCTACCCAGGCCATTCGTTTGGGCACAAGGTGCGTATTCCTGGTTTCGGCGAGATCACGCTGGCCAAGCTGACGGTGGAGCATGCGGATCCGCATCCCACGTTGAAGACTCCCCAGAAGACGACGGTGCATCTCACGATGGTGGAGTTCAAGCTGGGCTGCGTGATCGAGGGCGTGGTGTCGATGGGCAGGGGCGGCGCCAACGGCCAGAGCATTCCTTAGGAGTCCTTTCACATTTTCTCCTATCGAAGCTGGAAGGAAACGCTGAGCATGTAGGTTTGCTTGCAGAGCCACTTGGTGGTCCCACAAGGCCGTTCACGCATCGCCGCAGTTTTTTCTCCACTTTTGGCCGTCAAAGTCATTATTTTGGCTGGGCCGTCGTGCTTTTGGTTCTACTGCCGATTCAGGATACGCGCCCAGAAGCGGCAGAAGCGGTGTACGACCATCTCTGGAAGCTCTTCGTGCGTGGCCAGCTAATCGAATGTCAGCAGCGGGCGAGTACCGACTATGAGAGTTTCCGGATCTCAAATCCGAATTTAGCTGTACAACTTCGTCTCCTAGAAGCGGAAGCCATGCTCTGGCGCGGCTTTTCTAGCGATGCGCTAGGCGTCCTCTCGCAGATGTCGGCGCCTGCTGACAAGGACGCAGTTGTAAAAAAACTCGCGCTTGAGGGCGCCGCCCTCACGCGCATGGAACGATTTTCGGAAGCGGATCAGAAGTTAGTGCAAGCCGAGAATCTTTGCCGAAGTGAATTCCACCGAACCTGCGGCGATGTGCCAAGAGCGCGTGGCGTCCTCGAAATGGGGCTTGGTCAGCAGGCGCGTGGTCAACAGTTGTTTCTTGAGAGCTTGGCATTTGCCAGATATCATCGCGACCCCTTCCTCGAAGCCTCCGCACTGGTGAACCTCGGATTCGCGGCGCTACAAAGTGATCATTTCGATGAAGCAGCCGACTGGTCAAGGGATGCAAATCGAGTTGCGTCGGAACTTGGCGCAGATTACGTGGCCGAAGTAACTGAAGGCAATCTCGCCTGGTCATACTATGCGCTTGGCGACCATGATCAAGCATTAGCGTTGTTCCTCGATGCCGAGAAGCGTTCCATAAATCTTGGATCTGTTCGCGATCAAATTAGATGGTTGGAAAACATCGGTTACGTCTATGAGTCCAACGGCGACCTCGCGCATGCAGCGCCTATTTATCACAGTGCTCTCGACCTTGCGCGTAAGATCGATAGCAAAGCGGACATAGTTATTACATTGGAGTATCTCGCTTTCGCATCGGTCGATGCAGGAAAGCTTGAAGAAGCAGACTTCTATCTCGAAGAACTTAGCCCATTGATTCAAGCTGAAAGCGATCATGGCGATCAACTCTGGGCCGAGCTGGCTCGCGGCCGAATTGCTGCTCTCCGGCATCAGGACCAGCAGGCCCGGCCACTGCTCCGTGATGTGTGGCGGGACTCCGAGAGCGAGACGTCCATCAAGCTGGAGGCGGGCCGCCAGCTCGCTCGTCTCGATGAAGCTGAAGGGCGCGCTGCCGATGCGGACAAAGACTACAAAGCGACGCTCGCCACGTTCGAGCAGGCGCGCAACGAACTCAAGAAAGAAGATTCGCGTCTGCCTTTCCTGGCCAACGCTACGGCCATCTACGACGACTACATTCACTTCCTGGTGCAGCAGGGCAAGCCGCTTCAGGCGCTTGCGGTGGCCGACCAAAGCCGCGCGCGGACTCTGGAAGAAGGGCTCGGAATAGCGGCAAAGGCGTCATCGCTTCGGATGAAAGTCTTTGATCCGCGCAGCGTCGCCGCCAGAACGCAGTCGACGTTGCTCTTCTATTGGCTTGGCGAGAAGCAGTCCTATCTTTGGGCAATTACGCCGGCGAAGGCCACGTTATTTAATTTGCCTCCTCGCCCGCAGATCGCCGCCCGCGTCGAAAGCTACCGCAAGACATTGCTTGATCTGCGCGATCCGCTGGAAGCAAAGAATGCCGACGGCCAGGCGCTCTATCAGATGCTCGTCGCGCCCGCATACGCGATGATCGAACCGACCAAGCCGGTGATCATCCTCGACGAAGGCGTTTTGAGCAAGTTGAACTTTGAAACGTTGCTTGCGCCCGGTTCCGGCGCGATCGGCAAACAAACGGCCGGCTCAACCGCACAGCTCCATTACCTGATCGACGATCTCACGCTCTCGTCGGCGCCGTCTCTGGCCATGCTCGCGGCGACCAAACCTGCATTGGACGCCGAACCGCGCATGCTTTTGCTAGGCGATCCGGTCTCTCCCGATCGAGAGTTCCCATCACTGCCGCTGTTTGCCTTCGAAGTGTCGCAAGTGGGAAGCCATTTTTCGTCGAAACAGGTCATCACCGGGCAGCAGGCCACGCCGGCAGCGTATGCCGCCAGCAAACCCGAACAATTTTCCTACATCCATTTCGTCTCTCACGCGGTCGCCAGCAGCACCGACCCATTGGACTCGGCCATCATCCTCTCCAACTCCGCTGCGTCGGAAGATTCCTTCAAACTCTACGCGCGCGAGATCATTCAGCACCCGATCCGCGCGAAGCTGGTGACTATCTCCGCTTGCTACGGCAGCGGAACCCGCGCCTACGCAGGCGAGGGGCTTGTGGGTCTTTCGTGGGCGTTCCTTCGCGCCGGCGCCGATCAGGTGATTGGCGCATTGTGGGAGGTGAGCGACGATTCAACTCCTCGCATGATGAATGCCCTTTACCAGGGGCTCTCAGACGGCCAGTCGCCCGCGTCGGCTTTGCACAATGCGAAGCTGGCGCTTTTGCATTCGCCGACACGATTCCGCCTCCCGTTTTACTGGGCGCCGTTTCAGATCTATGGGCGCCAATAGAGGCGCAGACCAAGCGTCCAAGAGATGACCCAACCAGCAACTCGCCCTGGTTTTGTACCCTGAGAGTTGTGAACAAGAACCACGCTAGATTTTTGCGCCGCCTGATCGCCATTCTCTTTGCGTTGCCTGTCGTATCTGCTCTCGCACAGGCGAATCCTTCCTCATCTTTCCCCGACATCCAATCGATCGACGCGCTCGGCGCTAACCTTTTCATGGAAGCCGGCTCCACGGGCATGGTTCTGGTTGTCGTTCACGATAAGCAGGCATTCTTTCGCGGATATGGAGAGACCGCGCCAAATTCTCGTCAACTGCCTACGCAGGACTCTCTGCTGCGCCTCTGTTCACTCACAAAGATTTTTACCACCGACGTTCTCGCCAAACTCGTCGCGGACAGGACAGTGCGGCTCGACGATCCGCTTCAGCGCTATGCGCCGAGCGGCGCGATTGTGCCCAAACGCATCCTTCCCATTACTCTTGTCGATTTGGCGACGCATACCTCCGGCCTGCCGCGCGAACTGGGCAATGCTCCAGCGAATACGCCGCACTTCACCTTTCCCGACTACCGCACGCGCTGGCGCTGGTTGCCCAATCAGCGTCTGCGCAGCGCGCCGGGCGCGGCGGCGCTCTACTCGAACGTGGCCTTCGATTTTCTCAGCGACGCCCTGCAGTCGGCGACACACAAGCAGTACGCTGCGCTGCTTGCCGAGCGCACGCTTCATCCGCTTCACATGCAGTACACGACCTTCTTTCCTAACGCCGAGCAATGCGGGCATCTGCTTATCAGCGCTCATGACGATCGACCCTGCGCTAGCACCGAGGCCACGGGCGGCAGTTCCGGCCTGTTCTCCACTGCAGCCGATATGGAGATCTGGCTCAAGTACCTGCTTCGATCCGGCGGCCCGGAACTTCCTGCACAGGAGGCCTCGGCGCAGGCCGTCTACATTCTTCCTTCGAAGCTGATCAGCCAGAAAGGGCTGGATCACGCGGGCGAGCCCACGGGCGTCGGACTGGGCTGGATTCACATCCTGCCGCTCGACTCTCCCTCGCACATCGTTGAAAAGACCGGCGGCGGAGCCGGATTTGAGACTTACATTGCTATCAACCACGCGCGTAACACGGCCATCTTTGTCGCCGCCACGGATGGCGCTGTCGATACCCACCTGAACCTCTTTAATGCTGCAAACAAGCTTCTGCTCGCCGTTGCCGGCCTGCCGCCGCTTCCAGCGCCAACGCCCCATCCTGCAGACAAACGCAAGCACGCTCGTAGACATCGCTAACGAGGCGATGCCGCAAGCACAGATGTCGCGGACAATTCTGCGCGGCTCAAACTCCACAGTCTCACAGTGATACATGCGAAAGGCAGGCGCGACAGTTGAACGCTGACGATACGCGATGGATTTGATCGCATGCCTGCGTGGCCGTCGCGGAACGCTCAACCATTTCATGATGAGCCGGGAAGGGAGAATTTTACGCAGTGCGACGCTATCGATCGATACCTTCGTCCAATTGAATTGCCCTGTCGTTTTGGTTTAATCGCAGTATGGATGAAACGGGGCACGGGATTCGGACGGAGGCGCCCTATGAAACGGATCGCTTGTTTGCTGGTTGCAGTGGCGACAGCGGCCGGCGCTATCGCGTTCGAGGTCCCCGCATCTGGACGCGCCGATGAAACGGACGGTCCGATTTCCGCAATCCAAATTCCCGCCGGTTACCGCGATTGGAGATTGATCTCTGTAGCCCACGAGGCGGGCAATCTCAACGATATTCGCGCGGTTTTGGGGAACGATGCAGCGATCGAGGCCTATCGGAAACAGAGGCTTCCGTTGATCGGAATTGGAGTCGTCCATGAGCAGCGTACAAATCGAGCAGAAGAGCTATGAGATGCCCCCGCGTGAGGGGCTCAGCATCGCGCATTTTCTCACCGTCGCCGACATCGAGCGATCGGCGCGCTACTACGAAAGGGTCTTCGGCGCGCGCATTCTGAGCCTGGGCGACGGCAACGCGCCTGGGTATCTTCAGCTCGCGAATATCTGGATGATTCTGAATGTGGGCGGCGGCCCGACCGAGGACAAGCCGACGGTAACGCTCAGCGTGCCTGACCCGAACCACATCAACAGCTTTATGAATTTCCGTGTTGCGGATATTCAAGCGTGCTATGAGTTATGGAAAAGTCGAGGAGCGGAGTTCATCACGGCGCCGATTCCCAAGTACGGCGAGACGCGCTGCTACATCCGCGATCCGGACGGATATCTTATCGAGGTCGGACAGAGCACCGACGTGAAGTACGGTTGACGGTCGGGCCGGACAAGCATTCTCATAGCTCGCGCAACGTTTGTGTGGCGCGAATAATCGACACCGCATGGGCAGAGAGGGGGATCTATGTCCCATCATTTCGACACCAAGCTTGCGAAAGAGGATCCTAGCCTGAACGTGTGCGACTTTTATCTGTTTCAGGGAGCTCCCGACACAACGGTGATGGCGATGACCGTCAATCCGGATGTTGTCCTCTCGTCGCTGGATACCCTTCACCCGGAGGGTGTGTATGCCTTCCGCCTGGACCTGACTGGCGACGCTCGCGAAGACGTTGCGTTCAAGTTCAGATTCAACGAACCGAGACATGCGAACGGGGACGAGCTTGTCCATGTTCAGAAGTTTCAAGTCCGTAGAGCCACTGGCGAGGCTATCAGCGGAGACAAGGGCGAG
>DATHNJ010000290.1:0-9131 GCA_035486155.1 Occallatibacter sp. | reverse complement strand
TACGACGTGCGGCGAGAAACCACTTCCCTGAACCGGTCAACGACTGACTGCGCTAAAACCCTGCCGAAGCAGGCGCGAAGAAGAAATACCGGAGATGTTGCCACTGGCCTCTCCCCGCAAAGAAACATCCGATAAACCAACGCCCTTCGCCGGCTCCACATCCGCTGCGTCAATTTCGACCGATACGGATTGCGCCAGCATCTCCACTGAAAGCACCAGGCGAAAGAGGCTTTTCTTGCGGACCAGAATTCCGACCACGCCTTCCAGGCTGCCGCGAGTCACACGCACCTTTTCTCCGCAACGCAGGAAAGGATGGGGCTCTACGCGCGCGGGATAGCTCACCGCGGTCCGGATGGAATCGATCTCTGAGTTGGGGATCAGCGCGACGCGCTCCCCGGTGGACAGAACGGTGTGGATTCCGGGTGTCGTCATCACCTGCAAGCGGCGATCAAGGTCGCCTCTCACGAAGACATAGCAGGGAAAAAGCGGCAGGGACAAAGTCTTGCTTCTGTCCTTCCAGCGACGCACCGAATCATAGAGGGGCAGGAAAACCTCGAATCCCTTGGTCGAGAGCAGATGAGCCACCGTCTTTTCATGTTGATGACGGGTGTATACGGCCCACCAGGAGCACTGTTGAACGGACTCGTCGAGTTTGTCTAACTTATTCATTATTATGCTTTTACGTCACGGACCAGTCTCGAAATTGATGCAGCTCCGCCCTGTGAGCTACATGCCCCTTTTCTCAACTCTTATCCTCGACAGCCTTTTCGAATCCGACCTTAAGTCCAGAGCCAAAAACTAGATTTCCCGAAAGGAGCGCCCGCTCAGAACAGCAAGCGAGCCACATTGAGAATGAAGGGGCAAACCAGATCGCACAACCTGCCGCTTCCCCTTCCAACATTGCCTTGAATTGCGGTGTACAGCTCCATGTCAGACCGCCTTAGGCACCATGTCAATTCCACGTTGGTAATAATTGCTCAATTACCACGCCACTAACTTGCGCTAAAACAAGCAGATAGCATGACTAACGGCAACGACACTTTGGTTTCCGCGCCATCGCCCTCTGCCTGAAAACCGCCCCCGGCTACAAGAGTCGCAACGCTGATTCTTACTTTGCCCTTACGTCGATCCGCCTCAATACTCTCTCAATACTCTTAGAAGCAACTGTCCTGAAACTGCGCAGGTCAGAAGAGAAAGTCTTCAGTAACACAGATCGAAAATCGCATTTCCTTTGCATTCTCACAATGCACAAATCGTGCTATGCGCCCCTGCCCGGCATACGCGTGAGCGAGGGGCAAATCGGCTCGTGTCACGGCCCAGGCGGCAATCTTGAGAAGAAATCCCCGAAGATTTTCTGTCTCCCGATCCCAAAAGGGCCCCTCTCCTGAATCGGCAATTCATAGAATTCCTTGAAGATTCTTTGCCCTCATCGACATGCATAGGCGCTACAGCTCTCTTGTCGTGCCAGGAATGCGCTTGCTCCGACGGCGATTGATCAACAAACCGAAAATGGCGCGCCGAGTTGCGTAACAGTGAAGGAATGGAGGATGCAATCAACATGCATTCGCGCTGGCGCGCGCCATAGGGGCGCATCGGAACAGCGGAAATCACGAGTAAGTCCACAAGGCGCCTTCAAAAGAAACGATTCACGGTTGCAATAAAAGCCACCCCAGACGCATAAGGCTGCCGCCTCTGCCCTGGGACCATTTCAACTGCCGCTACTTTCTTAACGAAATGCCTGAGACAATTCCGTCGCGCCTAGCCGCTTGCACGATCGAATAAAACGAGCAAAGAAGCTCGAGTCAAGCATGCGTTCCATTGGAGCTCCGCCGATCAGACGAACCAAACGGAGTGGGCAAAAGAGGCACCCAAAAATGAGAAAAACGCCCAGGTAATGATTCTTCATAGTCGCACCCTAGCGTTATTAAAACTCTACAGATTCAGTAACTTATATGTCAATAACACATTGGTCTACACGCGGGTAACACGTTCTAGTAACCTCCAGGCATCTGGCAGGAACGCGCTCCCGTTCTTCACTCATTTCTTTCAGATTGCTTGCTCCTGGCGTCAGTAGCGAAGACCGAGTTTCATCGGGAAATCATCTTCGTCCTCCTCCAGGGCGGTTTGATGCGCATGCTCGCGAAGAACGCCGCGATGCCGGCCGCGAAGAAGCAGATGAATCGCTCCAAAAGCCGCGGCGACCAAAGCAAAATGGCTCGAGCTCGCCTCGATCCACGGCTCCAGCCGCAAGGGCAGCGCCGCAACCAGGGGGAAAAATGTAAAGTACTTCAGCACGGTCAGTGCGAGGTTGGGCTGTTCCCGCTGCGATTCGCCGGTGAATGGGACCGTCGTGACGTCGAGAAACAATGCGTCCGTAAGAATGAGGCACATGCCTGCGGCCACCAGAGCCTGCGAGGCAAGCGCCCTGGCGGCCCGGAGTTCAGGCGGCGCAATGAGGAGCAGCGCGGCGCCCGCAATCAGCGTCAGCAGCAACGCTGCCGAGAACGCCCACAGCCGCGTGGCGCGCGACTGCTCCATCGCGGCGTTGAACGGCGGCGGATCTCCCACGATGACGCGAAACAGCCAGCGGCCGCGCTGATTTCCCGAAGACACAAAGGCCATGCGGAGGCCGGCGAGCACCCAGAAGACAATGATCGCGGCGGCGGCGCGAATCCCCTCGGGCGAAACTTCCACCTGGACCCTCTGATGACGCGAAGCAAAGCGAATTACGCTCGCGGCTACCACCGAGACCCCTACCCCGCCGTAGACGACGAGATAAATGCGGTAGCGCGTGATCCTGGGCAACGTGTCGCTGATGAAATGAAAGACGGCCCTGCGCATCGGAGAGCGAAGAATGGAAGCATGCAGGATACGATTCGCCGGCCGGAAGAGCCAACGTGAACCCGAGGGGGATGCGGAGCCTTCCACAAGCTGGCGTGTCTTTCGCAGATAAGCCAGCGGATAGCTGCATGCCGCGAGCGCGCCAACACTCAGCGTGGCGATTGCCGCGCGATGCGCCAACATTGCATAGAGCGGCGGCGCCGACGATCCTTCCAGAAAGCTCTGGTAGACGCCGAGGAACCAGAAGGGAGGAAACCATCGGGCAAACGCGCCACCGGATTGCAGGATCACGGGAACAACGCCGGAGAGAACAGGAAAAAGCAACAGCAGGACGACGAGAACTGCGATCACGGCGCCCTGCAGCACGAGCGCCACGCGCCGGAAGATGCGCTCGCCGAAGACCGCCAGCAGCACGCCGTGCAACGCCAGAATAAATGCCGCGGCGAACAGCCCACTGGCGCCGACAGCCAGAAGATGGCCGGCGAGAAATCGCCAAAGAGACGGCGGGTCCATGCTCATCGGTAAAATCAGCGCCGCGAGGATATTCGCATCGAAGAGAAATCCGGCGACAAACAGGGCGATGGATGCGATGCGCGCGGCAAACAGGCGGAAGGAAGCGATCGGCAGTGGGCCGAGAATGACGAGATCGAGCGCATCGGGAAAAAGCAGATCCCATTCAAAAACTGTCGCAATGCCAAGCGCGACGAAGGAATACAGAACAAAGAAGAGATGATGGTTCACCTGCAGCCAGTATGTTGGAAGTTCGCCGCTATGCGGCTGCCCCGGCGGCCATCCCTTGATGGGGTGATATACGGGCCACAGATACATCGCAACAAGAAGCGGCGGAAGTCCCGTGGCGCAGGCGACCTGCACCAGGCGTGTTTTGGCGTCGCCGTCCGGCGAGGCGCTCTCGTTGCGAAAGAAGCGCTCGATAAAATGCCGGACCAGCAGAGAAAACTGGCTGCGCTTCGGCGCCCGCACAGGACCAAGCGCAGCCTGCACGTTCATCGAAAGCACCTGCACATCGGCGCGCGCAAAGAGGCGTTGAAATGCTTCAGACATGGGCGATCTGCATGACCTCGACAATCTCCCGGGCGGTCGTCCGAGTATCCTGCTGGCGCACAAGCTGCGCAAAAGCGCTTTCAAGATTGGGCAGTTGCATCAGGCGCGTCAGCTCCGCGGGCGGCGCATCGGCCAGAACCTTGCCGCCGGAGATGACGACAACCCGGTTGCAGACCTGCTCCACCACCTCGAGCACATGCGAGATATAGAGAATCGCTTTGCCCTGTGACGCGAGCAGCTCAAGCAGGTCTTTGAACAAGCGCGCCGAAACCACGTCAAGCCCCGATAACGGCTCATCGAAGATCAACAGCCTGGGATCGTGCAGCAAAGCCGCCGCGATCAAGACGCGCTGGCGCATTCCTTTCGAATAGGAAGAGATAGGCGTCTCGCGCCACGACTCCAGGCTCAGGAGCTTGAGCAGGGCCGTCGCTTTTGCTTCGAGCGGCTCTTCCTCCATACCGCGCAGCCGCCCGACGAGTTGCAGATACTCAAGGCCGGAGAGGTAGCTATACAGGTGCGCTTCCTCGGGCACGTAACCGATGATGCGACGGAAGGCGATCCTATCGTCGCGAATATCGCGGCCGTCGAACAGGACGCGTCCGTCGTTGGGCCGCAGCATGCCGATGATCATCTTGACCGTGGTCGACTTGCCCGCGCCGTTCGGCCCCAGCAGGCCGACAATTTCTCCGGGCGCAACCGAAAAACTCACGTCCTGCACGGCAGGGATGCCGCGATAGCTCTTGAACAAATTGCGCAGCTCAAGCATGCCGCAGCCTCCGGCATGTGCAGGGAGACAGAGTTTTGGACGGGCGCCCGAGATCGACGCCATGAAACTCAGCCATCCACCCGACGCTGCTCTTTTCGATCTTTAGCGCGAAGTGAACACAGAAGCCGGCATCCAACGCAATCCAGCCTTCGATCCGGTAACCGCAAGGGTTAATTCCTGAAAGCACGGCAAGAACGACCAAGGCGCAAAGAAGCTTCTCCATTTCCATCTCTCCGCTTCGAACATACCCCTATGTAGCATTCGATATAATCATTGTCAAGTAGTTTGCTACATAGATACAATGCGCCATGGCCCCCGACGCGAAAGATGCGAAACTCTCCCACACCGCGGCGATGATCCTGCAGGCGATCCAGGCCGGATTCGTCTACGGCTTCAGCATCATGGAGATGACCGGCCTGCCTAGCGGCACCGTCTACCCAGCCATGCGCCGGCTGGAGCGCGACGAGATGATCCGCTCGCAATGGGAGAAGCAATCGATCGCCGACGCTGAACAGCGGCCGCCGCGGAAGTATTACAAACTCACCACAACAGGGAGGGCTACGCTGGAGGGCGCGCGCAAACGCTATCCCCTCCTCGATCGCCTCATCCCCACGGCGGAGGAGGCGAAGTCGCGATGAGAGCATCGACGCATCGGCTCTTACAGCAAGCGATCCTGTTGTCGGCCTCATGGCTGGTTCCGCGCTCGACGCGGGCCGATTGGCTCAAGGAGTGGCGATCGGAGCTATGGCACGCCCACGAGGCAGCCGATCCAAGAACGGCGGAACAGGAATTCACGCGCTTTTGTCTGGGTTCCTTTCGAGACGCGCTCTGTCTCCGAGGCATAGCATTGCGGCGCAGGCCTTTGCACTCGCTCGCGCAACCGTCTCCGCATTCATTTCTGCGCTCATTCCCGCGCCATTATTTTGGATCGGCTGCGTTCTGCCTCATGGCGCTATGCGCCGCGCTGGCCCTCAGCTATGGCCTTGCGCAGCTGTTGCCGGGCGTGCGCGCCGAAAGCCACCCCTCCAACTACAAGGTTCGTCCCGGCCTGATCCTGATTCAGAACGCGTTTTCGAGCGACGATTCGACGCCCACGATCCCCGCAGAAACGTACAAGCTCTGGACCGCGCGGCGCCAGCGCTACTTCGATGCGCTTGCGTTTTACCGCATAGGACGCGATCGCGCTTCGGCTGCGTCCAACGATGTCGAAGTCTGGAACGTGGCGCACTCCAGCACGAATCTCTTTTCCATTCTCGGCCTGCCGGTGCGATTTGCCTCGCCGGGCGACGCGGCTGGAGTGATCTTGAGCGACGCGATCTGGAAGAGAGACTTCGCCGCCAATCGCCAGATCGCTGGAAGCTATGTGCGCATTGGCGGGCGCCAGGCTCAAGTCCTCGGCGTGCTTCCGGAAGGCGCCTGGCGACTGCCGGGCCGCGCCGACGTCTGGCTGCTGGAGCCCAATTCGCAGAACAGCGGAACCGGCTACGTCGTCGCTCGCCTGACCGAGCTGGGAAGATGGGAGATGCAGACGCCAAGCGTCGAAATCAGTTCGTACAACGGCGATGACACGGACGAGGAGTTCATTGGATTCTCGTTCGCGCAGCGCACCAAAGGGCCGTGGTCCCTGTACGAATTTACAGTCCTTCTGGCTTTCCTCACGCTGCCCGCCATCACCTCCGTCGCCTTGAGCGAGAGCCACTTCAGCCAACACAGGCCGTCCTGGACCAGCACGGCGCGGCGCTGGGCTTTTCTGGGGTGCAAGATCGCGCTCCTGCTGCCGACGGTCTACTTTACTTCGCTCGATCTGGCCTACGGGAGCGCGCCGTCCTACTCGATTCCCGCCCAGTACCTGCAACTGCTGTCCTCGTTCTCGATGTGTCTGTTCGGGTTGCGCTGGATTCTGCTCGACCAGAGTCAGCGTTGCCCTGTCTGCCTCAAGCGCGTTACGCATCCGGCGCAGGTCGGGCTGGCCGGCAGAACCTTCCTGGCATGGAACGGAACCGAGATGATCTGCACCGGCGGACACACCCTGCTCCATGTTCCAGCCCTGCCGACGAGCTGGTTCGGGACGCAGCGATGGATGTATCTGGATCCTTCCTGGAAGGTGATCTTCGGCGGGTCCAGGGTCGGATGATCGCGAGCCTCTGAATCAGACCCTTCATACTCTGTCAATAAAGATTTGGATTCTGTTGCCTAGACGCAACTCCGGCGATAAGAAACTAGTAAGTTTATCGAAAATAAATATCTAAGTGGCGCGCCGGTGTTTCGCACGCTTTCCAAGCAAATATTTCTATCTGTTTCTCTTCAGCAACAACGCCGCCCGATAGGTACGACTTAGCTCGTTGAGTGTCTAGTCTCCGCTTCAGCGCTGGTTCTCCCAGCGCACAAAGGAGACCACCCAATGCTTCGTATCGCGTCGCGCAAACTGCTCTTCGCCATTACCCTCGCCGCCCTTGCAGCCCCCGGAGCCAGGCTCCTCGCCGACTCGGCCCCCATCACGGGCACCAACCCAGAACCGGAAATTACTGGCACTAATCCAGAACCGGAGGGCATCATCGAAAAACTCCTGAACATCCTGCACGTGGCATAGAATGTGTGGGAGATAGGGTGCTCAGCGGCCGCCCATGAGGAGGAATCCGGATGCACTGGACCGGCGCCATTCTCTTTTTCTGGGCGGCCGGCCTGCTCGGGCACATCGTCTTGCTTATCGTTCTGGTGGCGAAGAAACGAGCCACCGTCTTTCCGGTCTTCACTGCGCTCATCGCCGCCAACATCTGCAATGCCGTCGTTCTTTACAGCGTCGCAGCATCCGGCGCCAAGCGAGCCTATCTGGTTGCCTATTTTTCCTTCGCCGTACTCGACGTGCTCCTGCAACTGTCGGTGACTTATGAGTTAGCCAGACATATATTCCGTCCAACCGGCGTCTGGGCGCCTGATGTACACAGAAGTTTTGTTCTCATCGTCCTGGCCGGCTTTCCGATCGCTCTGCTGCTCGCTCTATTGCCTCTACCTCCGGAGAAGACCCTCTTAGCGCTCCTGCTTGACCGCCTGAATATCTTCGTCGCGGCTCTGCAATGCGAACTCTTCGTGGGCATGATCGCCGCGTCGGCCATCGCCCGGCTCCCCTGGAAGACGCACGTCGCGCGCATCGCCCAGGGACTGGGCTTCTATTCGCTGATTAGTCTGGTTGTGGACGCCGGTCACAGCACATTGATCCGTAACTCCGGCCTCTTTCACACGTTGACCTTCGCGCGCATGACCGCATATCTCGTTTGCCAAACCTATTGGATCGTCATGCTGTGGCGCGAAGCGCCGGCGCCGAAAGAACTTCCTGAAGAAATGAGCATGCAACTCTTTACTTTGCAGAGAAGATTGGAATACGATCTACGCAGACTGCGGGCCTTAAAGTAATGATCACGATACGCATCGTTTACTTTCTGACGGCGCTTACTGTATTTGTAATCATGCTCGCGACGGTCGCGGGATACTACTATCTAAATAATCGAAAGCGCCGCAAATATCCCTATGGTAAGTGGGAAACACTGTTGAAGCGGCTTGGCGCCGTCAACAAAGACAACGTTGCGCTGATCGCTCGCGACCTGATCGACGAATCCGGTCGACGACGAACCGACGAAGACGACCTTGACCTTGAGCCCTCGCAAATTTGGGATCTCATTGGAGGCATGCAGGGACTGCATGTGCTCGAGCTCAACTGTGCAGTTCTTGTGGATCTGGTTTTCTATGTGCAGCAGTGGTATCCAGAGGCTCTGGTCATCGCCGAGCAGCTGCGACAAAATACTCGCGAGATCGAGTGGCATATCGGCCGTTTGAAAGGCGCGGAGAAGAACGGCAGACTCGACGCGGCGTTCGGCGACTACGCCCAACGCGCCGTGGCCATCTACTTCGTGATGACGCGGCGCGTGCTCAGCGTCTATGAACAGCTCGATCTTCCTGGGCTCGCGGAGCTGCAGCAGGCGCTCTAGGTCCGTATCGATCTATCGTCTTCTCAAGCCGCCCGCCGCGTGAACATCGCGGCGACCGTTCCCACCACCTCGACTTCCCTTCTGTACCTCCATCGCGCTTCTGTCGGTTCAGGAGAGATGGGGTGCGCTTCCAGTTGAAGATACTCCTGGCGCTTGTCCAGCTTGCAGAAGCCGCAAAAGTATCCCGTGCGCGTGAAGAGAAAGTAGATGGGGCGATCGTAATCATTGGTCCACTCTTTCCGCCCCGCAATGGCTCTCTTTCTTGTATCGATGAGAACGATCGAGCCGGGCAGAAGCATGGGTTCCATGGTTCGATCATCCTTGCCAATCACGCCTCGTCGATAGTGAGTCGGCAATACGCCCTGATCGATCTGCAACAGAGTGGTATCGGCCGGAGGCTGATCGGTGACGACGCTCTCCGGGGCCCACACGCGTGCGTGTTGTCCCAGCGGACCCGCGCTGACAAGAAGAGTGGCATT
>DATHNJ010000289.1:0-29049 GCA_035486155.1 Occallatibacter sp. | reverse complement strand
GAGCGCGCAAGGGAGTTCCTGTTTCGATCACGATGGGCTGGAAGGAACTCGACACCGAGACGGCGCCTTCCTGCCATGTGGCCGATTTAGCCGAATGGAGATCAAGGTTATCGCGCGATCCCTGGAAAGAGATGACGAACTCGAAGCAATCCCTCACCCAAGGGATGCTAGATACTGTCGGAGTTAAAGGGGCGTAGTCGTCTGCAGAATAAGACAAATCTTCGATTTCGCGATTCGTCGGTGATACTGCAGATCATTTCAGCCCCGCGCATTGCTCCAAGGCGGACATATCCGTGATGGTGAGAAGCGATCCGCGGAGTTCGATGACCTGCCAGCGCTGAAAGTCGCGAAGAATGCGCGTAACGGACTCTCGGCACGTTCCGATGCACTCCGCGATCTCGCCGTGCTTCAACGCCAAGTGAATTTGCGTGCCGCGGTCGGTGTGTTTTCCCTGCACGGACATCTCCAGCAGCAACCGGGCGAGCTTGGCGCGGTTGGAAGGGGTTACGCCGATCGTTCGGAGTCGCGTATAGGTGTGATCGCAGAGATCGCCGAGTTCGCGTGCCGCTGCCTGTGAAGCACTGGGGTGAATGAAAAGAAACTTGAGAAAATCGGCGCAGCTTACCGACGCAACTCTGCACGGATAGAGTGTTTCCGCACTCGCGCGGTGGGGCGCCGCGGTGAATGCGGAAGCCAATCCGAGCAGTTCCCCAGGACCGGCCATGTGAACGGTCAGGCGCTTTCCTTCGTTTGAATTCATATAAAGCTTCACGTGACCGACCAGTAAGAAGAAGACTTCTTGCGGCGTTTGGCCTTCGACGAAGAGCACTGTTCCAGGAGTGCAGGAGGAGATCGACGCTATAGTTTCCAGTTCCTGCAGCATCTCGTGGGAGAGCGATTTGAGAAACGCTCCTACGCGAAGATTCTGCAAAGCGCCGATCTCATATGCGATGGGGGTGGACCCCTTGCGAACAACCTCTATGTTTCTGAGCTTGTCTTTTGGCGATCGTTCATGATCGTGCTGCAGCTGTGTGCCGATCATAGGTGAGTTCTCTTGGCGTATGTGTGAATCGCGGCTCTGCGCTCGTGTTTCATTGCGCAACTTCTCCGACTTGGCGCGCTCCAGACGGCGCTGTTCGATCAAATCCTCAATATCCTGCAACCACTTTCCCACGGGAGTCATGGTCGGGACAGTCAGATCGAAATCGGATTCGTTGGCGTGAGAAGACCAACCTTGGAAAAGGATCAGAGGCGCATCGATGCGAGAGCGGCTCAAGGCGATGACATTTTGTGGCGCAGACTCCTGGCCTTCCATAAAGGCGATCGCGTCAATCCTGCCGCTTGAGGAGAGGATCAAGCTGAGCTCAGAGAGGCTCGAGCAAGTATCGACAAAGTAGCCCGCATCTCGAAGGGCCCGAAGTCGAGTGAAGTCATCGATGCCGAAATATACGATCTTGGCGGTCATTGCCCCGCCTTTCTGGCTTCATGTCTCAAACGACCTGCGCCCTAGCCTGAGTCTCAACCGATGGCCAGGGCAAAGCATGGCATGCAATTTAAGAGGCCGAATCGTTGCTTGCTGCGTTGTGCATTAGCAACAACTTTCCAGCCGATTCTCCGTCTATAAAGGCCGGTTCGGTTCCACATCATACAACGAGCGCGATTTTGTGCAACATATAAAAGCGAGATAACCATGAGAGCAAATAGTCGGAGAAAGTTTCTATGTACTTTTTAGTTATCGAAACAATCATAAGATGCTATCTGTTTAGATAGCGCGCAATAGAACAAGAGGACAAAGCAACCAATGCATTTGCTGGGCGCTGATCGCTGCAAGTTTCTGCGAAAAGTGTGGGCTTCTACGAGTTATTTTGTTGCATAGCGAACCATAGTGTAAGCATGTTGCTGAGTGAAAGCACCAGAGCTCATCATAGCCAAGTCATAAAAAAGCGCGCTTCGTCAAAATGAACTAAGGCGCGGACAAATATTTCATAAGCCTATTGCTGATCAAGAGATCCGCAGCAGTTGTGATGCGACGTGGGATTCCATGGAGAGGTTCTGTATTCGAAGCGTAAAAGATATCGCCAATGAAATTGATCGGAATAGAGGCATAACGTGTGATATCTCTCACACACTAGCGGGAGCAGGAGTCTGATTGTGCTTGACGCCGGACCTGCGTACGCGCACTATCATTCTCATCTTCGATCCTTCAGCGATTCTGAACTTCACCGAGGCGCGTTCGATCGAGCCTGGGGGGGCGCTGGGATGAGATTGCTCCAAGGTTCATCTGGTCAACATGCGCCTAGAACCTTGGAAGTTGCGACGCGTTCCACCCTCCGCCTACGGCTTTCACGAGCAGTACGCTTGCATCCATGCGCCGGCGTTGAATGTCGATATCGTTGCGCTCATTGGCCAGAGCAACCGTCTGCGCGGTGATGACTTGAAGGTAGTTGTCGACGCCGCCTTCATAGCGGTTGGTGAAGAGCTGAAGGGTTTGTTGCGCGGATGCTGTCGCCTGATGCTGCTGGTCGGCCTCTTTTTCAAGGACACTGAGCGTAACAAGATTGTCCTCTACCTGTTGAAAGGCGGTAAGAGTCGTCTGGCGGTATCCGGCGACGAGGCTATCGTAGTTCGCGGTGGCCGCCGTCGAGGTCGCTTTACGGCGTCCGTTGTCAAAGATGGTCTGCGTCATCTGCGGACCAATCGCCCAGACGCGGCTGGGCCAGTTGAGCCAGTTCGTTATAGTCGTTCCCTGAAAACCGCCAGTGGCGCCGATCATCAGAGTTGGAAAGAACGCGGCGCGTGCGATCCCGATCTGTTCGTTGGCTTCCTCGACGCGGCGTTCGTCCGCGGCGATATCGGGTCGGCGTTCGAGAAGTTCGGAAGGCAACCCAACGGGAACAGACGGAAGATGGAGGACGGTGTCCGGGGCCGGCGCGAGGGTGAACTTGGCGGGCGGCTGTCCCATCAAGACGGCGATCGCGTGCTCGAATTGTGCGCGGCTCACGGTAATGTCTGTGTCTTGCACGCGCGCCGCGTCGAGCTGCGTCTGCGCCTGGGCCACATCGGACATGGGCGCGGCGCCGCCGTCGAAACGATTCTGGGTCAACTGCAGCGCATTGGTGTAGTCGCTCACGGTATCGTCGAGCAATTGTTTTTGCGCATCAGCGCTGCGTAGCTCAAAATAATCGACGGCTAACTCGGCGTGCAAACTGAGGCGCGCCGTTTCCAGATCAGCGGCTGTAGCCTGGGCTTCTTCCCGCGAGGCGTTGATCGTGCGGCGTACACGACCCCATAAGTCGACTTCGTAGGAGAGATCGAAGGGCAGGTTGAAGTTTCCAGTCCCGTTGTTCGCCAAGCCGGAGGGAAAGTAGGGTTGGTTTGCCGACAGCCGTTCATTGCTGACGCTCGGCCCTGTTGAGATGGTTGGGGCAAGGTCGGCCCGGTTGAACTGAATCTGCGCCCGCGCCGCGCGCAGCCTTGCTTCCGCCTGGCGAAGATCCTGGTTGGCGGTCGTCAGCTCGTTTTCAAGTGAATTGAGCTCTGGATCGTCAAAGATCTCCCACCAGTCTCCGCGGTTCGCTTGATCGCCCGGTTGCGCCTGTTTCCACTTTGTCCCGTCGTTGAATGAACTCGGCGCCTGCTCTTTGTATGCCGGAGCGGTAGGGGCCGAGGGCTTTACATATTTAGGTCCGACCATGCACCCACTCAAAAGCAGGGTGGCCGAACATGCGGCGATTGCTATAAAGCGCGTCTTCACCTTGATTCCCCATCGTTCTTTACGCCCACTTGAACCGGAGTTCCGCTGATCAGAGAGTCAGAAGGATTCACGATGACAGCGTCTTTTTGGCTAAGGCCCGCAACCACTTCAACGGTCGCTCCGTAGTCGCGGCCGATCTTAATGGGAACAAGCTCGGCCTTGTTATTGTGCACAACGCCGACGCGCAGTCCCTCGGACCGAAACAGCAGCGTGTTCGATGGGATTACGACCGAATCCGAAGCGTTGAGCTCCTTACTGGGACGCTTGAGATGGACGAAGACGTAGGACCCAGTCTTGATGTGGCCTTGCGGATTGTCCACGTCGACTTCGACATTCAACGTGCGTGAAGCAGCGTCGATGGAATCGGAGTTCCGCACGATCACGCCGTGAAACGTCTCGCCTGGGAATTCATCCAGCGTCAGGGTTACCGAGGCGCCAGTCTGCGCTGCGCTGGAGTCGACCTCAGGCACAGCAACGTAGACGCGCAGCGTGTTGATGGCCGCCATGTGGAACAGTTCTTTCGGCGTCGACGATGCGCCCGCGTCGATCAGCGCGCCGATGTCCGTATTGCGCGCCGTGATGACTCCCGCAAAGGGCGCATAAATCTTCTCGAACGACTGGAGCTGCTCCAGCCGGCGCACGTTCGCCGCCATCGAATCCACGGTTGCGTGGCGCGCGCTCAAATCGCTGACCGCCTGATCGGTCTCCTGCTTCGAAACGCTGTTGGTCTTAAGAAGGTTCTGCCAACGGGCGGCGGTAATCTGCGCGAGTTGTTCGTTTGCCTGGGCGGCTTTCAAGTCTGCGCGGGCCTGATCAAGCTGCTGGTCGACCTCCGGCGTATCGATCTCCGCGAGCAGTTGCCCTTGCTGCACATGCGCGCCGATGTCGACATACCAACGCTTGAGATAGCCGTTTGTGCGTGCATAGATAGGCGTATCGTTAAATGGCTCTGTGTTCCCCGGCAGCACGACATCTTGTGCTGCAGCGCCTACCGATGGGTGCACCACATTCACCGTCGCAATGGCCGCGCGTTCCGTCGCAGCCGCGACCCGGGTTTGCGCAGTTCCGCGTTCATGGATGCCGGAGTAAACTACTACGCCGAGAATCACAATCGCCACAATGGGTCCGATGGACAGCCAAGGCGAAGGCCGCTTTGCAGGCGCGATAGGTTCGGCGGCTTGCACTTTCACTTCTTCGGAATTCATCTCTGCGGCGTTCATGTTCAATTCTCCATTTCGGCAAGCGCGACGATGGCCTATGCGTGGATTGGTTCGTTGCTGTGTTCTGGGGTTGACTGCAAATCGGAAGACGAAGGTTTACGATGCAGGAGCGCGAAGACCGTGGGCACAAAGACGAGAGTGGCGACGGTGGCGCAAAGCAGGCCGCCAATCACCGCGCGGCCAAGGGGCGCATTCTGCTCTCCGCCGTCTCCCAATCCAAGCGCCATAGGAATCATGCCGATGATCATCGCCAGCGCCGTCATGATTACGGGGCGCAGGCGCGTGGCCCCGGCCTCAAGCGCGGCCGTTACAGCATCTCCATGGTTGTGCAGCCGCTCCTTCGCGAAGGACACGACCAGAATGCTGTTCGCTGTGGCGACGCCCATGCACATGATGGCGCCCATCAGCGCGGGAACGCTGAGCGTGGTGCGGGTGATGAACAGGAACAGTACGATTCCAGCCAAAGCCGCAGGCAACGCCGTGATGATGATGAACGGATCGAGCCACGACTGGAAGTTCACGACGATCAGCAGATAGACCAGGATGATGGAGAACGCCAGGCCGCCGAGAAGGCCCAGATAAGACGTGCGCATCGTTCCATATTGACCACGCAGGGTTACGAAGCTGCCGCGCGGCAGCTGTTTGCGATAGCGATCGACGATGCGGCTCACGTCGCGTCCCACAGCGCCCAGGTCGCGATCCTGCACCGCGGCATAAATGTCCACGACGCGGCGGATATTGTAGTGATTGATGGAGCCTGGTTCGTTGGTGCGCTCGATAGCGGAGACATCGGCGAGAATGCCTTTGCGATTCGGATCGGAGCCGCTTAGCGCGATGTTCTCCATATCCTGGCCGGACTGAATATCGTACTGCGGCGTCTGCGTCACCAAGTTATAGGAGACGCCATTCTTGGGATTGAGGAAGAACATCGGCGTGACTTGAAAGCTGCCGCTTAGAGAGATAAGCATGCTGTTGGCTACGTCGTGCTCGGTGTAACCTGCCTGCAGCGCTTTGGTGCGATCGACGTTCACGTGAAGCTTGGGATAGTCGGACTGCTGCTGGATGCGCAGATCGGCGATGCCGTCGACATGGCTTATGTCCGATAGCATCTTGTTGGCGATAGCTTGATTGCCCGCCAGATTCGCGCCGTCGATTTCGACGTCGATGGGCGCGGGCAAACCGAAGTTCAGGGTCTGAGTGACGATGTCGGCAGGCAGGAAGTAAAAGGTGGCGCCAGGAAATTCGCGGGGCAATCTGTCACGCAAAATACGTACATAGTCAGAGGTAGGGCGATGGTCTTCTTTGAGAGAGACCAAAATATCCGCGTCGGCCGCGCCGGTAAGTCCAGAGCGATTGTAAACGTAATTGATATTGCTGATGGGCAGGCCGATGTTATCGAGGATATTGTCCATCTCCGCTTGCGGAACTATGCCGCGGATACTGTTCTCGACTTCGTCGGCCAGCCGAGCAGTCTCTTCGATGCGCGTTCCGGTCTTTGCCCGGACATGCAAAATAAATTGACCGCTGTCGGTGTCAGGGAAAAAGTCCTGACCAAGAAACGGGATCAGCGTGAAAGCCAGCAGGCAAACAACAAGAAAGCCCGGCACAAAAAGAACGCGCGCCGCGATGAGTCGAGCCAACAGCGAGGCATAGGCTGAGCGGACCCTCTCAAAGCCTCGTTCGAAGCCGTCGTGGAAGCGGGTAAAAAATCCCCGAGACTGACTCTTTTGTCCATGCGCTTTCAACAGATACATCGCCAGCGTCGGCACCAGCGTGCGCGACAGGATGTAAGAGGCGAGCATTGCGAAGATAACGGCCTCTGCCAGCGGTACGAACAGAAAGCGCGCCACGCCGCTCAAGAAGAACATGGGCAGAAATACGATGCAGATACAAAACGTTGAAACCAGCGCTGGAACTGCGATCTGAGCCGCGCCTTCCAGGATTCCGTCATGCAGATCGGCGCCCTCTTCAAAATGGCGCTCGATATTCTCGATTGTGACTGTGGCGTCGTCGACCAAAATGCCTACGGCGAGCGCGAGTCCGCCGAGGGTCATGATGTTGATGGTCTGGTGCAGAATGCTAAGAACGATGATCGAGGTGAGGATCGACAGGGGGATTGAGACAGCGATGATCAGCGTGCTGCGCCAGCTGCCCAGGAAGATGAGAATCATCAGTCCGGTTAGGGCCGCGGCGATGACGGCCTCACGGATGACGCCGTTAATGGAACCGCGCACGAAGATCGATTGATCGGAGAGCGGCTGAATCTTCAGCTCGGGAGGCAGCGTCTGAGCAACGCGCGGAAGAAGCTGCCGGATGCCTTTCACTACGTCGATGGTTGACGCATCGCCGGCTTTCAGAATTGTCACCAGCGCTCCGCGGTTTCCATCCTGACGCACGATATTGATCTGCGGGGCAAAGCCGTCGCTGACCGTAGCTACGTCACGCAGATAGATCACTGCGCCATTGACGATTTTGATGGGGAGGCTGTTGAACTCGTCGACAGTTTTGAGATCGGAATTGAGGTCGACATCGTACTCAAATTGCCCGATCTTCGCCGTGCCGCCCGGAAGAATCAGGTTCTGGTTGCCGAGCGCAGTGAGGACGTCATTCGAGGACAGTCCCTTGGCTTGTAATAACTGCGGGTTCAGATAGACCATCACCTGCCGCTGTTTGCCGCCGAACGGAAATGGGACCGAGGCGCCCGGAACCGTGACCAGCTGCGTGCGAAGAAAGTTCAGAGCGATGTCATTGAGCTGCGACTCGGTGAGCCCTTTGCCGGAGAGGCCGAGTTGCAGAATGGGTACCGTCGAAGCGTTGTAATTGAGGATCAGCGGCGGCAGCGCGCCTGTCGGCAATTGGCGCAGAATCGCCTGAGAGACGGCCGTAACCTGTGCATTGGCGCGATCCACGCTGGCGCTCGGCTGCAGATAGATTTTTACGATGGCCGTACCGTTCACGGTGGTTGATTCGATGTGCTCGATGTTGTCGACCGTAGTCGTGAGCACGCGTTCATAGACCGTGGTGATGCGTCCTTCCATCTCTTCCGGACTCAGCCCCGTGTAAGTCCAGGCCACGGCGACGACGGGAATATTGATGCTGGGGAAGATGTCTGTAGGAGTGCGGAGGATGACGATCGGGCTGAGAATGAGGATGAGCAGAGCCAAAACGATAAAAGTGTAGGGTCTGCTAAGTGCGATTCGAACGATCCACATCTCTTCTACCTCGAAAATCCGCCGGGGCTGGTAGTACGATCAAGCCGGAGAGTAAATCTAGACGGTCCGTCTAGGAAATCAGACCTCTTTTCGATCACAGTGGGCTTCTGAAAGATTCAGAATCTCGGCGCCAGGTTGCAAGCTGCGCCGCGAAAAAAACACAACTTGGAGCGCAATCGAACGGAGCCGGGGCGTCTTATCTTTGAATCTGCCCGGGGACATTCAGAATCTCTTGCAAAGGTTGGGCCATGCACGAACTCGTAACGCAGCAGCTTTCGGACACAGGAAGTCGAATAGCCGTCAGTGCGCCCTTCGCAGAGGTTGCAAAGGGTCGCGGCCGACAGCGCTGCGAGCATTCCAAGAAAGCGATCTTATCCGCCGTTCTCGCTCTCCTTCACAAGATGCCGCTGCGCGACGTTACGATTGAGGGGATTGCGAGAAAAGCAGGCGTTGGCAAAGCCACCATCTATAAATGGTGGCCGAGCAAGGCGCATGTTGCTCTAGACGCGTTCCTGGAGAAGTCGAATCGCATGGCGCCGAATCCGGATACGGGTTCGGCAGAGAGAGACTTTAGAGAACAGCTCTACAAGCTGTTCAAGTTCTACAGCAGCCCTTCCGGGCGCATGCTGGGTCAGTTCATTGCCGAAGGGCAAAGCGATCCGGAGTTTGCATCGCTATTTCTCGAGCGATTTCTTAAACCGCGGCGGGAGCTGGTGGGCATCATCTTCGATCGGGGCCGAAGCCGAGGCGAGATCGATGCAAAACTGGATCGAGAGCTGGTGCTGGATCTGATTTATGGGCCAGCTATTTACCGCTTGCTTACGGGGATGGGGCCGTTCGACCGCGCGTGGGTGGACACGATGATCTCGGGGCTGTTTCGCGGACTGGCCGCCAAGATGCCGAAGTGAAACGCGAGAGGCAACCATTGGCTGGCCAGAAGTAATTGAAAAAGAAGAAGGAATAAGACTTTATTTATGTGACATGGCTGCATGATAGCGTCGCGAGTCCACATTAATCTTGAAGATGGCGCAAGATTGACGCTGTGTTATAAGTTTCAGTATCATCAAGGATCGGCGACCCTTCGTTGGTTCCCCGTCATAAGCCAGAAAATGCAGATCGCGCAGTCTCCATCTCGCTCGCGCCAGTTTCGAGGAGTTATCCTCGCGATCTTCTGCGTCTTTCTGATCGCATTCAGTGCGACAACTCAGGTTCTTCATCACCATGGGTTGTCGAACGATCCGCATCCGGATTGCGCGGCTTGCGTAGCCTCTCATGCAGGGTTGTTTTTTTCTGCACCCTTCGAAATGCCGTTGGTTACCGAGCATGTCGAAGCAGTTGAAGCAGATCGCCCAGAAAACCCTCTTTCGTCTTTCGTTTTCTCCTTCTATAGCCGTCCTCCACCTGCTGAAACTGCTTCTCTCTAAGCAGTTCGATTTCAATTTCAAAAAAATCAGCAGATTTTTCGGAGGATCCTCATGCGCACTTATGTGTGGCGTGTTGCTGTCTTTCTGGCTGTGCTTATCGTGCAGCTAGCCGCCCCATGCCTGTTTGCTCAATCCGCCGCCGACTCCGGCACGATCAGTGGAACCATCACCGATCCTTCCGGAGCAGTTGTTGCGGGAGCTACGGTCACCATCTCCAACCCTGTGAGCCAATACTCAAAAAGCGCAGGTACTGATCACTCTGGCCATTTTCAGTTTCCTAACGTGCCCTTCAATCCGTACCACTTGGTTGTGTCGATGGGCGGATTTGCTCCGGCAGTGCATGATGTGGATGTCCGCACAGTCGTTCCAATCAGTTTGAACATCGCGCTCAAAGTTGGCGGAGCTTCGGATACGGTAACCGTAGAGGGCGGCGAAGACCTCGTCGAGAATGATCCGACATTTCACACCGATGTGGATCGCGGATTGTTTCAGAAACTCCCGTTAGAGAGCCAGTCTTCGTCGGTCAGTTCACTTGTAACTCTGGCGTCGCCGGGCGTCGCGGCCGATTCGAACGGCCTGTTTCATGGCCTGGGAGATCACGCGTCTAACTCGTTTTCGATTGACGGCCAGCCTATCACCGACCAGCAGAGCAAAGTCTTTTCCAACCAGATTCCTTCGGATGCGATTCAGTCGATGGAAGTTATTTCTGGCGCCCCTCCGGCCGAGTACGGCGACAAGACGAGCCTGGTGATCAACGTGACGACGCGATCGGGACAGGGATTGACCAAGCCGATGGGCAACATCTCCTCCTCTTATGGGACCTTCGGATCGTCGACCGGGTCGGCTGACCTGGGTTACGGCGGGAAGAACTGGGGCAACTTCTTCGAGGTCGACGGGCTCAACAGCGGCCGGTTCCTCGATCCGCCGGAGTTTACGGTTTTCCACGACAAGGGCAACGAAGGGAACTTCTTTGATCGTGTCGATAAGCAGTTCACGGCAGCGGATTCGGTTCACCTCAACTTCAACTACACGCGGTCGTGGTTTCAAACGCCTAACTCTTTCGACAATCTGAACGTCATGAATGTGGTGAGCGGAGGCGCAGGCGCCAACCCGGTTTTTGCCAACGTCGGCAACACGGATCAGCGGTCAAAAATTGAGACCGTTGATATCGCTCCGACTTACACCCGCATTGTGAATACTAACTCGGTCTTTAACTTTGGCGGATTCTTCCGCGAGGACTTCTATAACTACTACCCGAGCGACAATCCGCTAGCCGACGAAGGTCCCGCGGACCTTCAAAATCAAACCATCAGCCAGAACCGTACTCTGGCCAATGCGGGCGTGCGCTCCGATTACTCGTATAACAAGGGCATCCAAAACATCAAGGTGGGTGTGGTCTACGAGCAGACATTCCTGCGCGAGCATGACAGTCTTAGCGTCGTCTCGCCGACTTTCAACTCGCCCTGCGTGGCCAGCGCTACGGATAGTACACCGGAGCCTGGTTTCACTGATCCCTCACAGTGCGCGGCGGCGGGTTTCTTCTCCAACGATCCGTCGGTTACGGAGAGCAATGGAAATGCAGGCACGTTTAACCCCGTGCTTTTGCCGTATGACTTCACGCGCGGCGGAGGATACTTCAACTTCTTCGGCCATACAGATGTGAAGGAACTCAGCACGTATGTTGAGGACCAGATCAAAGCAGGGAACTGGCTGTTTAACCTCGGCATTCGCGGCGATCTGTACAACGGTTTGTCTGTTGCGCGTCAAGCGGAGCCACGCGTAGGCGTATCCTATGACATCCAGCCGAGTCACACGGTGTTGCGCGTGTCGTACGGACGCACGCTGGAAACGCCGTTCAACGAAAACCTTGTGCTGTCGAGCGAAGGCTGCGGCAACGCAGTGCTGGCGCCGCTCCTCTTGTGCACCCCGGGCGTATCGACAGTGCAGCAACCGGGCTTCCGCAATGAGTTTCATGCAGGCCTGCAGCAGGCGTTCGGACGGTATGTGGTCTTCAGCGGCGATTACATCTGGAAGTACACCCACAACGCGTTCGACTTCAGCGTATTGGGCAACACGCCGATTACTTTCCCCATCGACTGGCATAACTCGAAGATTCCCGGCTTCGCGCTGCGCACCGATGTGCCCAACTTCCATAACTTCAACGCGTTCGTCGTCATGTCCTCGGTATCGGCGCGCTTCTTTCCGCCGCAAACCGCAGGCGCAGGCGCAACTGTGGGGCAGACAGGGCTTCCGTTCCGCATCGACCACGACGAGCGGTACAACGAAACGACTCACCTTCAATATCAACTGCCATGGTTGAATCGGGCGTCATGGTTTGGGTTCAACTGGCGCTATGACTCGGGCCTTGTGGCCGGCAACGCACCCTGCTACGGCGTGACAGACCCTAACAGTCCTTGCCTTGCCACATCCACAACGCTCAATGGTCAGCCGGCGATTTCGATGGTGGACGCGACCGGAACGGCTCTGACGGCCGATCAAGAGTTTGAGGCAGGCTTCGTTTGCGACGGCCAACGGGCGACTCCCAAGGTTGCGCTTCCGAGCGTTTGCCTGGCGTCGCAGTTTTCTTCCACTTTGATCAACATCCCTGCTCCAAATACGGGAGACAACGACAAGAACCCGCAGCGTATCGCGCCGCGCAACTTGTTCGATCTGAGCCTTGGCGATGACAACCTGTTCAAAGGCGAGAAGGATAAGTGGAGCTTGCGGCTGACCGGCGTGAACATTGCCAACAAGTACGCACTCTACAACTTTCTCTCGACCTTCAGCGGAACGCATTATGTGACTCCACGTGCGCTTACCGCTGAAGTTGGTTTCCACTTCTAGCTAATCCATAACGCTGGAGATTGCGAACGGAGGGTTTTCCTTCCGTTCGCGATTCCCATGGAGATCAGGCATGGGTCGTGTCATCCATCTCGACAAGGGAAGCAAGAAGCGCATTCAAAGGATTCGATGGACGTGTACGCAGAGAATGACGCTAGCGCTTCTGTTTCTTGTCTTAGGCGTCTTCTGCATCCTTGTCGGTCTCTGGGATGCGTTTCACTATGTTCTTGATCCGGCGGTTTCAAGGGGAAGCTTCCGATGAATGAACAGATAAAAAAGAATGGCTGCCGGGAAGGATCTGCGGTCATTCGTGCTGTATCAGCGCCGCAGAGTTTTATCGATGTGCGCTGCAACGGAAGAAAGCAGGTTGATCAAAAGAGAGCTAGACTTGAGCGTGAGGCTGAGCACGCAGTCATTTGGCCGACATATGACTGATCCTGTATAGTCTGGATGATCATAAAGCCTGTCTTCGACCTGTACTCGAAGAAAAAAAGGCGATCTTGGACGACGATCCGGACCTTGGAAGCGTCCCAAATTCCGCCTATGGAAGCGGCGGTTTGGGCGTTGGCCGTTTGTTTCGCGCGGAAATCTCAGACTCTCATCCATGGACGGGGAGAGTCGACATGACGAGTGAGCAGATGGTTAGCAGAGCAGAAGTGCGCCCGGACGAATCGTTATTCGTTCCACACACTCCCGAAGAACAAAGGAGCGTTCGCGAGCACCTTGAACAGGTTCTTGCGAGTTCCGTTTTCCGCAACAGCAAGCGCTATGCAGCGGTTCTGCGCTTCATTGTGGAGCGGAGCCTCGACGGTGGAGACGCGCATATCAAGGAGCGCACGATTGGGATCGAAGTTTTTGGCCGAGCCCCCGATTACGATACGGCGACCGACCACGTGGTGCGCAGCGCGGCCGCGGAGATCCGCAAACGGCTCGCTCAGTATTACCAAGACGAAGGCATCGGCGCTTCGCTGAAGATCGAGCTGCAGCGCGGTGCTTATCTTCCTCAGTTTCGGCATATCGTTGAAGAGGAGCAACGCTCGCTTGAAGAGCTGATTCCGGCGCCGCCTGTGGTGTTAGCGCCCCCAGCCCCTGTGGAGTTGTCGTTGCCAGCGCCGGCGCCTTCTGTGCGCCTGAAGCGATATTGGCTGCTCGCCGCCTGTGGATTAGCGATTGCAGTCCTTGCCGCATCATTTGGATTCCGCGCGGCGGACGATCCCCTGGACCGATTTTGGGGGCCTGTGCTGTCGTCGCCCGGCGCGATGCTGCTTTGCGTTGGGACCCTGGGCGAAGGGCAGTCGGACGCAATCACCCCGCCATTCCCCGATGCGCACATGACGCTCAGCAATTTTCACGTCTACGATTTTGAGGCCGTGCATATTGACGACGTCGAGACGCTGGCGCGCATCGCGGGCCTGATGGATGCGAGGAGAAAGCCGTATCAGATCGCATCGCAGTCGCAGGCGACGTATGCAGATCTGCAAAAGGGACCGGCGGTGCTCATCGGCCTGAAGAACAATAACTGGACGGAGAGGCTGGTGCAGAACCTGCGCTTCTCCGTGCTTAACACTTCGCCATGGGTGTTGACGATTCGCGATCATGAGAATCCGAAAAATAACGACTGGTCGGTGGACTACTCCACTCCGTACCTCGATATCACCAAGGATTACGCGCTGATCGTGCGTTCGGCTGACCCGAAGACCGGGCAGATGGCGGTGACTCTTGCGGGGCTTTCAGTGTTTGGCACCATGGCCGCTGGCGAATTTGTGACAAATCGCAACGAGATGAAAGGCCTGGATGCGATTGCGCCTCGCGACTGGAAGCGCAAGAACCTGGAGATCGTTCTTTCCGTCGATGTGATCCGCGGCGTGCCGGGACATCCTGTGATTGTCGCGAGCCGGTTTTGGTAGTCCCAAAGAGGTTCGAGTGCGATCTCATGCGTGCTAGAATCGCTGTCACTGGATCCGCAGATGATCGAGGTTGAGGTCGAGTACGGAACTGCTCCCGAGTTGACTGCGGAGATGGTTCGGGCGCAGCTCGAGTCGCTGGTCAATGACGACGTCTTTCGCTCCAGCAAGCGTTCGGTGGCGTTTCTCCGTTATGTGGTCGAGAGGACGCTGGACGGCGCGTCGGACCGGATCAAAGAGCGATCGATCGGCGTCGAGGTCTTCGGGCGCGATCCCTCTTACGACACCAATGCCGACCATATCGTCCGCACCGCGGCAACCGAGTTGCGCAGGCGCCTCGCTACCTATTATGTAGATGAGAAGCATCGGTGTGAGCTACGCATGGGATTGACTCCCGGTTCGTATGTTCCCCGATTCGCATTTCCCCATCAGACGCAGATTGGTTTGGAGGCTCTGCAGCCGAGCGCGGCCACTGAGCCGGGCAATGGACATGCGGTGGGGGGACATGCCGCCGGGCCGGCTGTTCTCGCGGAGCCAGCGCCAAGCGCAGCCGCAGCTTCGTGGCTTCGGCGAGGATGGCTCTGGGGCGTCGGACTCGCGGCGGTAGTCGTTCTGAGCTTCGTCTCTTATGCCGGGCTGCATCGACCGACCCCGCAGGATCTGTTCTGGAAGCCGGTCGTGGACACTCCGGGCGCGGTTCTGTTGGCGGTCGGCGGTCATCCCAATGGACCGCCCACGATTCCAGCGCCGGCTGCAGCGAGTGATGAGGGTTCGCCTACGCCGGTTCCCAGCTCCGACACATCGCAGACAGTGCCCTTTGCCGATAGTGTGACTCTCGCGTACGTGACCGGCGCCCTGGAATCGCGGAACAAGCAGGTCGTCATCCGGCGGGGCAATGCGAGCTCTTTTTCGGATCTGCGGGAGGGCGCCGCGGTCCTGATCGGCGCCTTTAATAACGAGTGGAGCCTGCGCCTGACCCGCTCGCTTCGCTTCAGCCTGGCTCTCGACGCCGATCGGAGTCTCATCTATATAAAAGATGCGACCGAGCCCTTGTCTCGAAAGTGGAGTTGGGCGACCAATCAGCCCAGGGAGTTGATGACGGGTCCAAACTCGCCGAAGATCCAGGACTACGCCCTCATCTCAAGGATCAGGGACGCCGGTACTGGCCACGTGGTCGTAGTGATCGGGGGGCTGTATACGTACGGAACTCAGGCGGCCGGGGAGTTTTTGACCAATCCCGATCTGATGCGTGAAGCGGTCCGCCAAACCAAGCTCAACGCGACGAGCCAGAACCTGCAAATTGTGCTGGGAACATCGGTGACGGACGGAGTTCCGGGCCCTCCGCGAATCCTCGCGGTTTCGTCCGAGTGAGAGCGGGCAAAGAACGCCGCTCGTCGGCCGTCTTTGTAAGCCATTGAAAATAAGAAATTAATTTAAATTCCTGACGGTCAGGGACGGTCTCTGTCTAGCCTAACGTTCGTTGCCTTCCTTACAAACCACTTCGTTCAACATCCGCCAGCTTGAACGGCTCTCTCTTCCCAAATACCGGCGGAGCAACACGAACGAAAGCGGCGTCACTTAGGAGGCAGTACACCATGAGAAGTTCTTTCGCGCTGCGGGGCGTTGTAGCGATCCTGTGCGTTTTGGCCATCGGTTTCTCGACGCGAGCGTTCGGGCAAGGCAACGGCAGCATCAGCGGAACGATTACCGACGCGAGCGGAGCCGTCGTTCCTGGAGCTGTGGTGACGGCCATCCAGACGGGCACCGGCCTGGCGCTTAAGACCGTCTCCGGCGCCCAGGGCACGTACGTCTTTCCAACTCTGGCGCCGTCGGTCTACAGCATTACCGCCACGCATGCGGGCTTTGAAGCCTACGACGAGAAGAATCTTCCGGTGCGCGCCGATAGCGCGCTGACGGTGAATATCGCTCTCCACACCGGCGCCGCCACCGAGACGGTCACCGTAAACGCCGAGACGGCTCAGGTGGATACGACCACGGGCACCCTGTCGCAAGTGATCGCAACTTCGCAGGTGAATGACCTTCCTCTCAATGGGCGCAATGCCGCCGCTCTCACGGCTGAGGTGGCCGGGGTAACTCTGGCGCCGCCGGCCCAGGCCGACCAGGGAAATACCAAGACCTTCCCGACTGTTTTCGCCATCTCCGCGAACGGCACGTTTGTGGGGCAAACCAATTACATGCTCGACGGCGGCAATAACGTGGATGAGTACACCAACGTCAATTTGCCCTTCCCCATGCCTGACGCCGTGCAGGAATTTAGCGTGGAAACGAGTAACTACAATGCCCAATACGGACAGAATGCGGGCGGAGTGGTGAACATCATCACCAAGGGCGGGACGAGTAAATATCACGGCGATCTGTTTGAGTTTGTTCGCAACGGCGATTTGAACGCGGCGAATTACTTTACCTACAGCAGCGCAACCAACAAGAAGACCGTCGATCCGCTGAAGCGCAACCAGTTTGGCGGCACAGTCGGCGGACCGCTTGAGATTCCGCACCTCTTCCATAGCGGCAAGTCGTTCTTCTTTTTCGGATACCAGAAGACGATTGATCATGGCGCCGCTACGGCGTCTGGAGACACGTTGCCCACCGCGGCCCAGTTAGGTGGGACCTTTGCGAACGAAAAGACATGTATCTCCGATCCGCTGATGCCTTCTGCCATTTTGTCTTGCACGCAAAGCGGGAATACTTATACGACTACGGTCAACACCGCAGCCTATAGCGCGCCGGCGCTGAAATTGCTGACGTATCTGCCGCCTCCGTCTGCACTGAGCGCCAACGGAGGGATCAGTTTCGAGCAGCCGAATAACTACGGCTTGGCGGAAGTTACCGCCCGCGTGGATCAGGAACTGACGCCGAAAGATAAATTGACTGTGCGCTACTTCTCAGACGATTACATATTGCAAGGCGTGCTCAACCCGCAGAACCTGCTTACCTATGCGGACGGCGCCCTGAACAACTACTACAACTCGCTGGTCTCCGAGACGCACACGTTCAGCGACCACATCGTCAATAACTTTATCCTGAGCTACCAGCTCGATAATGACAGCCGCGGTCCGCTGCCAGGCAGCGTGGATGCTGCGGATTTAGGCGTGAACATCTGGCAGCCCGCATTCAAGCAGATTAACCAGATTCAGGCGGCAGGCTATTTCAATATCGGCGGCAACCCGCAGGCGTCCTTCCGCAGAGCGAACTATACGCTCACCGACGATGTGCACTTCCTTATGGGCCGCCACAATATCGACATCGGTTATCACGGCGAGGTGTCGAAAGTCGACGTGAATAACCTCTTTGAGCAGCCAGGTCAATTTACCTTCAACTCCAATAACACCGGGGACGCCATCGCCAGCTATCTCTTTGGCTATCTTGGAAGCTTCGTGCAGGCTTCGGGCCAGTTCTTCAATCCGCGCGGTAAGTTTCAGGGCGCATACGCGCAGGACAGCTGGAAGTTCAATCGCCGCCTGACGCTCAATTACGGCGTGCGCTATGAGCCATTCATGCCCTGGCGTGAGATTCAAGGGCGAATGGGTAGCTTCTTCCCGAACCTGTGGGCCTCCGGCACGCATTCCACTAAGTATCCGCTGGCGCCGGCGGGGCTGCTGTTCGCTGGCGATCAGGGATTCAACCCCAATGGAGTTGCGTCGGCCTACGATCACTTCATGCCGCGGCTCGGGTTCGCCCTCGACGTCTTCGGCAACGGCAAGACAAGTCTGCGTGGCGGCGCCGGCATGTTCTACGACAGCCGCATCAACAGCACGCTGTTCAATATCTACTCGAATGGTTCGCCGTTCGTCACGGCGGTGAGCTTTTCGAATGCGGCGGCGGGATCGAAGATCACGTTTGCCGATCCCTATGGAAGTTATGGAATCCCCAATCCCTTCCCGGCGCCACAGCCGCCGCCTCCAACCACGGCAATCCCGGTGCAGACTTGGCTGACCTACGATCCGGGGCGCGGATTTCAGGATCCGCTGACGTATGACTGGAACCTGGCCCTCGAGCAGCAATTTTCCAGTAGTCTCTTTATGCGCCTGGCCTATGTGGCAGATCACAGCAGCCATCAATGGGAAAACCTCGAGCTGAATCCATTCGTAAATGGGACGCGCATCTACGATCCGGCGGGATGCGCTACGACGAATAGTTGCTATACTCAGCCGATTACCGCGGCCAATACCGGTGGCAACACGAATTACAACTCGATGCAGCTTTCTGTTGAGCAGCGTGTGCGCTATGGACTGACGATGCTGTTTAACTACACATGGTCCAAAGCGCTCGATGGGATGCCATGGAATCAGGCGGCAACCTCCATCGGCGCCGGTAACTCCTTCGTCTATCCCATTACTGTTCCGAACTTCAAGAGTCTGGACTATGGACCGGCGGACTTCGACCACCGCAATATTACTGCTCTGTCCTACGTGTATACGGTTCCCAAGTTCGCGTCTGAGGCGCCGGCGGCGGCGCGCTACATTTTGAACGGCTGGGAAACCACCGGGATCTTCCAATTCCGGAGCGGCGATCCGCTCACGATCTTTTCGAGCGCCGCGAATAACTCGGGCTCAGGTCAGCAGCGCGATCGAGCCGTGCAGACGGGGCCAGCGTACGGCGGCAACGCCTGTAGCAGTCCAGTGAATTGCAAGTCGTATCTAAACCCCGCCAGCTTTACGAACAACGCCCCCGGCGCTTATGGAACATTCGTAAAGGGATCCCTTGTAGGTCCGAGTTACGCCGACTGGGATACAAGCATCGCGCGCAAGTTCCCGATGGGCGAGCGTACCGCACTGCAATTCCGCGCCGAATACTTTAACGTGCTTAACCACACCAATCTTGGCGATCCCAACACAACCACTAACTCGACATTTGGGCGGATCACGAGCACCAGCCCTCAGAATTGGGCCGGCACAGCTCCACAAAACGATCCCCGTATCGCACAGTTGTCGCTGAAGCTTGTCTTTTGAGATTTCGTGGGCGGCGCTTCGATGGATGGCGTCGCTCGCCCCTTTTCTTTATGCTCAATGAAGCGCTCTCGCGTGTGGACGCGACCCTCCGGTCCAACACAGATGCATTTGAATCACAGTTCAAGTTCTTACCTGCGGACCGAGGCATGACTGAGACGAATTCAGGCAATCTGCGCCCGAGGTCGCGGCGGCTCAATGCCGTTTGGGCCCTGGTTTTTCTGCAGGCTCTTCTCGCGCCAGCGATGGCGCCGGAAGATCGCTATAAGAACCCGATCCTTTTTGCGGATTACTCCGATCCGGATGTGATTCGCGATGGCTCTAACTACTACTTAGTCGCATCTACATTTCATTTTGTCCCCGGCATTCCGATCCTGCAGTCCGGCGACCTTGTTCATTGGACGATCATCGGGCACGTCGTGCAGCGCATGGAGATGGATCCGCGCTACAGCATGATAGGTGGCGATCGCTACGGCAAAGGCGTCTGGGCGCCGTCCATTCGTAAACATAACGGTCTGTTCTACGTTTACTTCCCCACGCCGACCGAAGGAATCTTTGTCAGCACCGCGCCGAAGATGAGCGGACCATGGAGCGCTCCGACAGCGGTGATTGCAGGGGCGGGATTGGAAGACCCTTGTCCTTTCTGGGACGACGATGGACAGGCATACCTGGTGCATTCGAAGACCGGCGCCGGGCCGCTCATCCTGCATCGCATGTCAGCGGATGGAAAACATGTGCTAGATGCGGGCACGGTCATTGTGCAGGACCCCGAGCATCTGCCAGTTCTCGAAGGGCCGAAGCTTTATAAGCGAGATGGTTATTACTACATCTTCGCTCCTTTCGGCGGTGTAGGCTCAGGAGCGCAGGCTGTGCTGCGTTCGCGTCATATCGATGGTCCATACGATTATCGGGTCGTGCTGGCGCAGGGCGCGACCAACATCAATGGGCCTCATCAGGGCGCGTATGTCGAGACGCCGGATGGACAGGGGTGGTTCGTTCACTTCCAGGCAGACGGCGCGCATGGCAGGATCGTGCATCTGGAGCCGGTTCGATGGAAGGAAGACTGGCCAGCGATTGGCGACGATCCCGACGGCGCCAGCGCAGGGCAGCCGGTCTCCTCGAGCCCTATTCCCGACGATGTGCGGGCCGCATCGCAGCAGCGGCCGCAGACCTCCGATGAGTTCAACGAAGACAAACTCGCGCCGCAGTGGGAGTGGAATCACAACCCCGACGATGCGCACTGGTCGCTGAGCGCAAGGCCGGGTTTTCTTCGCCTCATTCCCACCCATGCCGACGGACTCCTGTCCGCGCGCAACACACTGACCGAATGCATGCAGGACAATTCGTTCGAGTTCACGACGCGGATCGATCTGGCAGGCATGAAGAGCGGAGTGCATGCGGGGCTGGCGATGTTTGAGAAGTCGGCGAGCGGGCTTGAAGTGGTGCAGGCCGGCAGCGAGCGGCGCCTCTTCTTCTTTCACCTGCAGAACAGGACGCCCGGGCCCGTGCTGCGACAGGGCATTCTGCAACTGCGCGTACACGTAGATGGGGATGAGGCGCACTATTCCTATAGCCTCGATGATGGGAAGTCGTTTCAGGATCTCGGGACGGCGACGCCCATCCGATTCAGTTGGTGGAAGGGATCGCGGCCCGCTGTCTTCGCGTATACCACCGAACAAACTGATGATGGCTCAGGCGCTGTAGATTTTGACTGGGCGCATTATGAGGCGACGGGCGTCAATCCCTGGTAATTTGTACCGGCCGAATGAGCACACCGATGCTGCGACTTGCTCGCTGCAGAATGAGTTGAGATGAAGAGACGCGCATTCCTTGCATCGATTGCGGCCGCGACGGGCGAGATGGCCATACTGCGGCGAGGATTCTCGGCGCGCCGGCTCGCAGACAAAATCGCGGAAGCCAAGCCTGATGCGGCGATCGCCTTTCACACCGAGGATGCGCATTATCAAGATTGTTACGAACATGCGCTGCGCGCGCTTGCAGCGAATTCGCAGGTTCTGTCGCCGTATAAAGAACCGTTGCTGATCGAGGGGAGCGTTTACAAGGGCGTGTGGCTGGAATGCGCGCCGCACGAGGGCCTCGTCTACTCTCCTATCCGTCCCGACATCGCGCGCAACAATCATCTGGCGTTCTTCCGGCTGCAGCGCGAGGACGGGCAGATTCCGTGCAATGTGAAAGACGCCGGCGCGGGCTTTGGGCAGATCCAGACGGTCGTGCCGATCGCAGCGACAGCGTGGGAACTGGCGCAGCAAACGAACGATAGCGAGCTGCTGGAGATGGCGTATGCGAGCTGCGCGCGGTGGGATGCATGGCTGCGTCGTTATCGAGACACGCGTGGGACCGGCCTGTGCGAGGGGTTTTGCACTTACGATACGGGGCACGACAATAGTCCACGCTGGGCAGGGTTTCCAAACGCCTGTCCCGATCGCGACGCACGTAAATGTCCGCCTGTTCCAAGCCTGCCGAGACTGTGTCCGGACTTGTCCGCGACCGTATACGGTGGGCGCGTTGCGCTAGCGGAGATGGCGCGGGCTCTGGGCAAGAAAGGCGGAGCGGATCGGTGGAGTGAAGACGCAGCAAAGATACGGAAGTTGATTGTGGAGCGGCTATACGATTCGCACGACGCCGCTTTCTATGACGTCGATGCCCAGGACAAGTTTGTGCGCATTCGAGGCGATGTCATCGCGCGCGTATTGGGCGAGCACGTCGTCGATCAGCAGCTGTTCGAAGAGATCTATCGCAGGCAAATTCACAACTCATCCGCATTTTGGGCGCCGTATCCGCTGCCGTCGATTGCGCTCAACGATCCAACGTTCGTGCGGCCGATTCCGCGCAACTCGTGGGGAGGCGCCTCGCAGGCGTTAACCGCGTTGCGCGCGCCGCGATGGATGGAGCACTACAACAAGCCTTCTGACCTGGCTCATCTGATGGAGCAGTGGGTGAGCGCGCTTTTGCGCGCGGGAGATTTCCGGCAGCAGCTTGATCCGCTGACCGGCGAGTTCACCGAAGATCCGCCAGGCTACTCTCCTGCAGCGCTTGTGCTGTTGGATTTCACATGGAGGTTGTCAGGCGTGCGCGAAGCAGAAGGAAGGCTCGAGTGGAATATTCGGCCGATGGCTGGAGCGCAACCGACGAGCTTTCGATTACGAGCTGGGTCGAATGCGACGGCGGAGCTGAGGTATGAAGCAGGCAAGGCTGAGCTAATGCTCAATGGTCGCCTGATCTTGCGAACGAGCAGCACGGTGCGAATAGTTACGGATCGCGATGGGACTCTGCGCAAAGCGATGGGCACTGCGAGCGTCAAAACCGCCGTCGAATTGAATACATCCGATCACCGCGTGCGCAAATTCACGATAGAGCCAAATCACATAGTGCAGCTCGCGCGTTAGCGTGCAAATAGACTCAATTGAATTGCTTCGGCCATGGCTTTGTAGCCGGCGGGCGATGGATGCAGATGATCGCCGCAGTCATACGCAGGCAGCAGGCGATCGGGATGCTGCGGGTCGCGCACCACGGCGTCGAAATCGATCACCGCATCGAAATGGCCTGCAGTACGAATCCATTGGTTCACGGCAATACGATCGGCTTCGTCGGCCGGCGCAGGATGATAGTAGTCGGACCCAACATAGGGTGTGATCGTAGCGCCGTAGACGCGCAGCCCGTGAGCATGCGCACGTGCGACGATCTGCTCGTAGGCGGCGATAATGCGCGCGACGAGCGACGCATGCGCGTCGGGCGGCGCTTCGCCGTTGCGCGCCAGCGCTCCCAGATCGTTCACACCCTCAAAGACGATGACCCAACGTGCGCCGGCAGGACCAAGCACGTCGCGATCGAAGCGCGCCAGAGCATTCGGACCGAGCCCGTCCGTGAGCAGATGATTGCCGCCGATGCCCTGGTTGGAGACGCCGATCTGCTTCGAGTTTGCGTCAGCTTGAAGACGCTGCGCCAATACATCGGTCCAGCGGTCGTTTCCGTTAGTTGTTGCGCCATGGCCATCAGTGATGGAGTCGCCGAGCGCAACGACGGACGCGGCGTCTGGCGTGAACTGTACGTCAATCTCCGAGATCTGATACCAGTGGTCGATGTGTTTCGCATCGCTCAGATTTGCGGCGCCGACGGCATCTCCGTGCGCGTAATAGGATGTGGCGCGGGATCCAGGATGGCTCGTCTCACGCGCGGGCGGCGCGTCGAGATGAAAGGTAATCGCGAGATCGGCCAATGGAGCTACGGGGAAATCGATTGGATCGGAGACGAACTCGGCGCCGGGAGGAACCGTGACGTCGGGTTTTCCGGCGAAAGTGAGCGGCCGATCGGAGGCAGGATCGATGGCGGACGACGCCGGCGAAACAGGCCGCGCAATGTGGACCGCGGTGACATGCAGCGCATCGGTTCCGAATGCATTGGACACATGCACGCGCAGCGCCGAGCCGCCCAGCGACAGATGAAAGATCTGTCGTACAGTAGCGTCACGCAGCTCTTCAGACTCGAGCGCGTTCGACGGCTCGGGAATTTGTTGCGAGGCGCCCCAGCTTGCCGTCCACGCTGCCGCTTGAGACGCGGATGAAACCGTTGTCTGCGCAAGCGAGACGCGCGCTATCAGGACAACGCCAAAGAAGAGCAGAAAATAACGTGCAAATCTCATAGGCGGCAGTATACGATCTGAAACCGAGTAAATCGCTTTTTAAAAGGCGAGGCAAGCATACCACTCTGGAGAGTTTGCGTGACCCTTCCGTCGAAGCTGTCTCACTCTTTCGTCTGTCTTACGGTTTTCCTTTGTGCTTGTATAGCTAGTCTTGGGCAAAGTTCCGCATCGCCGACTCCGGTCACCTTCACGGCAGAGCAGGATCATCAGAACATGATGGATCAGCTTGGCATCAAGGCGGTGCGGCCGGGCGCGAGCGGCAATGAGAAAGCGCCCAATCACGCCAACTACGATGAGTCGCGGGCGAATCCATATCCGAACGTGCCAGACCCTCTGACGCTCAATGATGGGCAAAAGGTGACGACGGCCGAGATGTGGTGGAGCAAACGCCGACCCGAGCTCGCCGAGATGTTTTCTAAGTATGTTTACGGGCGCGTTCCCGCTGACGTTCCGAAGGTGACCTGGAGAGTGTCGGCTGTCGATCGCGAGATGATCGGCTTCACGCCCGTCATCGCCAAGGACCTGCTCGGCGAGGTGGACAACTCGTCATATCCGGCGATCAGCGTCAAGATTCACATGACGCTGGTGACGCCTGCGAACGCGAAGGGCCCCGTGCCTGTGCTGATGATGTTCGGCCGCGCGGGATTTCCGAATCCCAACGAGCCGCGTGGCGAAGACCTTGATCGCGTGAACAAAGCATGGAAGGCCCTGCTTGTGCAGCAGGATCCTTCTCTGAAAGAACTCTTCGCGCAGCATCCGGCGTGGGAGCCGCTGCGGGAGACGCCGCCATTTCAACCTCCGCAATTGAATGCCGACGGTGATCCGCCGAACCAGTGGGAGTTGGTCGCCGCAGGATGGGGATTCGTTTTGTTCGATCCGGCGAGCGTGCAGGCCGATGATGGAGCAGGCATCACGCGCGGCATTATCGGGCTGGTGAACAAAGGCCAGCCGCGCAAACCGGAAGACTGGGGAGCGCTGCGGGCATGGGCGTGGGGCGCCGGTCGCGGGCTCGACTATCTCGAGACCGATCCTTCTGTCGACGCAAAACACGTTGGCATCGATGGGGTCTCGCGCTACGGCAAGGCGACGCTCGTAACAATGGCCTTCGATCCACGCTTCTCGATGGCGCTGGTCGGCTCGTCGGGCAAAGGCGGAGCTACGTTGCTGCGCCGCTACTTCGGCGAAGAGGTAGAGAATCTGACCGACGGCGAGTACTACTGGATGGCCGGCAATTTCATGAAATATGGCGCATCCGAAGCTTCATTCGGCAGCATGAACCCTGGCGACATTCCTGTCGATTCGAACGAGCTGATCGCGTTATGCGCGCCGCGACTCACGTTCATCAGCTACGGCGTGCCGGAGAAGGGCGATGCAAAGTGGCTGGATCACGAAGGCAGCTTTATGGCCACAGTGGATGCAAGCCGCGTCTTCAAACTGGTCGGCGCGAAAGGGCTCGATGTCGAAGGCGACTACAACACGGCCAAGATGCCGCCTGTGAATAATGGATTGCTCGAGGGGCAGCTTGCCTGGCGCCAGCATGACGGAGGCCACACCGATGCGCCGAACATGAAGTGGTTCATCCAGTGGGCGGATAAGTTTATCGGCTACGCGCCGGCGCAGTAGAGGAGAAGTCGATTCTGATCTCGCCGGCGCTTTCAAGTTCAGCCAGAGTGATGCACGAGGCCTTCAGGGCGCGAGCAAGTTCGCGCGCTCTGCCGATAGGTTGAATCGCGTTTTCCGTATCGACGACCAGAGCATTGCAATGCAGATGAGTAGCGAGTTGCAGTGCGTCCTGCCATGGATCTCCGTTTTGCAACGCGACGTTGGCGCGGCCATCGCTGAGCACGATCAAAAGCGTCGAAGGAGTGAGATAAGTCTCGGCTAGTTGGAGCGCATGCGCCAGCGGCGTGCGGCCTCCGGTGGGAAGATACTCGAGCGCACTTGACGCATCCTGCGCCACGCGCGACGGCTCCAGTAGAACCGTTGCTCCGGCGCCGCGAAAGACGATAATGGCGACTTCGTCGTCTTTGTGGAAGGAGCGCTCGAGCAAGCCGAGCGTCGCTCCTTTGACCAGCCGCATCTTCTCCTGGGCAGCATGCGATCCGCTGGAATCGATGAGAAACAAGTAGCGCATGCCGGCGCGCGGCGCTCGCACTTTTTCATGCAGATCGGTGACACGAGGTTGCGCAGTTCCCGTCTCGAGCAGTACGTGATTCAGCGTGGCGCGAAGGTCGATCTCCTGAGGAGTTTCTGTGCGACGCGCGCCAGTAACGGGACCAGGTTGAGCAGGAGATCCAGCTTGGCTATTGCCGCGCGGCGCGTGGCCATTGAAACCAATCTTGATAGCCGGCGCGGAGACCTCGCGCGGAGCGAAGATACGCTCCGCGGCTTCCTGCGCATTCTGATCTGAAGGCGCGGGCGTTTGCGGCGGTTGCGAAGGAGGCGGCGCCGAGCGGCTCTTGGATTGCGTGCGGTGATTGAGCACCAGCGGGAGCACGGCATCGGCGTGATGTGCGGCTACTGAGTTGTCGCCCAGCAATGCAGCATAAGCAATGCTGGCGCGCACCGCAGCGAGATCGGCGCGCAGCGATCGAACGCCTGCCGTGCAGATGGCGTTTTCAATTCGAGCCAAGATCGCGGCGGGGCAAGCGACAGCGCCGGCACTGGCTCTGGCGGCGCGGATCTTTTCTTTGGTTGCCGCTTGCTGAATCGACCACTTCTCTGCGAACTGCGCTGGATCACGCTCGAAGGCGAGTCTGCGGTCCACGATCGCGAGACGTTCCGCGGTCTCCAGAGGCGCAGAGATGTCGGCGCAGAGCGCAAAGCGGTCGAGTAACTGCGGGCGCAGCAGGCCTTCTTCAGGATTCATGCTGCCAAGCAGGACAAACTCAGCGGGATGCGATGCGCTCAGGCCTTCGCGTTCGACGACGTTGACGCCGCTCGATGCGGCGTCGAGTAGCGCATCGCCCAGATGCGCAGGCAAAAGATTGACCTCATCGATGTAGAGCACGCCGCGATGCGCTTCAGAGAGCAGGCCGGGCTTGAGAACGGGGTCGCCCTTGAGCGTGCGTTCCAGATTCAAGCCACCAAGGATGCGGTCTTCCGTTGCGCCGATGGGCAGATTGACGAAGCGAGCGTGCTCGGGCAACAGCAGCGCAAGCCCACGTGCGGTAGTAGTTTTGCCCGCGCCTTTATCGCCGCGCAGCAGAACGCCGAGACGCCAGTCAACCGCGGCCAGCAAAAGCGCGAGCTTCATCGGCTCTTGACCGACGATTGCCGTGAAGGGATAGACGTTCGGATTCATCGAATCACCTCGCGTTTAGCTTCGCCCTGCGCTTCGAGGAGAGTCTCACTCTCAAGAAGGACATTGCGCAGCGCTTCAAGCGTCTCTGGCGCCGGGTTCTCCCAGAGCTCGCGGTTGGCCGCCTCCAGCAGGCGCTCCGCAATGGCCTGCATGGCCCACGGATTCGAACGCGCTAGGAAATCGCGCATCTCCTGCGAGAGCGCATAGTGCTCGGCGAGACCTTCGTAGACAAAGTCAGGCGCGATCTGCGCCGTGGCGTCGAAGCCGAAGATGTAATCCACAGTCGCAGCGAGCTCGAGCCCGCCCTTGTAGCCGTGCCGCTTGATGCTTTCGATCCATTTGGGATTTACGACGCGCGAACGGTAGACCCGCAGAGCTTCTTCTTTGAGATCGCGCACGCGCACGTCGTCCGGTCGCGAGCTGTCGCCGAAGTAGGCTTTGGGCTGCACGCCGGTGAGCGCGCGAATGGAAGCGACCATGCCGCCGTGAAACTGGAAGTAATCGTCCGAGTCGAAGATGTCGTGCTCGCGGTTGTCCTGGTTGTGCAGCGCCACTTGAATGGTCTGCAAGCGCTCCGCGAAAACCGGACGCGCGTCGACTCCGTTTGCGCTCGCGCTGTAGGCGTAGCCGCCCCACTCGAGAAAGGCGCGCGCAAAATCGTCGTCGCCGCTCCATGCGCCGGTCTCGATCAAAGGCAGAATGCCTGCACCATAAGCGCCGGGCTTGGATCCGAACATGCGGAATCGCGCTTGTGCTTCGGCTTCCTCGGCAGGCAGATCGCGGCGCTTTTCAAGATCGGCGAGATAGTGCTTGCGAGGGAAGTTCTGGTCAAGCGGCTCGTCCTGCTCGATGACGAGCGATACGGCTTGGTCAAAAAGATCGATGAGATGCGGAAACGCATCGCGGAAGAAGCCGCTGATGCGCAAAGTGACATCAATGCGCGGTCGGCCAAGCTGTTCGAGTGGAAGAAGCGAAACGCCATCGAGACGGTGGGATTGCGCGTTCCATAACGGTTCGACGCCGAGCAGCGCGAAGGCTTCAGCGATGTCGTCGCCGTGCGTGCGCATCTGCGAGGTGCCCCACACGCTGAGCCCCATCATCTCCGGATACACGCCTTCTTCTTTGAGGTAGCGCTCGATGGCTTCGTGCGCGAGGTGCTGGCCAACGCGCCATGCCGCTTGCGATGGCAGTGCGCGCGGATCGACCGCATAGAAGTTGCGGCCGGTGGGCAGAACGTGCGCCATGCCGCGCGTCGGCGCTCCTGCCGGGCCAGCGGGAATGTATTTACCTTCGAGCGCGTCGAGCAGGTGCTCGATCTCGTCGCCGGTTTGTTCCAGACGCGGGACCAACTCGTCGCACACGAAGGCGAGAACTTTAGCGATGTCATCGCTTTCTATGCCGAGAACAGAACGCTGTACGGCGGCGATGGATTCGTTTCGGAAGCCGAGTTCTTCGAGCATCGTGTAGAGGTCAAGTGAAGCTTGATCGAGAATCTCGAGCACATCGGCGTGCGTATGAATCGGTTGGCCGAGCAGAAGGCGATCGTCTGCGATGCGTTCGCCACGTTTCTCAAGCAGCACAGCGAGATCGAAACCGAACGCGGTGGCGAGCGCAGCTTGCAGGCTTGGCGCGCCAGCATTTGAGAGGCGCGTAAGCGAACGCAGCATCTCGGGCAGAGGCGGCATCTGGCCGAGCGTGTGGAGCCCATCACGAATCTGCGCCATGCCGAGTTCGCAGAGATAGCCGTCGAGATCTTCGATCAG
>DATHNJ010000288.1:0-2668 GCA_035486155.1 Occallatibacter sp. | reverse complement strand
CTACATTGGCGACACCGACGCCGTGCTGCGCGTTCCCTATCACAACGGCGATCTGAAGGCGGCAGGCAAGCCGGAGCACATCGCGTCACTGCCCAGCGGCGGTGGCCACTGGACGCGCGATCTTGTCTTCTCGCCCGACGGCAAGCAACTCTTCGTCGGTGTTGGCTCCTCCTCGAATGTCGACGACCCCGATACGCACAAGGACGAGAAGGGTCGCGCGCAGATCTGGGTGATGAATCCCGACGGCTCCAACCCGCACATGTACGCTTACGGCATACGCAATGCCGGCGGCGGACTGGCGATCGATCCGAAGGACGGGCAACTCTGGTGCTCGGTGAACGAGCGCGATCAGCTCGGCAACAACCTCGTGCCCGACTACATCACCCATGTCGAGGAAGGTGGCTTCTACGGCTGGCCGTATTACTACATGGGAGGCAATCCCGACCCACGCCTGAAAGGCGCGCACCCCGAACTTAAGAGCAAAACGATTGTGCCCGATGTGCTTTTGCAGGCGCACAACGCGTCGCTGGAGCTGACCTTCTACGAAGGCAAGCAGTTTCCCGCCGAGTACGAAGGCGACATCTTCTCTTCGCAACACGGATCATGGAATCGCGCGCCCCGCGCCGGCTACGAGGTTGTTCGCGTGCCGCTGCATCAGACCGGCAAGTCCACCGGCGAGTATGAAGACTTCCTCACCGGCTTCGTTCTGCCGAATGGCGACGTGTGGGGGCGTCCGGTGGGGGTGACGGTGGCGTCGGACGGTTCGCTGCTGGTCACCGATGACGGCTCCAACTCGATCTGGCGTGTCAGTTACACCGGCAAGTAGTCGCGTTAACCTGCCGTCGGGGTCAGCAATACTTCCGCTTCGCCGCCTTCAGGTCCGTAGAAAAAGACCCAGGTGGCGAAGTCGTCGCCGAATTCGGTGAAGCGATGCTCTTCGCCCGCCGGAACGAAAAGCACGTCGCCGGGACCGAATGACGTTTCCTGCTTTCCCAACTGGAAGCGTCCCTTGCCGCCGATGATGACGTAAATCTCGTCGCGCGTGTGCGGTGTCTGCGGATCGTTGCCGCGCGGCGCGTACAGTTCCACAGTGAGCGAGCCGTGGCGGAACAGCTCGATGTAGCGTTGGCCTTCAGGGCCCGGGAGCTGATCCATTCCGGTCAAGACTTTCAGATAGCCGTTGACAATCTTGCCTTCAATTTTCATTTTGCCATTTGTGCTGCCGTCATCGATTTGGGCTTCCAGATCCCGATGATGATGCCCATCAGAATGCAGCCGAGCAAGGGATAAAAGGCAGAGATCATGATGAACGGCCCGGTGCGATATTCGAAGGCCATCTCCGTGATCATCGCTGCCGCCGTGGCAGAGCCGACCAGAATGCCGGCTGAGATGCCACGAAACAGCCCATGGCTCGGGGCAATAGCCACCATCCGAGCGATCACGTAAGCCATCGCCGCGCTGCACAACAGCGCGATCAGGAATGGCCAGAAGTTGGGATGCGACATATACGTCTGCAACTCTTCCGGCGTCATGCGCAGGCCCGCCCGCCACTGCGCGGCGAAGACGGTGAACCACACGGCGCCCAGCAGCCAATCTGCGACCGCAGCAACTGCAATGGCAGTCCAATTCACGCGCATAAATTTGCTCTCGGCTTACGCGGAGACAATACACTGCAGATTCCAAATGCGCAATGCAAACGGCACCTCGGAGGCGAACGGGTGGACCCCTTCAGCGGTGCACTGTAATCGGGACAATAAATCGGCTTTAGCCACTGAGGTAACTTCTTCTTGTACCTCAGCCGCCAAAGCGGACAGAGGTCTCTTTTACTGCACGCCTGAAGGCGTGCTCCACCCCGTCATCTGGCAGGTTAATAGTGGGACCGACTTCCGGTTAGTCTCCCGTGTCTTCAGTCTCGGCTGGAGCACATTCCCAAGACTTCTTCCGGAGTTCGACCTTCTCCGCGCAATGCCCGCAGGCTGAGCGCATCCTGTCGCTTGGCCAGGCGAATTCCCGCCTCATCACGCACGAGGTTGCAATGAAAATAACTCGGCACTGCCAATTTCAGCGCCCGAATCAGCAACAACTGTCGCGCAGTCGACTTCAGCAGATCGGCGCCGCGCACCACCTCGGTGATCAGCATGGTCGCATCGTCGGCGACCACGGCCAGTTGATATGCGGGTACATCATCGCGGCGCCATACAACAAAATCGCCGAAGTCGCGTCCGGCAATATAACTCTGTGCCCCGAGATTAACGTCTTCGAACCCGACCGCCTCATCGTCGGGCACGCGGAACCGCCAGTTCACTTCGCCCGGCTCGGTGGCATCGCGACCAGCGCCCGGCGGCGGGCGGAGATGGGCCGGGAAGATCGGCTCTTGACCCGCCGCGCCGCTGCGGCGTGCAACGTCATCGTGCGGCGCGACAAGCGCTTCCTGGACGTCCTTGCGCGAATGAGGGCTGGGATAGATCGCGCCGGTCGCGTGCAAGCGGCGCCAGATTTCGCGGTAGTATTCGAGTCGTTGACTCTGCGTATAAGGAGCGTGCGGCCCGCCGATGTCGGGACCCTCGTGCCATTGGATTCCCAGCCAGAGCAAGTCATCGATCGCCGCGGCCGCGAATTCCGGGCGGCAGCGATCGGGATCGAGGTCTTCATTGCGAAAGATCAGCAC
>DATHNJ010000287.1:0-2116 GCA_035486155.1 Occallatibacter sp. | reverse complement strand
TCGCACGCGCGATGCTCGCGAAATCGCGCTTCTCCGCTTCCCGCAACGCCGGCACAATCAATCCCCACTCCAGAGCCACCGCGATGCCTAGATTAATATTCGCGTGGTAGTGAATCGCGTTCTCGATCAGCGATGCGTTCACAATTGGAAACCGCTGTAGTGCCTCAACCGCAGCTACCGCGATGAACGGCATATACGTAAGCTTCACGCCGTGGCGCTGTTCGAACCCTGCCTTCTCGCGATCGCGCAGCCGCACGATCCGCGTCATGTCTACCTTATAGACCGAGTGCACATGCGGACTGGTGCGTTCGCTCTCCACCATGCGCTGCGCAATGATGGTGCGCATCTTCGTCAGCGGCACCACATCCGCTGTAAGCGCCTTTGGCTGCGGCGGCTCACCCTTGGCTTTGGCCTGTGGTCCGGCCAACCGCGCCTGCGTTGCGCCCGCGACTTTCGCGGCCCCTTGACTCATGTAGCGCTGAATATCTTCCTTGTTGATGCGGCCGCCCGAACCCGCCCCAGGAACGAGTCGCAGGTCGATGCCGTTTTCTTTGGCGATGCGCCGCACCAGTGGCGAAGACCGAATCCGCCGATCAGGGTCCACGATCTGGGGTGGAGCTAGCGGCGCCCGCGGCGCCCCGGATTCTTCTGCAGCGCTCGATGCTTCGAGGGGCTCCGTTGCGGCTCCTACAGCACTGCTGCCGCCGATTACCGCAACTACAACATTGATCTGAACCGTCTCGCCCTCGCCAGCCTTAATCTCGGTCAGAACCCCTGCGACCGGCGAAGGAATCTCCGCGTCGACCTTGTCGGTCGAAATCTCAAAAAGCGGCTCGTCTTTCTCAACCGTATCGCCAACCTTTTTGAGCCACTTGGTGACGGTCCCCTCAAAGATCGACTCGCCCATCTGCGGCATCACAATCTCGATACCTGGGTTGGCAGGTCTTGCCGCTGCCGACATCGCCTTTGATTCGTGCGCAGGTACCGCCAGGGACTTGGGGTGCGGAGAGGGCGTGGCGGCTTGTGTCGGCTTCGGATCTGCAGATTTTGTCGCAGGCTTTTCGGGCGCCGGTGCGGTCTTTCCGACCGAACCTCTTTCGCTCAAAACGGCGACGATCGTGTTGATCTCGACGGTCGACCCCTCGGGGAACTTGATCTCAGTGAGCACGCCCGCGACCGGCGAAGGAATCTCCGCATCGACCTTGTCGGTCGAAATTTCGAAGAGAGGCTCATCCTTCTCCACCGGCTCGCCGACTTTCTTGAGCCACTTGGTTATGGTGCCCTCAACGATCGACTCGCCCATCTGTGGCATGATCACGTCGGTTGGCATGAATCGTTCACTCCGCCATGCGGGACAAACAGCACCCGCCCGGTTCCTGCCGGATTATAAATTGCGGCCCCGCCGACCCAAGCCAACGCAAACCAGACTCAGGCCTGCACCGGCCGCTCCGGATCGCCATGCAGCCGTTCCACTTCGGCGGGAACCTGAAGTGGGGTATCTTCCGCCGTCACTCCCGGTTTCGCTCGAGCAGCCTGCGCGCGCAGTGCATCCAGGCCCCCCATCTCCAGCACTTGCTGCCCGAATACCTGCCCGAACTGCCGCGCAGCCTGACGCGCCGTCTCCTCAAGCCCCGGCAAAGTGACTCCTTCTGGAATCTCCCGCTTGAGACTCGTCACCGGCTTGTCCGTAATGCCGCAGGGATTGATCAGCTGAAAGTCGCGGAGATCCGTCGTCACGTTGAAGGCAAATCCATGCGAGGTTATCCCCCGCGAAACATGAATCCCAATCGCGCCGATCTTTCGCTCTTTGCTGGTGGCCACGCTCTCATCCAGAGGACTGCCCTCGGCATGGCACCACACACCCGTCAGTCCCGCGATCCTTCCCGCGCGCACGCCATACACGCCGCAGAGCCGGATCAGCGCCTCTTCCATCATGCGGACAAAGTCGACTGGCCCCAGTCGCCCTCCCTTTGCATTCATCAGGCTGCGCAGGTCAAAGATTGGGTACCCCACCAGTTGCCCCGGTCCGTGATAGGTCACGTCGCCGCCACGATTGATCTCGTGCAGCGTGACGCCGCGGCTCGCCAGCAACTCATTCGAAGCCAGCACATTTTCG
>DATHNJ010000286.1:0-11850 GCA_035486155.1 Occallatibacter sp. | reverse complement strand
GTCTCCTTTTCGCGCAAAACCTGCATCGTACTGTCTCAATTGCATACAGTGCCGCGCAAGAGCTTTATTTTGATGAATTTAATCAGCAAAATGCATTTCTTGCGCAGACACAATGCGCGGTTGTGACAGACACACAGTTATCTGGCGCGTTCTCGCAGCTGGAAAATGGGGATCGACCTCATCCAGAGGTCAACATTTGGGAGGAGCCCGTGCACCAAAAGTATTGTGAAGAAGGACTTAAGTTCGATACCGTCTATTTCGAAAGAACCCGGGCCTGGGTTGGCGCCGAAGCGGACAAGCGCGTGGCGGTAGCGGGAAACCGGGCGGTGGGCGTGAATGAATGGAACGAAATTGCACGCCGCGCGGCCGAAGCAAAGATGGGCCACGAACAGGCGCTGCGCGACTACATGGACCATGTAATCGCCTGTTCCGTGTGCCACGCCCATGTCCTCGGGGCGCCCAGCGAATATCTTGTGGAACACATGCACTGAAGCCGCCGGCTCCTTTGCCGCTACTCCGGGCCGACCTGCGCCCCCCAGCGGTAAAGCTGGAACTCCCGGATCTGCGCCTCCGCTGTGCTCGACAGGATGTTGAGCCGAATGCGGCTGGCCGTCACCGGAGCGAAGGCGTCGATCTTCTTGTGGCCGATGGCTTCAGCTTGCGCCACGCGCGTCCACTTCGCCGCCTTTGCATCCCAAATCTCGATCGCATATTTCTCCACACGTTGGCCGTCGTTGAGCCACTCCATGGTCAGCGCATGATCGAAGGTGACCGGCTTGTCGAAGTCGACCTCTAACATCGCATGATGCGAACCAACAGGCGCCGACCAGAAGGTGTCGGGATCGCCATCGAAGGCCGCCGCGACATCAGCGGATGACGGTCGATGATGCAGCGCGAGATTGGTCGCTTGGCGACGCCGCAGGGCTGCGCCAAACTCCTCCAGCCGCTTCGCATCCGCATTCGGAAGCAGCCCGCGACTGTCCGGCGCCACGCCAAGCATGAGCTGCGCGCCGCGACCTACCGTGGCGTCATAGGTCGCAAGCAATTCATCGACGCTCTTCAGCGAGGATTCATCGTTGGGATGCCAGAACCAATGCAGCTTGCGCAGCGGCGTATCGGCCTCGACGGGACGCCAACGCAGATAGCCATGACGATCGATGACATTCCAGTTTTCGTAATCGACGACGCCGGCTTCATTGCCCACCCATCGCGCATCGCCGTATTCGAAGAGGGCTGTATCGGCGAAGACGACGGTGTTGGGTTGATACGCTCGAAGAGTTTCAACGATCTTGGGAAAGTTATAGACGTGGCCCGCTGACCCTGCGCCGTCGAGCCAGAACTCGACTAAGTCGCCATAGTTGGAGGCTAACTCTTCTAACTCGGCGTTGTAGTAGATGTCATAAGCCGCCGAGTCTTTGTACTTAGGCTCGTGACGATCCCACGGCGAAAGATAGACGCCGAAACGCAGGCCATATTTACGCGCCGCACGAGCCACCTCGCCGACCACATCGCCCTTGCCGTCTTTCCACGGACTGCTGCGCACGCTGTAGTCGGTCTGCTTGGTCGGCCAGAGGCAGAAACCGTCATGATGCTTGGCGACAAGCACGACATACTTCGCGCCCGATGCACGAATCGCCTGCATCCATTGGTCCGGATCGAATTGCGTAGGATTGAACACGGATGGGCTGGCCGTCCCATCGCCCCATTCGCGGTCAAGAAATGTGTTGGTCGAAAAGTGAAGAATGACGCCGAATTCAAGATCCTGCCACGCCACCTGATACGGCGTGGGAGAGATCGAAGCGGCAGACTGGCCGAAAACCGGCGCCAGGATAACCGCGATTCCGAAGACAAGCGCGCAGAGATAACTCTTCAAATCTAGCCTCGCGAGACGAGTGTATCCCACGCGCCAGCGAGCCAGTCACAAAGTGAAGTTAGGCGAAATCTTCGACGAGGCGGGTCATCTTCTCTTCCTGCCGCTCGATCGATTCGACCAGCTTGAACTGGGTGCGGCAGCGATCGAGATTGTGGCCTTCGCGATGAATCTTGAAGTATGTATCGCCGGACAAATGGTCCGCGAGAAAGCGAATGCCGATCTCAAAGGTGATGAGTTTTCCCGAGACAGCAAGCGTCTTCCGCTCGGCCGGAGTAAGAAAGGCGCCGGCGCTCTCGATATAGCCGCGCACCAGAGCTTCGTACATTGCGAAATCCATGACGACTTTTGATAGGTCGCGCTCGTCCTCCATCGCCGGGCTCGTCGTAGTGCGCACCATATCTCCGAAGTCGTATGCCGCAAGCCCGGGCATCACCGTGTCGAGATCGATGACGCATAGGCCCTCCCCGGTGGCGTCATCGAGCAGAACGTTATTGAACTTAGTGTCATTGTGGGTCACGCGCTCGGGCAAATTCGCATCGATCAGTGCGCTGACCATGGATCGCCGCGCCAGTGCGAATTCGATCTCCGGCTTGGCCAGCACGGCGCGGTTGGCGACATCGGCTTCGATCGCGCGCTCGAGCGCCGCAAAGCGCTTGGGCGTGTGGTGAAAGTCGGGGATGGTCTCAATCAGACGCGGCGCCGGAAGGTTGACAAGCATCTGCTGAAAGTGTCCGAAGGCCCGCGCCGCCTGATGAGCCTGCTCCGGCGACTGCACGATGTCATAACTTCGCGCATTGTCGATAAAGTGATACGCGCGCCAGTAGTTCCCGTCCGCATCCACATGCCATGCGCGGCCATCGCGCGCCGGAATCAGCCTAAGTACGCGGCGATCGCCGTCAGGCCGGCCGGTCGTCTGCGCGCATAGGTGGGCGATGACGCGCTGAATGTTCTCCATTACCGCGACAGGATTTTTGAAGATGTGGTGATTGATGCGTTGAATGAGAGCGCGTTTTTCTTGCCCGTGTCGATTTACCTTCACGCAAAAGGAATCGTTGATGTGTCCACTGCCGTAGCGCGTCGCAGACAAAAATCCGCCGTCGATCTCAAATCCAGCGGTCACCGCGGCCAGATCGTAACTGTCATTCATGGCCACAGCCTCTCCGGATACACTCCGGAACTCACCAGGCGGCCGATGCTTTCGACGACGCGCGGGCGGTCTTCGCGATAGGTCACCCCGAACCACGCCTCTGAAGTTGGAAGCACGCGCACGCGCGACTCGCCGGAGTGAATCAGGCTGTTGACCGCGTTCGGTAGATAGCACTCGGCGCGCTGGTCCAAGCTGTTCGCTTCAAGAAAGCTCTCGAAATAGGCGCGGAGCTGATCGAAGACGCGGGGCGTAAACCCCCACATATTCATCGAGACAATCTCATCGCCGGACAAGGGTATCCCACCGGCGGCTTTAATCTCCCCGCTGTCCCTTTCGATACCAGTCACTTCGACCACGCTCGCGAGATAGCCGTTCTCGTCGACTGCGCTAATGCCGCGCGCCACCGAACCAAATTCGGAAAGAGTGTTACGGAGGATGAAACCGATCATCGCATAGCCTAAGCTTTCGGTCAGAAGATGCCGGCTCAGCGACTGAAAACTCTCCTGTCCGTAAAAGTCATCGGCATTGATCACGGCAAAGGGCTCGTGAATAACTTCGGCCGCCGCAAGCACAGCCTGCGTCGTGCCCCAAGGCTTGGTGCGGCCCGCAGGAACAGTGAATCCAGGCGGAAGATCATCGATCTCCTGAAACACATACTTCACCGGAACGCGCTGCTCAAAGCGCGCGCCAATCGATTGGCGGAACGCGTCTTCAATGTCCCTGCGAATTACGAAGACTATCTGGCCAAAGCCGGCGCGCGATGCGTCATACACCGAGAAATCGAGAATGGTCTCGCCGGAGGGACCAACCGCATCGATCTGTTTCAATCCGCCGTAGCGGGATCCCATGCCGGCGGCAAGGATTAGAAGAGTTGGGCGTGTGGTTGAATTCATCTTGCCTGAATCGATATATCTCAATCGCAATCTACAAAGCCGCGTTCTTCGCGTCTCGAAAAAGCAAGGGCCAGTGTATCGCACGCAGCATACAGACATTTCGCTTCTGCGTCGCAACTCCGTCATGATATAAGGCAAACCACGCCTGCAACGCGGGCGCCGCTAAGCTCGCAAAGGAAATTGGAACGATGAAGATCGAATCGCTTTTAGTCCTGCTCTCACTCTCCGTATGCGCCGCCGCACAGGCCCCGAACCAGCTCTCCGAGACGCCTCCCGTAAGCATGGGGTTGTGGCAGACAGACACAACATCGACGGTGACCGGCCTGGAAAACACGCCGATGGCCGCCATGGCTTCGGCGATCGGACGCCCCCACTCGGCGCAGTCCTGCCTCACGCCGGAAAAGTGGAAGAGCGATATTCAGGGATTCAACGCGCGGCAGCAGCATAACTGCACGCTTTCCAACCTGCACCAGGATCCGCAGGAGATATCGTTCGACGAAGCCTGCCAGTCCGCGCACGGCGGGACCAACAACGCACACGTCGACATCATCATTGAGGACCAGCAGCATTCGCATGGAACTGTCGTGATGAAGGTCGCCGATCCGGCTTTGCCGCAGCCGATGACCATCAACATGCACATGACGTCGCATTATCTTGGAAGCGATTGCGGCGGCGTGAAGCCAGGCGAAGGCAAGGTGATTCAGTAAGCGAAGGCGGGGCTAGCGGGTTTCGCCGGTGCGCAGTTTGGTGTCGATTCTGCGGCTGTACAGACCGGTCAGCGCATTCCAGCGCACCATGGCAAGCTCTTTCAACATCTGCATGCCGTCGCGCAGATAGCTCATGCGCGTGCGCGCATCGTGCGCCCAGCTCACTGGAACTTCCTGGATCTTGAATCCGCGCTTCAGAGCGATGAACAGAATCTCCGGATCGAAGCCCCAGCGCTCAATGGTCTGGAGCTGAAACACCGTTTGCGCCGCGGCGCGCGTAAACGCCTTGAAGCCGCATTGCGTATCCGCGAAGGGCAGATTCATCACCATGCGGCAAACCGTGTTGAAGCAGCGGCCGAAGAACTGTCGATAGAGCGGCTGCCGATGCGTCTGGCGGCCGCTTTCGAGCCAACGCGAACCGATGACGATATCGGCCCCACCGGCAATCGCCGCAAACAGGCGCTCGGCTTCGACGATGGGCGCGGACAGGTCCGAGTCCGTAAACATCACAATGTCGCCCAGCGCATGTAGAATCCCATTTCGCACCGCGTACCCTTTGCCGCGGTTGCCGGGGTTCTCGAGCAGACGGAGCTCCGGCGCCGTACGCGCCATATCTAGTACGATTTCCGCAGTGTTGTCGGTCGACCCGTCATTAACCACGATGATTTCCGCATCCCACGCATTAGCGCGAACGCAGGCAATCACCGACTCCAAAGTGGCAGGGATGCGGGCGCTCTCGTTGAAAGCAGGAATCACAATGCTGTATTTCGGGTATTGCGACACGTTCTCCTGCCTCCAGCGCCAGCCTCAGTTTTCGAGGAAGACAGTGCAATCATACCCCAGCTTATGCCTGAAACCGGGTTGCAACTTTCCAGCCATGTTGCTGATCCAAAAGGCTCAAAGCCGCTAAACTCTTGATTTTTGGCTTCAGGACGGGGACAATCCAACTATGCTATCTGCGGAGGTTTCAACAACATGACAAAGGCAGATCTGGTAGAAAAAGTCACCCGGCTCGGCGATCTGACCCGTCGCGATGGCGAAGTCATCGTCGAAACGGTGTTCGATTCGGTGATTTCCGCCTTACAGAGCGGCGACAAGATCGAGATTCGCGGCTTCGGCTCGTTCCGCATCCGCCAGCGCAATCCCCGCATTGGCCGGAACCCCAAGACTGGCGAACGCGTGGAGGTGCCGGCCAAGCGCGTGCCTTATTTCAAACCCTCCAAGGAGCTGCGCGACCTGGTGAATCCGGCAGAGGCGGCGGCTGCGCATCCGGCGTCGTAAAGCCCGGCGCTTAGAAAGCGCGCATCAATTTTGCGCGTCGATTGACGCGCCTGCCCCATCATGGGCGAATGCCGATTACGCTCATCATGCGCCCCGCGTGGCCCTGCGAGGCGCGATGCGAAAAAAACAATTCTCTATGTGAGCTGGTGCATCCGCCCACAAGTTGGATGGCGCGCGGCTTGACTCCGGCGTCAAGCAACTGACGCCGGTTAGCCTCGATCAGGTCCAGATGCAGGCTCGGTCCGATGGGCGAGTGCCCAGGCGCGCGCTGGGTGAGAAACAGCATCGGATACTTCGTTTTGATCGGATCGGAGTCGTAGACCTCGCGGAACAGCTTCGGCGCGTAGGTGAACTGCGACTCGAACTCCGACTGCACCTCTTCGCCTACCGCATAGCAGCAGGCGCCGACGCCGGGGCCGATCGTGGCAATCAGATCCTGGGCCCGCGAGCCAAACTCAAGGCGCATCTTGCCCACGCCCGATTCGACGATTCGGCTTACGGTTCCCCGCCATCCGGCATGAAAAGCCGCAACCACGCGCTGCTTGCGATCGGCCACCAGAACCGGAATGCAATCGGCGGTCTGTATCGCCAGAAGCAGCCCAGGCTCGGCCGTGATCACGCCATCGGCCTTCTGCGGCTGGCTGTCTCCTTCGCTGCGGCGTGCGATCACAATAAGATTCGAATGAAACTGGCGCACCGTAATCAACGGCGTCGCCGCATCGCCGGTCACCGCTTCGGCCAGCCGTCGGCGATTTTGCAGCACGACTTCGCGGTCGTCCGCGGGAGTGAAGCCAAGATTCATTTCGCCGGGCGCATCCTCGGCGCAGTAGACCCGGCTGGCGCCGCCCAGGCGCGTGCTGAACCCATGCCAGAGCCATCCAAGCCTGTTCCACTCTGGAATCCGCAGAAGCGGCACGCCATTGGCGGCGCTCAGCGGTTGCGGCGCTGCCGGCGTGATCTCTTCAGGCGCTACGCGATCTAGATGCGCAGCGCGCACAGTCCGCCCAGAGCCTGCACGGCGGCTACGCACAAGTCCGCCAATCTCAAACAAAGCATCAATGCCCTGGACACTGGATTTGGTGGGAACACTACGCGAGGAATCGAGCGACTTCACAAACTGATTTTATCTGGAGACCGATTCGCGGAGAGCGGAGCGAATGGGCCTGCCTTCCGGCAGGCCCGCTCGAGAGGCGTTAAAAGGGAGGGAATCCTGAGGGGGTCGAGAGAAGGGGTCCGTTACCGGACCGTCAGGGAGAATACCTTCTTTGGAAGGGCCATAATTCGGGGAAGCCTCTGCTCGTTACCAGATATGACGCGACCTAGCGGGAAAAGGTTGCTAGAAGTGAATCTGGATTGTGAGAGTTTTCCACAAGAGGCCTCAAAACGGCGGAAAACTCCGCAAATGATCCCATTTTGACGTCGACGCCGGATAAAACGCAGGACTATTTCAGCCTCGCGTTCTCAGCTTTTCAACCAAGAAATGAAAGAGGTTGGCTGAAACCGGCTCCTATGCCGGCGATTCGCCGAGGGCGTAGGTCAATCGTCGAGGCCGTAGCGCTTTTTCACGCCTTCCAGAGCATCTGCGCTGATCAAACGCGCGCGCAGCTCCGCTTTCCGTGTCCGCGAAGCCTCCAGATCAGCGGGACTCGCAGCCCGCCGTGCGGAGATTGGCCGCGATCGAGCCCTTTGATTCTTTTCGATTCGTTGGTTCCACGCAGCGCGCAATGCGCCGGCAACGGTGTCCTCATCGGCATCCGCAAGCCGGATATGCGTGGCGCCATTCTTTCCCCACCCGCCTGCAATCGGAATAAAGAGGTGAGGCCGTTCGGTAATGAAGGCGGTTTGCTGCTCGGGCGAAAGCATGAGGTTGCCAAAACCCATCTTTTGCGAGGCCAGGGTGGCGAAAATGCGCCCGCCCACACGGAAATCAACCTGGCCCATGTGTGAGCCTTCTTCAGCGCCTTCGAAACTGAGCGCGATACGACGAAAATCGGAGGCGATCATCAAAGATTGCACAACTCCTGTTACTACCTTCGATGCATGAAGTGACCAAGGTGCTGTGCGCCGATGAAATGAAGGAGATGTAATCCGCGATTACGTTTCGACATACTGAAATCGCAATTTCAGCGTGGCCAGCGAGGGATCGCGGCTCGGTCGATTTGCAGATTTCTTTTCAGGCGTGGGTTGCGGCGAGCTGCTCCTCGAACTCTTCGTTCAACCACTTCGAAAATGCGGCGAACTCCTCGTCGCGGCCTAGAAAATCGCGCACCATCTGCCTTCCGGGCTTCGAACCGCCCTGCTCCAGCACCATCTTGCGATACTTCGCTCCGGCGTCGCAGCCAAGTAGATCGCGCGGATCGAACTGCGCGAAGAAGTCGAGCGCAATCACTTTGTCGAATGCATAGGTGTAGTAGTTCGACGAATAGCCAGTGAGATGGCCGAAGCTTGCATACATGCGATTGCCGTCGATCCAGGTCCACGGCTGCAGGCTCCTGTACAGTCGCTCGGTGATCTCATCCAGATCGATCTGCGCCTGGGCTTGATCATGCAGATCGAGCGACAGCGTGGTGTAGTAAAGCTGCGCGCGCACCCAATCGGCGCGGCCAAACGAGCCCGCGAGCTTCATCTTCTTGATGGTTTCGGAAGGAAGCGTCTCGCCCGTCTGATAATGCTTTGCGAATGACTGCAGCAGCTTCTCGTCGCGGAAGAACTCCTCCAGCATCTGCGAGGGCACCTCAATGAAATCGCCCTCTGTAGCAAAGCCCGACAGCCCGGCCCACGCCGTGCGGCCGCCGAGAATCGCGTGCATCAGGTGGCCGAACTCGTGGAAGTAGGTCACCACATCGGAGTACTGCATCAGGCCCGGATCGCTGCTATCTCCTCCGGGAAAGTTGCAGATCAGCGCGGCCTCGGGCAGATAACGCCCGCGCACGCCCGTCACCACAGGCGCCGCGGAGAACCACTTGTCCTTGCCCTCGCGCGGATGCATGTCGAGATAGAAACGCCCGACCAGCTCGCCGTCTTCATGCACATCGAAGACAGAAACCGCCGCATCCCATGCCGGCGCCTGCGAACGGCGAAACTCGATTTTGAACAGCTTGGCTGCAGTCTCAAGCACGCCCGCCTCGACCTGCGCATAGGGAAAATAAGGACGCACCGACTGCGAGTCGAAGTCGAACTCCGCGCGCCGGAACTGCTCATACCAGTAGCCGCGGCTGGTGATGTCGATCTCCTTGATGCCCGGCTCCCTCCCGCGCGTGAAATCGAGAATCAGCTCGTGCTCGCGCTCCGCGCCCTCCCGGCTGGCGTCGTTCAGCTTGGCCAGAAATGTGCGGACGTTCGCAGCCGATCCCATCATCTGGTCGGCCGTCGCGAGATCGGCCCAGCTACGGAAGCCGAGCACATCGGCGATCTCCTGCCGCGTCGCCAAAAGATCGAGAAGAATCTGCTTGTTCGCCGGATACGCGCGCGTATTGTAGGCCAGAAACATCCGCTCGCGCAGCGCAGCGCTGCCGGCAAAGGTCATGATTGGCTGCATGTCCGGCGGATCAGTGGTTAGAACAACGCGGCCTTCGGCGTTCGCCGGATGGCGCGCGATGTAATCGGCGGGCAGTCCCTCAAGCTCCGACGGCTGAGCTTCGATGGTCTTGCCGCCCTCCTGAATATTGCGGCTGAAATCGAGCGAATGCTTTGTGGCTTTCTCGTGCAAAGCCTGCAGGAGATCGCGCGTGGCCTGATCCTTGTCGACGCCGGCGAGGCGATAACTCAACAGCGTGCGCTCGACGTAATGCCTGGTCGCGTCATCCACGCCGGACAGATCGATCGCCGCCAGCGCGTCATAGACCGCACGATTCAGGCTCAGCGCGCTGCCCGCCATCGCAATGCGCTGCGCCTCCATCTGCGCCTGGTCGCGCACCGCCTTGTCTGGGGCGACGGAGTTGAGAATGCCCGCCTGCGAGCCGGCGAGGCTGAGATGCTCGATGGCGACGTCATAGAGCCGCAGCGAGTTCTCCGGCGTCCGCGGCCCTTCAACCGCGAGCAACGCCGCCAGCGCGGCCTCGTGCGCGGCCAAACGCGACGCCACCCAAGCCGACAGAGCTTCGGCAGAGCCGGCGCCGCCGGCCTCCCACACGTGGATATCTCCGATGACGGCCGCAGCCAGGGTCCCAGACATAATGATGAAATCCTCCAGAGGGGTCCTGCGCTGCGATCTACAGCGCCTATTGCGAATTATAGGGAACCGCGCCGTAAAAATTGGCGTACTGGCAGCTAGAGCTCGTCCGCAAGCGGACGTGTGTGCAGATACGCCCCATTGGGCGTCAGCGACTACGGTGCGCCACAGCACGAAGTTTTCTTTCAGCACCGGCTTTGGCGGAACGCTTGCGCGCATCTTTGAGGCGCTTCATCAATGCCGACGGGGGGACGAATGAATTCTCTGGGGTCGAATCTCAAGTTTGCTCTGCGGCAATTGGTGCGCAATCCCGGATTCACCATTACGGTGATTGCGACTCTGGCGCTCGCCATCGGCGCCAACACCGCCATCTTCTCCATCGTGAACGCTCTGATGCTCAAGAGCCTCCCTTATCCACGCCCGGAACGGGTGGGCACGATCCTCCGGCATATCGAAGGCAAAGAATCCTTCGACGGCGGACACAACATCAACGGCCATGTATGGGAGCAACTGCGCGACGACGTTCCTTCCCTCCTCTCCGCTGTCTCCAGCGGTCGCGCCGACGGCGTCAACCTCGAGGCCGCCCGGCATGTCGAATACGTGCGCGCGGGACGCATCTCGGCCCACTACCTCGACGTGCTCGGCATGCCGGTCTCCATCGGACGCAACTTCTCCGCAACGGAAGATTTGCCGCACGGCCCCAAGGCGGTGATTCTCAGCTTCAACCTGTGGCGCAACGTCTTCGGTGAAGACCCAAATCTCGTCGGACAATCCATCCATCTCAAAGGCGACTCCTACACCGTCATCGGCGTCCTGCCCGTGGGCGCGGTCACGCCGATGAACGCCGATCTGTACACTGCGCTTCAACCCGGCCCCTACGGTGAGGGGAACGGCTCGAACTACGACGTCATTGCCCGGCTCCACGACGGCGCCACATGGCAGCAGGCCGAGGCTGAGGTCAATCGCGCGTGGATCGCATGGGCGCAAGAGCTTGCCCCGCAGTACGGCCCCCAGGCGCGCGTGTCGTTTCATCTGGTTCCACTGCAGCGCGGCGAAACCGCGCGACTTCGCCCGCAGGCGCTCGCTCTCATGTTCGCCGCCGGATTCATCCTGCTCATCGGCTGCGCCAACCTCGCCGGCCTCACGCTCGTTCGTCTTGCCCGCCGCACGCCTGAGATCGCGACGCGGTTAGCGCTCGGCGGCTCGCACTGGCGCATCCAACAACAACTCTGGATCGAAAACCTGCTGCTGGCTTCGATCGGCGGCGCTTTCGGCGTTGGCCTAGGCTTCCTCGCGCTTCGTGGCCTGCTCTCGCTTTTGCCCAAAGACTATCTCCCCGTCGCCGTTGCCTTAGACGTGCGCGTCCTCCTGTTCACCCTCGCGATCTCCATGCTGACTAGCGTGCTCTTCGGAATGCTGCCCGCGCTCGTGGTGCGCCGTGTCGATCTGCGCTCCTCGATGGCCAGCCGCGCCATCGCCGGCGGAGAGCGAATGCTCCTGCGCCAGGCGCTGATCGCCAGCGAGATCGCGCTCACCGTTGCCCTGCTGGCCGGCAGCGGATTGCTGATTCGCTCGCTCGTCCACCTGCAAACCCTGCCGCCGGGCTTCAATCCGCAGGGCGTTATGGCGGCCAAAGCCTCGCTCGATGACGTCCGCTATCACGACCCGGCTGCCTTTCGCCAACTGCTCAACGAGAGCATCGCTGCCATGCAGCGCATCCCCGGCGTGCAGAGCGCAGCCGTCGGTCTCTCCCTGCCTTACGAACGGGTCCTTAATAG
>DATHNJ010000285.1:0-9449 GCA_035486155.1 Occallatibacter sp. | reverse complement strand
CGGGGACCGGCGGCATTGCGGTGATGTGAAGGTATCATGCGAGAGCCGGAGTTTGATGTTGGCGGAGGTCGGAGGAGCTATGGCGGGCGATGGCGATGCAATGAAGTCGAGAGTAACCCTGCATGTGGTTTCAAGTCTTGATGGATTCATCGCGCGGAAGGACAACAGCGTCTCATGGATGGAGAGCGGAAGCGTTTACGACGCCGGCGTTTCGCTTTCAGAGGAAGAAATTGCCGCTTTCATCAAGGGCATCGATTGTTATGTATTGGGCTCTCGCACCTATGAACATGCGCTTGAACTGGGCTGGCCGTATGGCGATACGCCGACAGTTGTGGTGAGCAGCAGGAAATGGCCGGAGGCGAGGAAGAGCGTCGAGTTTTATTCGGGCGATCTGAAAGACCTTGTGGATGCGAAGCTCGCGCCGCGTTTCAAAAATATCTGGCTGGTGGGCGGCGCCATGTTGTGTCAGCGTTTTCTCGAACTTGATCTGGTGGATGAGATTCGGTTGACGGTTGCGCCTGTGTTGTTGGGCGATGGGCTGCGGCTCTTTGGCGGTTTGCCGACAGAGAAGAGATGGAATTTGAAGAATTCGGCGGCTTATAAGAATGGGTTTGTTGAGCTGCACTATGCGGCTCGCGCATTGTGATGGAGTGTTACGGGCAGAGTCTGGGGATTGTCATTGCGATTCTCCTTCATCCTCAGCGAGCCAGGGAAATCGCGAAAACCCGGCGCCTCTGCCCAGAAGCGGACGCCGGAAGCCGGCGCGCTTCCACTCATAGAAGCGAGGGAAGCGGCAGCGGTTGCCTAAAGGCGGCAGATCAGCAGTTCGCGCTCGTAGATCATTTCGGGCGGCAGGTGGTCGTGGAGGTTGATGAAGAGCTCTTCGTGGGCCATGACTTCTTTGCGCCAGGCGGCGCGGTCGACCGCGATGAGCTCGTCGAACTTCTCACGCGGAAAATCCAAGCCTGACCAATCGATGCCTTCGTAACGCGGCACCCAGCCGATGGGGGTTTCGCGGCCTTGGGTGCGGCCGCGGACGCGGTCAACGATCCAGCGCAGCACGCGCATGTTTTCGCCGAAGCCGGGCCATAGGAATTTTCCGTCGGCGTCTTTGCGGAACCAGTTCACATGAAAGATGCGCGGCGTGACTTCGAGCTTGCGCTGCATGCGAATCCAATGCCGGAAGTAGTCGCCCATGTGGTAGCCGCAGAAGGGAAGCATGGCCATGGGATCGCGGCGCACCTGGCCGACGGCGCCGGTGGCGGCGGCCGTGGTTTCGGAACCCATCGTTGCGCCGGCGTAGACGCCGCTCGACCAGTTGAAGGACTGATAGATAAGCGGCAGAGTTGTGGAGCGGCGGCCGCCGAAGATGATGGCGCTGATGGGGACGCCTTCGGGCGATTCCCAATCGGGATCGATGGATGGGCATTGCGAGGCGGGCGCGGTGAAGCGGCCGTTGGGATGTGCGGCTGTACGGCCGGTTTCTTTGCCGATTTCCGGAGTCCAGCGTTCGCCGCGCCAGTCGATGCATTCGGCGGGCGGCTTGTCGGTCATGCCTTCCCACCAGACGCCGCCGTCGGGCGTGAGGGCGACGTTGGTGAAGATGGTGTTCTTCGCGAGGGTCGCCATGGCGACGGGATTGGTTTTGACGCCGGTGCCGGGCGCTACGCCAAAGAATCCGGCTTCAGGATTGATGGCGCGCAGGCGGCCTTCGCTGTCGGGCTTGATCCATGCGATGTCGTCGCCGACGGTCCAAACTTTCCAACCCTTCATGGCTTTGGGCGGAATGAGCATGGCGAAGTTGGTTTTGCCGCAGGCGGATGGAAATGCCGCGGCGACATAGGTTTTTTCGCCTTCGGGGCTTTCTACGCCGAGGATGAGCATGTGCTCGGCCATCCAGCCTTCGTCGCGCGCGATGTTGGAGGCGATACGCAAGGCGAAACATTTTTTGCTGAGCAGCGCGTTGCCGCCGTAGCCGGAGCCGTAGGACCAGATCTCGCGGCTCTCGGGAAAGTGCACGATGTATTTTGTGTCGTTGCAGGGCCACGGGATGTCGCGCTCGCCGGGCTTGAGCGGCATGCCGACCGAATGCAGGCAGGGGACGACGCGTTTTTCGTCTTTGTCGATTTCGGCGAAGACGGGAGCTCCGATGCGGGCCATGGTGCGCATGGAGGCGACGACGTAGGGCGAGTCGGTGAGCTGCACGCCAACGCCGGACATGGGCGAGCCCACCGGGCCCATGCTGAAGGGCAGCACGTACATGGTGCGGCCCTGCATCGAGCCGCGAAAGAGCTGCTTGAGGCGGCGGCGCATGACGTAGGGATCTTCCCAGTTGTTGGTGGGACCGGCGGCGTCGCGCGAGAGCGAGCAGATGAAGGTGCGGTCTTCGACGCGGGCGACGTCGTTGGGCGTCGAGCGGGCGTAGAAGCATCCGGGCCACTTTTTCTGGTCGAGGCGGATGAATGTGCCTTTGTCGATGAGCAGTTCGCAGAGCGCGTCGTACTCGCGCTTCGATCCGTCGACCCAGTGGATGGCGTCGGGACGGCAGAGGTCGGCCATCTTTTCGACCCAGCGGATCAGGTGCTTGTTGGTCGTGAGCGGAGCGCTGTGGGGCGTTTCGATTGCGATCGCGGAGGGCTTCATGCGAAGTTTCGTCTCCTGCCGGAGGAACGGGCGCCGGCGGCGCAAAAGCGACGTTTCTAACGATAGCAGCCGGGGCTGGTTGCCCGTGTTGTGGCGCTGCGCGGCCGAATTGTGTTTGTCGCCGGGATTTGTTCTTATGGGAGCGTTTGTGTGGAGTCCCTTTGAATTTGGTTCAAACGATCAAAAGGTTTTCAGTTAGATATGGGGGCCGGATCGCGCTTCTGTTCGCGTCGGCAATTACACTCGCGTGTTTCGGGTGTGGGCATGGTCTTGCGCAAACGATTGCTGAACTGCATCGCAGCTTTGCGGCGCCGCCGGACTCGAGCAGGATCATGATGCGCTGGTGGTGGTTTGGACCGTCGGCGACGAATGATGAGATTACACGCGAGCTGGAACAGATGAAGTCGGCGGGCATTGGCGGCGTCGAGATTACGAGCCTTTATCCGCTGGAGCTGGACGATCCTGCGACGGGATTTCACAACACGCCGTTTCTGTCGGAGGAGCATCTGTCGGCGCTGCGTTTTGCAGGACAGGAGGCGCGACGGCTTGGCCTTCGCGTGGATGTGACGCTGGGCAGCGGCTGGCCGTTTGGAGGGCCGCATATTCCTGTCACGCAGGCGGCGGGAAAGTTGCGGGTCGAGGTCGATCTGGTTGCCGCGGGCGCAACGCGCATGCTGGCGCCGCATATCGATGTTGGCGAAGAGTTGATCTCGGCGTTTCTTGCGCGGGATACGGCTTCGGCGGAAAATCTCTCGGATGCGCAGGCGATTGCGGCTCCGGTTGCTGGATGGTATTCGTTTGCGGCGTCGGAGAAGGAGCGGAAGCTCATCGTTTTTGTCTCCAGCCGAACCGGCATGATGGTGAAGCGGTCTTCGGTGGGCGCGGAGGGATTCGTTCTTGATCATTACGATCGCGTCGCGGTCGAGAATCATTTGCATGCCGTTGGAGACAAGCTGTTGTCGGCCTTCGGCGACGATCCGCCGTATGCGGTGTTCAGTGACAGCCTCGAGGATTATGGATCGGACTGGAGCCCGAAGGTGCTTGAGGAGTTCGAGCGGCGCCGCGGATATGATTTGCGGCCGCACTTGCCGGCGCTGATTGGAGACGTGGGGCCGGAGACGGCGTCGGTTCGCCACGACTGGGGCCAGACGCTGACGGAGATGGCCGATGACAATTTCCTGAAGCCGGTACGCGCGTGGGCCGCTGAGCATCACACGCAATTCCGGTCGCAGACCTATGGCTATCCTCCGGTGACGCTGTCGAGCAATCGCTTTGAGGATTTGCCAGAGGGCGAGGGCAAGGCGACGTTTGCAATGTGGCGGGAGTTTTCGGCGACGCGGTGGGCGGCGTCGGCGGGGCATCTGTTTCATTGGCCGGTGATTTCATCGGAGACGTGGACGTGGCTGCACTCGCCTGCATTTCGCGCGACGCCGCTGGATATAAAGGCCGAGGCCGATCTGCATTTTCTGCAGGGCATCAATCAGCTTGTGGGGCATGGGTGGCCGTACTCGCCGCCGTCGGCTGCCGAGCCGGGCTGGCGCATGTATGCAGCGGGGGCGTTCGATGCGCATAACCCGTGGTTTTTTGCGATGCCGGATTTGACACGCTATCTGCAGCGGGTGAGCTGGGCGTTGCGGCAGGGCGAGCCGGCGAACGATGTGGCGCTGCTGCTGCCGAATGACGATGTGTGGGCCTCGTTTAAAGCGACGATTGAGAAGCGGAAGTCGCCGACATCGGCTCTTGGGTTCGATGAGTCGGGCTCGAATGTGAGCGTCGATGGCGAGATGGACAAGTTCGTCGGCAAGGAAGTGATCGCGCAGATTCTCGATGCCGGATTCAATGTGGATTTCATTGATGCGGATGCGATCGATCAGGTGGGGATTCCGTACAAGGCGCTGGTGCTGCCGAATGTGGATCGGCTGCCAGTGGCGACCTACGAGAAGATTTTGGAATTCGCGCGCAAGGGCGGCGTGGTGATTGCGACGCGGCGTGCGCCGGCGACCGCGCCGGGGTTGACGCATGCGCGCGAGGAGTCGGCGCGGATTCAGGAGATTTCGCGGACGCTGTTTCATTCGGAGGTTGCGACGGCGCGGCTGGTGGAGCGGGACGGCGAGCTTGGCGCGGCGCTTGCACGGGCGATGGCGCCGGACATGATGCTGAGTCCGGCGACGCCGGCGATCGGATTCATTCATCGCAAGCTGGCGGATGGCGATTTGTATTTTGTCGCTAACACGTCGAACACGCCGCAACGCGTTACTGCGCACTTTCGGTATGAAGCGCAACATGCGGAGATATGGGATGCATTTGCCGGGACAGTGACCGGTTTGTCCGATCCGGCGAAAATCGATCTCGATCTGGCGGCGTATGAGTCGCGGCTGATTTTTTTCTCGAAGGATGCAAAGACTGGAGCGCCTGAGACTGCGCGCCGCGAGTCGGTTGTGACCGATCTTTCGCAGGCGTGGACGGTGCGGTTTGGCGAGATGGGCGCCGAGACGAAGATGGATCGGCTGCGGTCGTGGAGCGAAGACGCGAAGACGCAGTTTTTCTCCGGGACTGCGACCTATGAGCGCGATTTCGATCTTGCCGCCGGTCAAGCGAAATCGGGCGCGAAGCTGTTTTTGGATTTTGGGCAGGCTAAGGCTGAGCCTATTCCTTCGCCGGCGCCCGCGCCGAACATGCGGGCGTATCTCGATCCGCCGGTGGGCGAGGCGGCGGAGGTTTTCGTCAACGGGAAATCCGCAGGGTTTGTGTGGCGGCCGCCGTATCGGGTCGATTTTACCGGGCTGGCGCATGAGGGGACGAATCATCTGCGCATTGTTGTGGGCAACACGGCGATCAACGAGTTGGCGGGGCAGGCGCTGCCGGATTATCGGCTGTTGTCGGCGCGGTATGGGGTGCGTTTTGCGCCGCAGGGCATGGATGATTTGAAGCCGCTGCCTTCGGGGCTGCTGGGGCCGGTGACGCTGGTGGAGTCGCGATAGGACTCGCGCCGCCCCTACGGGGCTGGGATCATTTTTATGGATGTGATCCCAGGGTTTCGCTGCGCTCCACCCTGGGCTATTTTCCTCTTCTCCCTACGGGAGAAGCGAAGTGCGCAGATCCTTCTCTTCGCTCGACCCAACGAACTTGCGTTGGTCGGGTCCCCGAAAGCCGCTTCGCAGGATGACACGTTATGGGGAAATTGAATGCAGTGGACGACAGGGAGGCGTACGCGCGTTGCATTTGAATGACAAATCTTTGCTTGCGCTGCGATCTGGGCGACCGCTAGACTCCTGCCCATGATGAAGCTACGCCGTGTTGCCGCCTGTTTGTTTGCGATTGTTCTGTTTGTCTCCGTTACCCAGATAAGCCATGCGCAGGATTGGGCGAAGGCGCGCCTGGATGCTTCGCCGCGCCATCACGAATACGTAACGTTGAAGCATGATGCGCGCACGGTGCAGGCGTTCGTCGTTTATCCCGAGGTTAAGGAGAAGGCGCCGGTTGTGATCTTGATTCACGAGATCTTTGGGTTGTCGGACTGGGCGAAGGAGATGGCGGACGAGCTGGCCGCCGAGGGGTTCATCGTTGTCGCGCCGGATTTGTTGTCGGGGTATGGGCCGAACGGCGGCGGGTCGAGTGAGTTTGCCAGCCAGGACGCGACCATCAAGGCGGTGTCGGGGCTTGATCCGGCGGGCGTGAACGCCGATCTGGATGCGGCGGCGGAGTACGCAAAACATATTCCAGCGGCCAATGGGAAGATCGCGGTGGCGGGCTTCTGCTGGGGCGGAGGCAAGTCGTTCGCGTTTGCGGCGCACAGCAAGGTTCTCTCTGCGGCGTTTGTGTTTTACGGGCCGGGGCCTGCGGATGTTTCGACGGTTACGGCGCCGGTGTATGGGTTCTATGCGGGCAACGATGCGCGCATCGGGGCGACGGTGCCGGGCACGACGGATGCGATGAAGGCGGCCGGAAAGAAGTACGAGCCGGTGATGTACGACGGCGCGGGGCATGGGTTCATGCGCGCGGGCGAGGATCCGTCGAATACGAATCCCGCGAACAAGACGGCGCGCGAGCAGGGGTTTGCGCGGCTGGTGAAGCTGCTGCATGAGATGAAGCCTGCGCAGGCGGCGATCGACGCGCGACCTGGACGCGAGGTGAAGAGCGCGTCGGCTGGCGTGCTGTGCCACGATCCGTCGATGGATGCGTCCCAGAACGCGTCCAGCAAAACGGTTAAAATCGGATCAGGTTCTTAGGCCGGATTCGGTTCTTCGCGCCAACACACACATCTTTCTTCCAGCGCCGCAAGAGGATGGACTCTTGCGGCTGCACACTTTTGTACGCCATGAGCACGACCAGACCAGCACGAGCCGAATGGGGCGGGGAACTGCGCGCGATGATCGCGCTTGCGGTTCCCGTGGTGCTGAGCGAGCTGGGGTGGATGGCGCAGGGCGTGGTCGACAACATCATGGTCGGCCGGCTGGGGCCGGAGGCGATCGGCGCGGTTTCGATCGGCAATGCGGTGTACTTTACGCCGTGCCTGTTCGGGATGGGGCTGATGCTGGGGCTCGACACGCTGGTGTCGCAGGCGTATGGACGCCGCGATCACGACGAGTGCCATCGCTGGCTGGCGCAGAGCGTGTATCTGGCGTGCATCGTGACGCTGCCGCTGATGCTGTTGGTTTGGTTTCTGAGCGAGGAGTTTGGGCGCTTCGGCGTGACGCCTTCGGTGGCCGCGCCCGCTGCCGGTTATCTGCGGATTCTTGCGTGGAGCACGCTGCCGTTGCTGCTGTACGGGGCTGCGCGGCGGTATCTGCAGGGAGTGGGGCAGGTCCGCGTCATTACGGTGACCTATGTTCTGGCGAACCTGCTGAACTGGGGCGGCAACTGGGTGCTGATCTACGGCAAGCTGGGGTTTCCTGCGCTGGGCGTGAACGGCTCGGCGATCTCGACGGGCGTGGCGCGCGTGGCCATGGCGGTGGCGCTGATTGGTTTTGCGTGGCGTTATGAGCGCAGCCGCGGGCATCCGTTGTTTCGCCATTGGGCGGGACCACAGGCCGAGAGGCTGAAGAAACTGGTGCGGATTGGGGCGCCCGCGGCGGGGCAGATTCTGCTCGAAGTGGGAGCATGGAATCTATCAACATTTGCGGCTGGTTATCTTGATCCGGTGGCGCTGGCGACGCATGCGATCGCTCTGAATTACGCGAGCATCAGCTATATGGTCCCATTGGGGGTTTCGGCGGCTGCGGCGGTGAGCGTGGGGCATGCGATCGGCGCGGGCGATCCAGCTCGGGCGCGACGTGCGGGCTGGCTGGCGCTGGGGCTGGGAACGGCATTCATGATTGTCGCGGGGATCGTGTTTTTTGTTGCCCCGCGGCCGTTGATCAAGCTCTATACGAGCGATCCTCGGGTGTTGATGGTGGGCCCGACGCTGTTGTGGGTGGCGGCGGCGTTCCAGATTTTTGACGGCATCCAGACGGTGTGCACGGGGGCGCTGCGCGGGCTGGGCGAGACGCGCGTGCCGATGATTGCGAATTTTATTGGCTACTGGATTCTGGGGCTGCCGCTGGGGCTGACGCTCTGTTTTGTGCTGCGGTGGGGGATTTATGGGCTGTGGATCGGGCTGACGCTGGCTTTGGTGGTGATTGGGTTGTCGTTGCTGGCGCGGTGGCGGAAGGATTCGAATCGGGTTGTGGAGGCGGCTTGAGTGGGCTCGAATGACTTCAAGGGCAGCAAGTTAGCGCCGGCAGCGTTCCGTTGCTCCTTATGGGCGCCTGGCGGCGTCTGTTGAAAACGGGGCCCGAATTCACACACTTTTCCGAAGTTGATCCAATATGGCGCCCCTCCAGTTACCTTGTGTGCTCAATCGTGTGTCCCTTGGCGGTACGACCGATTCGTCCGGTGACTATAATCGCAAGGGAGGGCGGAAGCTGCGCTCTTTCGAGATTTTATTAGAAGGGAATCCCGCCAAATGGCGACAGGAGACCTGGCCCTGGGTCAAGAACAGGGCGCTTTGAACGCGCAGAAGCGCGTCGCCAACGATTTCAGCATTATCGTAGCAACGGTGAACGGTTCCGGCTCGCAATCCGCCAATAGCGTTCTGCTGAAAAGCATCTTCGGCATGGGGGTCCCGGTCAGCGGGAAAAACCTCTTCCCGTCGAACATTGCCGGTCTTCCCACCTGGTATACGATTCGCGCCAGCAAAGATGGTTATGTCGCGCGCAAGCGTGGTTCGCAGGTTCTCATAGCGCTTAATCCCGAGACCGCCAAGCAGGACATGAGCGAGCTGGACGCAGGCGGCGCGGCTATCTACGAAGAGAGCCTGAATCTGAAGCAGTATCGCAGCGATGTGGCCAGCTATCCGGTTCCCTTCGACAAGATCACTGCGTCGATTTGCCCTGAGGCCAAGCTGCGCAAGCTGGTCAAGAACATGGTGTACGTGGGCGTGGCCGCGCAGTTGTTGTCGCTCGACCTGACGGTGGTTGAGGCCAGCCTGAAGAAGCAGTTCGCCAAGAAGCAGAAGGTGTTCGATCTGAACTTCGGCGCGGTGAAGGCGGGCTTCGACTACGCCAAGGACAAGCTGCCCAAGCAGGATCCGTACTACATCGAGCGGATGAACCAGACCGCGGGCAAAATCATCATCGACGGCAACGCGGCGTGCGGGATGGGCGCGGTGTTTGCCGGCGTCACGGTGGTTGCGTGGTATCCGATTACGCCGTCGACTTCGCTGATTGAAGCCACGGCCGACCTGCTCAAAAAGTTTCGCGTGACGCCGGAAGGCAAGGCTACCTTTGCCGTGGTGCAGGCCGAAGACGAGTTGGCTGCGATCGGCA
>DATHNJ010000284.1:0-12147 GCA_035486155.1 Occallatibacter sp. | reverse complement strand
GGTCTGGGCGTCGTGACTGTTGCTACTGCGCTGGCGCGTTCGAGCGACGTCGCCGCGGTCAAGATGGCCTTGAAGGTCGGGCAAGACCGGTTCTACCAATACATTCGCGACTTCGGCTTCGGCGCGCGCACCGGCATGGAGCTGCCCGGCGAAACCCGCGGCCTGCTGCGGCCAACGAGCAAGTGGAACGGCTCTTCGATCGGATCGATCGCTATCGGCCAGGAGGTCGGCGTCACGCCGCTGCAGCTTGTCTCCATGGTGTCGACGATCGCCAACGGTGGAACCTATCTTCCGCCGCGCATCCTACTAAACAATCCGGCCGGATCAGGCACGCCTCTTGTCCAAAAGTCTGTCCCACTGCAAGTGGTGAATGAGGAATTGCCCAACCCGCTGCCTTCCGGCGCGCACCGCGTCATCTCCGAGATGGCGGCGGCGCAGATGCGCAAGATGATGGAAGGCGTCGTTCTCTACGGCACCGGCAAGCCGGCGCAGTTGAACGGCTATTCGTCGGGCGGCAAAACCGGCACCGCACAGAAGATCGATCCGGCCACACATCTTTACTCGAAGACGATGCACATCGCATCCTTCGCAGGCATCGCGCCGGTGAACAATCCCGCGATCGCCGTCGCCATTGTCATGGACAATCCCAAAGGCGCGTCGTACTACGGAACCGCTGTCTCGGCGCCCGTATTCGCGGACGTTGCCCAGCAGGTGCTCGAATATCTCGGCGTGCCGCATGACATTGACGTGAAGCAGCCAAAGACTCCGGCCAAGCAGGAAAAAGTCGATTTTGCCGAAGACGACTCGGATGCCGATCAGGACCAGGTCAACACGCTGTTCGCCGCTGTGAACGATCTGCCGGCCGACGATCCGCTGCGCAATCCGCCGCCTGTCGTGCAGGCCGCTGATGCTCCTGCAAAGAGCGTTATCTCTTCATCGGCGAAGCCGAATGCATTAACGTCGGAGCCTGTTGCGTCTTCGGATCAACCTGCAGCGATGCCAACCCCATCGCAAGCGGATGCGAAGTCGGCTTCGCCGTCAGTGCAGCAAAACGGCCATGCCATTGTGACGATCAGCGACGGCAAGAAGCTCATCGTGCCCACACTTGTCGGCCTGCCCATGCGCAAGGTCATTGAGACCGCATCGGCAGCGGGACTGAATATCGAGATCGTAGGCAGCGGCACAGCGCGAGCACAGGCGCCGGCGCCGGGCACCAAGGTCCCCAATGGCACGAAGATCGTTGTGCACTGCAGCTACTAACCTACAATCAAAATCGACATGCTCTGGAAAGACCTCATCGCCGAAGTCGTTGCAGTCGGCTCATCCGGCGACTCCGCAGCGCCCATCACGGGGATTGAATACGACTCGCGCCGCATCAAGCCTGACGCGGTCTTCGTCGCGATGAAGGGCGGCACAACCGACGGCAATCGCTTCGTCGAAAAAGCCATCGCTTCTGGCGCCGCCGGAATCATCACTGACTCTGCCGAAACCTTCGATCATCTGCTCGTTTACAACCCCGAAGTCGCGGTCCTCGAAGTCGAACATGGCCGCCGCGCTCTTGCCGAAATCTCCGCGGTATTTTTTGATCATCCGGAAAAAATTCTCAAGGCCATCGGCATCACCGGCACCAACGGCAAAACGACGACGGCGTATCTCACCGAGCAGCTCCTGAACCTCGCCGCGCGCAAGACAGTGCTCATCGGCACCATTGAATATCACGTCGCCGGCGAGGTGCGCCCATCGCTGCACACTACGCCCGAGCCGCGCGATCTTTTCGAGCTCATGCACGAAGGCGCCCAGCGCGGCGCGACGGAGCTTGTCACTGAGGTTTCGTCCCACGCCCTCGATCAGGGCCGCAGCTACGGCATTCCCTTCGACGTCGCTGTCTTCACTAACCTCACGCGCGATCATCTCGACTACCACGGCACGATGGAAAACTACTTCGCCGCCAAGAAACTTCTCTTCGACGGCAGCCGGTACCCGGCGCCGCGCGTGGCCGTATTGAATGAACACGACCCGTACACTCGCCGACTCGCCGCAGCCGCGCGTCGAGCCGGCGCCCAAGTCATCACCTATGGCATCAAGACCGGCGACGTTCGCGCATCGTCGTATACCCTGACGCCTGCCGGCGCCGAGATTCATCTCGAAACGCCTTTCGGTTCTGCGACTGTCGAATCGCATCTCGCCGGCGAGGTCAATATTCTTAATCTGCTCGCTGCCTTCACCGCCGCCCACGCTCGGGGCATTGCATGCAGCCAACTCTTCAGCTTTGTACCACTGCTGAAACCGGTCCCCGGCCGCTTTCAGCCTGTCAACGCGGGACAGCCCTTCACCGTCATCGTCGACTATGCACACACCGACGATGCGCTGCGCAACCTCACCGCTTTGGCCCGACAGATGACGGCCGAATCGCATGGTCGCATCATTACTGTGTTTGGCTGCGGCGGCGATCGCGACCGCACCAAGCGTCCTAAGATGGGCCTCGCGGCGGGTGAGGGAAGCGACTTCGTCGTGGCCACCAGCGACAATCCGCGCACGGAGGATCCGCGCGCCATTCTCGCTGAGATTGAGCCCGGCCTGCAGCAGTCTAGAGTTCGCTATGTCATCGAGCCGGATCGCGCCGCCGCCATTCATCTCGCGGCGGCCGAAGCCAAACCGCACGACATTGTTCTTATCGCAGGCAAGGGTCATGAGAAGGAGCAGATTCTCGCCGACCGGACCGTTCCCTTCGACGACGCGCAGGTAGCGCTTTTCGTCCTCGCCGATTTGGGATACCGTAAATAGCGATGAAGCTCACTCTCGCGGAAGCGGCCATCGGCGCAGGCGCAGTGCTTGAAGCGCCCTCGAGCATTGCCAACGCCGGCGCGCTCGTTGCTCAGGGTTATTCCATCGACTCGCGCACCGTCACGCCCGGCGAGCTCTTCTTCGCCGTGCGCGGCGATCGTCTCGATGGACATGATTATGTTGTCGCCGCCGCGAAACGCGGCGCGCTCGCGGCCGTTGTTGCGCGCGCCAAAGCAGCGAGCCTTCCCGATGAGGCGCTCGCGATTCCGCTGCTCATCGCTGACGATACGCTGGTCGCAATGCAGTCGCTTGCTCATCACGTGCGCCGCCAGTGGGGCAAGCGTGTTGTCGGCGTAACCGGCTCGGCCGGCAAGACCACGACGAAAGAAGCCATCGCGGCCGCGCTCGGCGCAAAGTTCAACGTGCTCAAGTCCAAAGGAAATCTGAACAACGCCTTCGGTCTGCCGCTGCAGCTTCTGCGTCTCGAGCCCGAGCATGAATACGCCGTGATCGAGATGGGCATGAATCACCTTGGCGAGATCGCCGCGCTGGCCCGCATCGCCGCGCCTGACTGGGGCGTTGTCACCAACGTGGGCACCGCGCACATCGAGAACTTCACGGAAGGCCAGGCCGGCATTGCGCGCGCCAAGTATGAGCTGATCGCCGCGTTGCCTGCAAACGGAGTGGCGTTTCTCAACTGCGCCGACGCTTTTGTCTCGCAGTTCGGCCGCGACTTCCAGGGCCGCGTCATCTACTACGGTATGGGCCCTTGCGGCGATCCGCAGATCGTCGAGCAGCGCGAAGACGGTTCGGGATTGCACGTGCGCTTCCGCGCCGGCGAGCAGGAAGGCCAGTTGACGCTGCATCTGATCGGCGCGCACAACGCGTCGAATGCAATGGCCGGACTTGCCGTCGCTCTCGAAGCCGGCGTCGAACTCAACGCCGCAATCTCTGCGCTTGAATCGCTTGCGCCGGGCGACAAACGCGGCGAAGTGCTTACCGTCAACGGCGCGACGATTCTGAACGACAGCTATAACTCCAATCCCGAAGCGCTGCAATCGATGATCCGCACGCTGGCGGCGTATCCGGCGAAGCGAAGAATTCTCATCGCCGGCGAGATGCTGGAGCTTGGCGAGCACGCCCCTGCGCTGCACTCTGCCTGCGGGAAGGCCGCTGCCGAAGCGCATATCGATATCGTGGTTGGCGTGCGCGGCAACGCAAAGCATCTTGTGGAGGCGGCCCAAGCCGCCGGCGCCGAAGCGATTTTTCTGTCCGACGCAACGGCTGCAGGCGAGTGGCTCAAGCAGAACCTGCTTCGGGGCGATGCGGCTCTCGTCAAGGGCTCGCGCGGCGTGCATCTGGAGAAAGCTCTCGAAATCGTCCATCCCGACGCTAAACTCACGGAGTCCCATTGATCGTCAGGAAGTCCGCCGCACTCTTCTCCCTTGCTTTCGCGTTGTTCTTCGCGACGCGCGTTACAGCCGATCCCAATCCCGAGTGGACCAAGCCATTTCCGGCTTTCCGGATTTCCGGCAATCTGTACTACGTCGGCAGCGAAGATCTCGCATCCTATCTCGTCGTCACGTCTGCCGGCGACATCCTCATCAATAGCAATCTCGACTCTTCGCCTGCGCTCATTCGCAAAAGCGTCGAGTCGCTTGGATTGCATTGGAGCGACATCAAGATTCTTCTCATTAGCCACGCGCATTACGACCACTGCGCGGGCAGCGCCGAGATTTTGCGCGAGACGCATGCGAAATATGAGGTCATGGCGCCCGATGTTTCGGTTGTCCAATCCGGCGGCGCTACGGATTTCAACTATGGCGGCGATAAGTCCATGCATTTTCCGTCCGCGCACGTCGATCGCGTTCTGCATGACGGCGACAAGGTCTCGCTCGGCGGCGTTACGCTCACGGCGCATCTGACTGCCGGCCACACCAAAGGCACGACGACGTGGACCATGGATGAAAATGAGTCAGGCCGCACGCTGCACGTGGTCATCGTCGGCAGCCCGAATGTGAACCCCGGCTACAAACTCGTCCGCAACGCCGCCTATCCGCAGATCGCAGCCGATTACAAACATGAATTCGAAGTGCTCAAGAGCCTGCCCTGCGACATCTTTCTCGGCGCGCACGGCGGGTACTTCGATCTCACCACGAAGTATGAGCGCTTCAAGGCCGGCGATCGCAATGCTTTTATCGATCCGGCCGGCTACAAAGCCTATATCGCCGACCGCGAGCAGGCGTTTGAAGCAGAACTGAAGAAGCAGTCTGCAGAGCAGCATTAATCACGCCGTCGAATTGCTCTTTGGCTCCCCCGCACCACGCGCGTTAACTGTGCTTGCGCTCTATCGCCTGTAAAATCGACCTGAATCCTTTCGGGTGATGGAGTCCTCTTGCTCTACTGGCTGCTCTACGAAAAGCTCTTTCCGTTCTTTCACCCATTCCGCATCTTTCGCTATCTCACGTTCCGGACCGCCTTCGCCTCGCTGACGGCGCTGTTGATTGGCCTGTTTATCGGCCCCTACGTCATTCAGAAGCTGCGCGAGTTTCAGATCGGCCAGTACATCCGCGAAGAAGGCCCGCAGTCGCACCAGAAGAAATCCGGCACGCCCACCATGGGCGGCGTGCTTATCGTGATCTCCATCGTGCTGCCCACGCTGCTCTGGGCCGATCTCGCCAATCCCTTCGTCTGGATTACGGTGATCTCTACGCTGGCTTTCGGCGCCGTGGGCTTCGCCGACGACTACATCAAGGTCGTGATGCGCCGCAATCTTGGCCTCACCGCGCGCGCCAAGCTTTTCTGGCAGACTCTCGTCGCCGTCGGCGTGGGAGTGGTTCTCAGCGTTCTGACTGAATTCCGGCTTTTCTCGACGGAACTCACCGTTCCGTTCGTGAAGAGCGTACATCCGAACCTCATCTGGCATTGGCCGTCGTCGATTCCGCTCTTAGGCTTCGTTGCGTTTCTGCCTTTCTTGGCCTTCGTCGTCTTCGTTCTGCTGGGCTCGACCAACGCCGTGAATCTCACCGACGGGCTCGACGGCCTCGCCATCGGCTGCACGATCATCGCTGCCGGCGCGCTCACGGTGCTCACGTATGTCACCAGCCACGTGGTCTACGCCGACTATCTGGAGATTCAGCGCATGCCCTTGGTCGCCGAGCTGACTGTCTTCTGCGGCTCCATGGTCGGCGCCTCGATCGGTTTCCTCTGGTACAACGCGCATCCGGCGGAGATCTTCATGGGCGACGTTGGCTCGCTCGCCCTGGGCGGCGCCATCGGCACGGTCGCGGTCATCATTCGCCAGGAGCTGCTGCTGCCCTTCATCGGCGGCATCTTCATCATCGAAGCGCTCTCCGTTCTGTTGCAGGTGGGCAGCTACAAGTTCCGCAACAAAAAACGCATCTTCAAAATGGCTCCTCTGCATCACCACTTCGAGCAGCTCGGCTGGAGCGAATCCAAGGTCATTGCCCGCTTCTGGATTCTGGCGCTGATCTTTGCGCTGCTGGCGCTGACTACTCTGAAGCTGCGCTAGAGCGCCCAGGTCGCAAAAATAGATCCTCCAGCCGGACGCATCCGACCCTGCCGGTGCACAATAGAGGAGTCGCGACCCTGAGATCAAAGCTCATGATGGAACTTAAAGGCAAAAAAGTCCTCGTTGTCGGACTGGGTAAATCCGGCCTGGCTGCGGCGTTGTTTTTGCGCCGCCGCGGCGCGCAGGTGACCGTCTCAGACGTACGCAGCGCCGAGGCCCTGGCCAAAGACATTCCCGCGCTGCTCGACGAAGGCATCATGGTCGAGGCCGGCGGCCACGGCCTGCTCACCTTCCGCCGCCAGGACCTGATCGTCGTCAGTCCCGGCGTTCCGCTCGACACGCCCGAGCTGGTGCAGGCGCGCAACTTCGGCCGCCCCATCATCGGCGAGCTCGAACTGGCCGCGCGTTTCCTTCGGGGCAAGACGCTTGCCATCACCGGCTCCAACGGCAAGACGACTTCGACGACCCTGGTTGGCGAGATTCTCCAAGAGGCTGGATTCAACACGCTGGTCGGCGGCAATATTGGCGTCCCCGTCGTTGCGCTCATCGATGAAAGCACGCCTGATACCTGGTCGGTTCTTGAAGTGTCCAGTTTCCAGCTCGAATCCACCGAGCAGTTCCATCCCGAGATCGCCGTCATTCTTAACATCACGCCGGATCATCTCGACCGCCACGGGACCTTCGAGAACTACGCTCGCGCCAAGGAACGCATCTTCGCCGCACAGACGCCGGAGGACTTCGTTGTCCTCAATGCCGACAACGCGCGCGCCGCGCAGGCTGCCCCGCATGCCCGTTCGCGTGTCTACTGGTTCTCGCTCGATCGCACCGTGCCGCAGGGCGCATGGGTCGAAGCCGGACATGTCGTTTATCGCGCCGCCAAAGACGCGGCCGTCGAGAGGATCATTCCTCTTACGGGCATTCCGCTCAAGGGCGAGCACAACGTCGAGAACGTTCTTGCTTCGGTCTGCGCTGCGCGGCTTGCAGGAGCAGCTCCCGACGCCATCCGTCGCGCTATCGAGAAATTCAAAGCCGTTGAGCATCGCCTTGAATACGTAGCCACAATCAACGGCGTCGAGTTCTTCAACGATTCGAAAGCCACCAACGTCGACGCCACCGCCAAGGCCGTCGCCGCGTTCAACCATCCAATTCACCTGATCCTTGGCGGCAAAGACAAGAACTCCGATTACACGCAGCTCTCCGAGCTTCTGCGTCAGCATGTGCGCGCCATCTACACGATCGGTTCAGCCGCATCCAAAATCGAGTCGCAACTTCGCGGCGTGGTTTCGCTGCACTCCTGCGAGACTCTCGACAAGGCCGTCAGCGCCGCCGCCGCCGCTGCGCGGCCTGGCGAGATCGTTCTGCTGGCGCCTGCCTGCTCCAGCTTCGATCAGTTCGAGAGCTATGAGCATCGCGGCCGCGTCTTCAAAGAGCTGGTGGGCGAATGGAGCGGAGTCAGCGGCCTTCCCGTGGCGCGAGCAAGATAGCGCCCGTTAACCACCTGTATCCCTGCGCTGCGCTTCAGGGGCTTTCCCGGCGCCTGCCTGCCTGATCCTAAAAAGAACGTAGATTTTTGCGATCTCTCGTTCGCGCGAACCTGGGCGCCCCATCCCTGGCGCGCGTTGCGCCAAGGGGTTGGAAAGGTAGAAAAAATGGCCAAGCGCATCGGCGTCGACAAATGGATCTTCTTCACCACTCTGACGCTGGTCGTCGTAGGCCTGGCGATGGTCTTTTCCGCCTCGGCCATCATCGCGCAGGAGCACTTTCACACGCCCTATGCGCTGCTCTCGCGCCAGGCGGCCTGGGCCGTCGCCGGCGTGTTGCTCATGATCGCGCTCATGTCGGTCGACTATGAGCGCTACAACTCCCCGCGCTTTATCTTCGCCGCGCTCGCCCTCACCACTGTTCTGCTTGTGCTCGTCTTCTTCTTCCGCAACGCGCAGCACGCGCATCGCTGGATCCTCGTCGGCGGCTTCTCGTTCCAGCCTTCCGAGATCGCAAAACCCGTCATGATTCTCTTTCTGGCCTGGTTTTTATCCCAGCGTCTGGACTGCATCTCCGACTGGCGCCGCACGCTGCTGCGCGCCGCGGTCATTCCGGTTCTGTTCATTCTTTTGATCGTCAAGCAGCCCGATCTCGGCACCGCGCTGGTGCTCGGCGGCGTCACCGCCATGATGCTGCTGCTGGCCGGCATGGAGTGGCGCTATCTTGCTCTCTCCCTCGCCGTCGCGCTGCCGCCGCTGGCCGCGCTGCTGTTCTGGGTGCCCTGGCGCCGCGCGCGCATGCTCGCCTTCCTGAACCCCGCGGCCGACCCGCAAGGCGCCGGCTTCCACATCAACCAGTCGTTGATCGCCGTCGGGGCGGGAGGATTCACGGGGCGCGGCTTCATGGAGGGCATGCAGAAGCTCTTCTACCTGCCCGAGTCGTCGACGGACTTTATCTTCGCCAACGTGGCTGAAGAGCTGGGTTTTGTCGGCGCCATGGTCATCGTGGGACTATTCTGCGTGCTCGGCTACCGAGGGCTGCGCACCGCCTACCGATCGACCGATCCGTTTGCGCGCCTCACCGCCTTTGGGATTACGACGGCGATTCTGCTGCAGGCCTTCTTCAACATAAGCGTCGTGCTGTCGCTGTTGCCGACCAAGGGAATCCCGCTGCCATTTATTTCGAGCGGAGGGACGTCGTTGTTCTTTACGCTGGCGAGCATTGGGATTCTGCTGAATATCTCCAAGCAGGTGGAGTGAAACGCTTCGCGCAGGTTTTACCGATTGTTAAGGCGCCCTCCGTAAATAGTCTGTCAATCGGAAGGCATAGGATATGTTTATCGCACTAACTTAGATGTTTACCATCTATCTACTTAAAGTGAATCTGTAAACAATCGGATTCTTCACTTAGGACGCGCCGAGTCATGAATTTTGTGATAAGAGACGGCGTCTGTCAAGGTGGAGGCCCGATCGCCGCGGTTGTTTATCTTTATTTACTAGAGACTAACTGGTCTCCTATCTGCCGTCCTCGCGAGTTAGATAGCCTTCTGTGAAGTATCTGTAAAAGCGCACGACGCGCGTGATTTGTTCTTGTAGTTACCGCTTTTCAGTGCTAAGTTCGCTGCGATATTTTTTCAGTGCAAATCATCTCACCCAGGAGGTCAATCCGATGCCACAGCACCTTCACGTATCCCTTAAGCTTAAGTGGATTAAGGGAGACGAATACGAAGCGGAAGTTACTACCCGTCTAACTGACAGTTGCTACCATTTTGTGAGCAAACGCTCCGGGCTGCCTCACGGCATGGTAGGCATTCCCGAAATGGCTTACGTTACGGTGGAGTATAGCCATAAAGGAGAGATTTGCGGCCAAGTGGTAAGAGACGATACCCAGAAGATTGACGATATCCACTCTGACGGTCACCCCCTGGGAGTGACAGCATTCGTCACTGTGAATGGCGAGGTCGCCGGATCTGCGCACCAGCCGTTTCCGCGGTAGATGGAGCACGCGGACGCAAGATATCGGCGACAGAACCGAACTCTACTCCCGCTCGTCAGGCCACGCTAAATATGGGGGCCGAGGTCTCGCTTTTGAGACTGAGGAAAATCACAACTTGCCCAATCAAATTGTGCCGCGCTCACCGTCCAAGCTCGACGGTGAGCCGCAACCCCATAGCCTTTGTAACCGCAACCAGCGTCGACCAGCGCGGATTTCCGCGAGGCGACAGCGCGCGGTAGAGGCTTTCGCGCTCGATCCCGGCAGCCTTCGCCACCTTGGCCACGCCGCCCCTGGCCTCCGCAACGCGGCGAAGCGCGAGCAACAGCACACTGGGTTCTTCCGCGTCTTCGAGCGCGGCCTTCAGATACTCCGCCGCGAACTCCGGCCGCTCGCGTAGCTCTTTCACCATCGCCTCGTCATGCGAAATGCTGGCTTTTCGTTTCACGGCTTGGCCGTCCTCTCTTTGTAATCCTTCAGGTAGTCGATGGCGCGCTCGATATCGGCAGATTGTTTGCGTTTATCTCCGCCACATAGAAGTAAGACGCACTCCCGGCCCAACCTTCCGAAATAGAGCCGGTATCCGGGACCCCAGTCGATCCGCAGCTCGGAGACTCCTTCGCGCACGCCTTGCAGTCGCCAAAATTACCGAGCGCCAACCTATCGATTCGAATCGCAATGCGCGCAACGGCAGCGCCATTCAAACTCGCGAGCCAATCCCCACAACGTCTTTCCCTGTCGGGGTGACGTAACGACGGATCTCAATCACGGTTCTCATTGTAACTTATAAATCACACTATAGTCTTGTCTTTTGATCGCTCTTCCTCTTTGCTCGAGTCAGGCCGCGCGGCGCGTAAATCTTCGCAAAAGCGCAGTGGAAAACCGCAAATAAAAGGGGGGGAGGGGGGCCGCTGGTCTTCGATCTTGTTCACGTACGAAGACTCGCGCACGCGCATGCGGCGAGATTGCACGCCCAGTGGTTCGGCTACGGCGTCCGTTGTGAGTTCATGGCGCAGGCCGTGGCGCCGGTTGTTTGCGCAGCATGGCGCCGGCGACCTGCGCCCCGTAAAGAAGCTTTGAGGCCCGGCTCTCAAGAAAGACACCGATCAGCAGGCCATGAATCACGCAGGCGACGAAGTCGCTGATATTGTTTTCGCCAGCGAGCGGCGGCATCGCGTTCTGGTAGGCTCTTTCGGCGGCCCGCCAGCAGTCCTGCCTGTTTTCGCCTTTCGCGAGGAGTGTGCGGTAGGTGCGATCGGCTGCTTCGCAGCAACAGCGAACGGAGGCGTTTTCTTCGGCTGCCCGAATGGGCGTGCGGGCGATCTCTGAATCGTTCATTGCGGTTATTTCCTTTCGTCCTGGATGCGAGCGATCCAATGGGGCAGACTTTTTCGCCGAGAAATCGGCGTCTTATCCAGTGTGCGGCGGAAGGATCTAATTCTTCGCAAACGGCGGCGAGGGGAAGTTACAAAGCGGCCGGGGACGGAAAGTAGCCTTACCCGTGCAACCGCGGCGCGAAGCCAAGACAGCGCCCAACAAAGAAAGGCCTCCCGTGTGGGAGGCCTTCGGTCTTAACCAAGGGCAGCGCGCCTGCGTCGTCGGCTAGCGCGGCTTGGGGAACTTGATCTGCGGGGAGCTCGCTGCCAACCTGGTCTGCGGATGACATCTAACTGTAAGCGGCGCCGCCGGCAAATACACTCAGGTACCGTTTCATCGAAGAATCGCATTGGAACAAAGCCCTGATCGTGGCTAATCTAGGTAATATCCCACAAGTCGCCGCCTCTCATTCAAAGGCGCCTTCTATCCATGAGGACCGCGTGCCCCCTTTGTTGACAACGCCTGTAGAGGAAGTCAAAGACTTGGCAGTTCCAAAGACGAACTTGTATCCATATTTCGCATTCTTCATCGTCTCTGGATTCTGCGGACTCGTGTATGAAGTGGTCTGGGTGCGTCTCGCGATGGCTCAGTTCGGGGTCAACACAGCCCTTGTCTCCATCGTGCTTTCGATCTTCATGGGAGGGCTGGGGCTCGGATCGTGGGGCGCCCGATTTATTCAGCGAAAATGGCTGGCGTCTCCGACGTACGCCCTTCGAATCTATGCAGCGGTGGAGTTTGCGATCGGGCTGTCTTCTCTGGCTGTTCCTGACGAACTGCGCTTCGGGCGTCAACTCCTGCTGAGCGCCAATGGACTCGGCGCCTGGCAAAGCTCCGGATACTACGCTCTGACGGGATTTCTGGTCGCTCTAACGCTGCTGCCTTGGTGCACCTGCATGGGCGCAACCTTTCCGCTGCTGATGGCGGTGATTCGCCGGACTGCCGCGTTGCAATCGAAATCCTCGTTCAGCTACCTGTATGTT
>DATHNJ010000283.1:0-11063 GCA_035486155.1 Occallatibacter sp. | reverse complement strand
CGCCGGTTTCCCTGAGCGTCGAATTCAAGCCTGCCCCATACATGGGCCCATCGCTCTTTTCCGTCGTTGTCGGCCTTTTCGGCTTTGCCTTTTTGGCGCTCGAAACGCGTCTCTTGATCGATCACCCGATTGTGCGCAAGGTCCAGCTTGCCGCAAAGGTCCACAAACGCCTGCAGGTCTCGCTCCTGGATGAACTCTTTCCAAATATCCAGGGTCCGCGGGCAGTTTCTGTCGAGCCCGAGAATCTCGTAGAGCGCTTCCGAGGCGGTCCAAGTCCGCGCCTTGAAGTCAAGATCGAAGATCCCGACTCCGCCCACGTGCTGGATTTCCTTGAGAAGCTCCTCGCGTTCACGCAGCGCCTGCTCCGCGAGCACGCGATCTGTCGCATCCGTCACGATGCACAACGCTCCGATCGTCCTTTCATCCGCATCGCGCACTGGAGCCGCGCGGTGTTCGAACCATCGCGGCTCGCCTCGCGCATTCACCGTCTCCCGCAGGCTGCGAACTTCCTGCGCGCCGACGAAAAGCTGCTCTTCATGCTCGTAGGAGCGATCGGCGAACTCTTCGGGAAACAGCTCGTAGTCGGTCATTCCCGCCCATGCCGGGGGCTGGCCCGCCCATGCGTGGGGCTCGACGCGGAGCGCGCCGGTTTGGTTCGTGAACATCTCGACTGCCCTGCGCGTGGCCAGCGTGATCCGATGATTCCGATCTTTAAAGTAGGCGTACTCATTCAAACTCTGCATCGCTGCGATCAGGTCGATTGCGGCCTTCGGGTTCTCCGCTTCGCGCAGCGCGCGCGCCACGCTGGAAACAGCGATGTCGACCACGGCGCCGCCCTCCGGTCCAAGCGTCCGCTCGTAGACCCATCGCTGCAGCCGAATGCGGCCGTCGGCGTGGCGAATGCGTATCCTTAGCTCTGGCAGGTCTGCGGAGTCTTTTGTTGCTGGAGAAAACAGCCGCCGCACGAGAGCCTCGTCGCCCGGATGAATCACGTCCGCCAGAGAGACCGAAAGCATCTCGGACGGTGTATATCCGAAGAGGCATTCGACACGCTCACTGGCGGACAGAACGTCCAGTTCTTGCTCGAACGCCAGACGAAGATCCGCACACTGCACGGGGCCGCTTCCTGCACCACGCCCCACGTAAATCAGGAAGGAAAAATGGGGCTGAGGAGGGCACAAAAATAGCATAGTTTTCGGCCTAAACATAGCGAAACCGGAGGCTTGTTTATAAAGGGATAAATGCCATTTCACAATCTATGCGCGACTCGCCAACGGGCCGCCGCGCCGCTGCTCAGCGCAGTTGCCCGTGAATCCTCGTTGGGGGCCGATGAGGAATCAAATAAGGCATTAGTTATCCACGTACTTTTCTCATCCCAGTAATTGACGCCCCCTTATCCACGCCTATTCTTGGCATAATTGCGCCAGCGGTTCTTCCGTAGTATGTCCAGGACGGTCGTAGAAGACTCGATGTACCACCAAGCGCCTCAGGAACCTACTTCTCCCCGGCGAAGGGTTCTCGTCCAAGGTTGGACTAACCAAGGGAGCATGGAAGAGTGACCAGCTACACCCGTCAGGATGTCCTGCGTATCCTGCAGATCAGCTCTCGCCAGTTGCTCGGCTGGGAAAGAGCAGGATTAATCGCCCCCCAGCAAAATTATTCCTTCCAGGATCTCGGCCAGCTCCGCACCCTGCGCGCGTTGCGTGAAGAAGACGTGCCGGCCGCGTCCATCCGCAACTCGATCGTGGCGATGCGCGCCGTGGCCGGCATGACCAATCCGCTGGTCGAGGCTACGGTGGTTCGCACCGGCGGGCGGCTGGCTTTCCGCTGCAGCGGCGCCATGGTCGATCCCATTCGCCGGCAGCTCCTGTTCGACTTCGAGCGCCTGGAGCACCCCGGCGCCGCGACCGCTCCGGCGCTGTTGCGCGCTCCGGGCGTCTCGGCCGAAGCAGCCAACATCCACAGCCTCTTTCTCGCCGCCGTCCAGGCCGAGGAAGCCGGCGAGAAGAATCGGGCCATCGCTCTCTACGAACAGATCATCGAGCGCGACGCCCACTATGCTCCGGCGTTCATCAACCTGGGAACCCTCTTCTTTCATTTGCGCCGCTATGGCCGCGCCGAAGAGCTTTACCGCATGGCTACGGAGATCGATCCCGATTACGTGCTCGCCTTCTTCGATCTGGGCAATGTGCTCGACGAGCTTGATCGTCCCGAAGAATCCATCCAGGCGTATCTGCAGGCCATCGCGTTGTCTCCCCGCTACGCCGACGCGCACTACAATCTTGCCCTGGCCTACGAACGCAAGGGAGAGAGCCGTCCGGCGCTCCGGCACTGGGAGGCCTATCTCCGGTTGGATCGCACCGGCCCCTGGGCCGATCATGCGCGCACTCAGATCAGAAAGCTAATCGACGGCGAACAGCTCTCGGTCGCCTGGCGCGCCGACAAATTCGTGCCTCCCAGCAAATCAGTGACCTTGCTGCGATTCGCTTCGCCGGTCTCCTGAAGCCATTTAGGTCTCTCGCCGCTGTCACCCCTCTAAGACAGCGCATGACTTTGGTCCAGGACTCCTGCCCTCCGCCCACAACTTCGTCCGGCAATTGGAGTCTAACCATGGAGACGTGCGCGATATTTATGCTGGGAGGCTGCCCCCAGACTCGAATGGATGGGCGCCAACCCTAAATTTCAACTCCCCTGCTCCCACCAGGCCCTTACTCGCTTGGCGTCTTGCCCTCTGATCCAACGCGGACCCTGCTCGGTTCACGCGAAGCGCTTTTTGTCTCAAACGCCCGTAGGAATAAGGATTTGCTATGAAGAAATCGGTTCGTCTCTCGCAATTTGGCCTTAGAGTGTGTGGATGGCTTGCGGCCAGCGCTTTGGCCGCGACCGCGCTTGGCGCACAAAGCCCGGCGCCGCGCATTGGAGCTGAAGTATCAGGCTCCGCTGTCACCCCCTTGAAGGGGTCTCTTCATCCGCTGGCCTTGCCGCAATATGACTCCGGCCGTGTTCCGGCCAACACCCAGCTGACCGGCGTCAGCCTCGTCTTCAGCCGCACCGCGGCGCAGCAGGCCGCTCTCGAGTCGCTTATCGCCGCGCAGCAGGACCCGCACTCCCCGTTGTTCCATGCGTGGCTGACGCCCGACCAGTTCGCCGCACGCTTCGGCATGGCGCCGTCGGACATTCAAAAGGTTCAGGCCTGGCTGGAGCAGTACGGCCTCACGGTCAGCTCCGTGGCGCGCAGCCAGAACATGATTCGCTTCTCTGGCTCCGTAGGCCAGGTCGAGCAGGCCTTCGCGACTCAGATTCACTACTACAGCGTCGGAGGAGTGAAACACTTTGCGCCCTCGACTGCGTTGAGCGTCCCCTCTGCTCTGGCCTCGGTGGTGCTGGCGGTGCGGAACCTCGATGACTTCAAGCCCACGCCAATGTTGCAGAGGAGCCTAAAGGCTCAGGTCAGCCCCGCGTTCACCTCGAGCCAGACCGGGAACGTCTACTTTTCTCCGGGCGACATCAAGCTGGCCTACGGCGTCAACACGCAGATCAGCGCTGGCAATACGGGAGCAGACCAGTCCATCGCGGTGATGGGCCAATCCGCCATCGTCAACTCCGACATCGAGAACTTCGAAAACGCGGCCGGCCTCGCCGTGAAGGACCCGATTCAGGTTCTTGTGCCCGGCAGCGGTTCGTCGGAGGTTTTCCAAGGAGACGAAGCCGAGTCTGACATCGACGTCGAATGGTCGGGCGGCATTGCGCCCGGCGCTCAAATCTTTTTCGTCTATACCGGCAACGGCAACGGGGGCGTCTTTGATTCCCTTGCTTACGCGGTCGACGAAAAGATCGGCAATATCATCTCCTTCAGCTACGGTCAGTGCGAGCCCGCCTTGTCAACCGGCGAAGCGACCTCGATTGATTCGGTCCTGCAACAGGCGACGGCCCAGGGACAGACGTTCATCGCCTCCTCCGGCGATACAGGCTCATCAAGCTGCTACATCAGCCCCACCAGCACATCCCTTCCCCTCGCCACTCAGGAGGAGCTCGCCGTTGGCTACCCGGCCAGCAGCCAATACGCCACAGGCGTGGGCGGTACGGCGATTGTGGCCGCCGACGGAGTCGACCCGACGACCGGGACTAAGGGCGCAGACTACTCCACATACTGGACGGGCCAGGGGTCCACGGATGAGATTACTTCCCTCCTCCAGTACATTCCTGAAGTCGCCTGGAACGACGACCTGATAGCCGTTCAGGGAGCCCAGCAATCAGGCGCGACTCCCTCTCTCAGCGCGAGCACCGGCGGCGCCAGTATCCTCTACACATCCAAGCCGACCTGGCAGACGGGGGTTCCCGGCATTCCCAATGACAACGCGCGCGATGTGCCCGATGTAGCCTTCTACGCTTCGCCCGACCTGCCCGGCTATCTCTTGTGCACCAGCGACCAGAGCTTTTGGGGGCCGCAACAGACCGGTAGTTGCGGATCGGGCTTCCGCGCCAGCGCCACCGACGCCTCGCTCACCGTCGGCGGCGGCACCAGTTTCGCCGCCCCGATCTTTGCCGGCATGGTCGGCATCCTGAACCAAGCCCAGGGCTATGTCTCCGGCCAGGGTTTTCTGAACCCGATGCTGTACAGCCTCGCCTCCAACAGCACGAACTACACCGCGATCTTTCGCGACGTCACCACGGGCAATAACGAATGCCCGTCCAGTCTCGGCTCGACCTTTTGCAGCGCCGCCAGTGAGGGCAGCTATGCCACCACGACTGGTTATGATCAGGTCACCGGTCTGGGGTCCATCAATCTGGGCGCGCTTGTCCCCTTATGGCCGGCGGCAAGCAGTCCCCTCATCGGCACCACCACCGCGCTCGTGGCCGCAACAGCCACGCCTAGCGTCGGCGTCAACGACGTTGTCACCATCACCGTCGCCTCCGACACCGGCGCCACTACGCCGACAGGCACTGTGAACCTCTCCGTCGATGGCGGCACGAGTCAGGCGTTGACGCTCACCTCCAACGGCACCGTCACCTACACAGCGAACTTCACCACCGCAAGCACGCACACTCTGGTGGCGCAATACGCCGGAGACACGACACATGCGGCCTCCACCGGAGCGCTCTCGCTCACCGCGCAGGCAGTAAGTTCGGGCAAGGGAACCTTCACCTTCGCCTTTAATCCCACGACTCTCACACTCGCCCAGGGCGCCCAGGGAACGGAATCTCTTACGATCACCCCCGCGGGAGGCTATACCGGAACCATCAACTTTAGCGTCAACACCTCGAACAACACCGCCCTCGCAAACCTGTGCATCGACCCCGGTACGGGAATGAGCTCCACCGGAGCGGTCGCCATCTCGTCCGCTACGCCGGTGACCGCTCAGCTTACCCTGGACGCAAACGGCGCCCAGTGCTCAGCGACCGGCGCAGCCAAGAGCGGATCCCACGCCTTCACTAAGGCGGGCGCGACAAAGACGTCGAAGAACAACCTGCCTGCGAATCCCGCGCCGTTCGGCGTTGCATTCGCCGGCTTGTTCTTCGCAGGCTTCCTGGCGCGGCGTTCACGGAAGCTTCGCGGTCTGGCCGCAGTTGTCGGCTTGCTTGCGATCGGCTTCGGCCTGTCGGCCTGCGGCAGTGGAACTGTGAACACGACAGTTCCCAACCCGCCGCAAGGGACCTACACGATCACCCTCACCGGGACTGACTCCGCAACACCGAGCATCACGTCTTCAAGCAGCTTTACTCTCACCATCAACTAAACCTGCTTCCAACCATGGGGCGCGCGCCGCACGGCGTGCGCCCCATTTTCTTTTTCCTGCGAACCATGTGTCGGCAGACTCGCCACGCGGCCGCATTGGATCACGTCAACTCTGATACACTCGCAACCCGGAGGCGCAGTTACGCGTGTCGCAGAATCACCGTCCCCCACTTACCGAACTCTCCGAAGAGGAATCGCTCTTCTACACAACCGTCGAGCAGTTCGCGCACGAAAAGATTGAGCCGCACGTCCACGAGATGGACGCGGAACAACAGTTCGCTCCAGGCCTCGTCGCGCAGCTCTTTGAGCTCGGCTTGATGGGGATTGAAGTCCCCGAAGCCCTCAGCGGCGCCGGCGGAAACTTCTTCGACGCGATTCTCGCCATCGAAGCCATCTCTACCGTCGATCCGGCCGTCGCCGTCCTGGTCGATGTGCACAATACGCTGGTAGTGAATGCGTTGCGCCGTTGGGGCAACGAGGCCCAGCAACAACGCTGGCTGCCGCGGCTGGCGACCGACACAGTTGGCGCCTACGCGCTCAGTGAAGCCGGCGCCGGCTCCGACGCCTTCGCACTGCAGACGCGCGCCGAAGCTGTTTCCGGCGGCTATCGTCTGAGCGGCCGCAAGCTCTGGATCTCGAACGCGCGCGAGGCCGGGCTCTTCATCGTTTTTGCCAACGTCGATCCGTCCGCGGGCTATCGCGGCATTACCGCTTTTCTCGTCGAGAAAAACACGCCAGGCTTCGCCGTCGGCCGCAAAGAAGACAAGCTCGGCATTCGCGCATCCAGCACCTGCGAGCTGGTCTTCGATAACTGCGTTGTGCCGGAAGAGAGCCTGCTCGGCGAGCGCGGCAAGGGTTACAAGATCGCGATTGAGACGCTGAATGAAGGCCGCATCGGCATCGGCGCGCAGATGCTTGGTCTGGCCGAAGGCGCATGGGGCCACGCGGCGCGCTATGCGCAGGAACGCAGGCAATTCGGCAAAGCCATCGCCGAATTTCAGGCCGTGCAATTCACTCTCGCGGAGATGGCCACCGACATCGAAGCCGCGCGCTTGCTGGTCTACAACGCCGCGCGGCTTAAAGACGCCGGCAAGCCCTATGTAAAAGAGGCTGCCATGGCCAAGCTGTTCGCCTCACAGGTCGCCGAAAGCGTCGCCAGCAAATCCGTAGAGATCTTCGGCGGCAACGGCTTTGTGCGCGACTATCCCGCGGAGAAGTACTACCGCGACGCCAAAATCGGCAAGATCTACGAAGGCTCATCGAACATGCAACTGGCGACGATCGCCAAGCAGGTTCTCAAACAGCGGAGCTAGCTGGACTCTGCGCCGGCGTCTTCTCCACCTTCGAGTGGCGCCGCTTGGAGTCCACTTGCAGCGTCACGGTCTGCTGTTTGCGATCGCGCAGGATCGTCACCGGAACCGGCTTATCCTGATTGGCCCGCAGCGCGCGATCCCAGTCCGCCGTCGTCGCGATGCCATCCCCGCCTACCTTGAGGATCACGTCGAAGGCCTTCAAGCCTGCCTTCTCCGCCTCGCTCTTGCGCGCGATCTGCTTGATCATCAGGCCGCCCTGTACGCCAAGATAGTCCGCCATCTGCGGCGCCAGCGGCTCCACCAGCGCGCCCACATTCAGGGAGCTCGCGCCCACAAACGGCAGATGAAATCCGCCTGAGGGCACATCGCCGCCTCCGCCGCCGGAAAGGATGCCCAGCCCACCGCCGGACGCGACCGGCGCCGCGCCGCTGTCCAGACGATTCCAGACGTCATGCTCCATCTTTTTGCGATCGACGAGCTGCACGGCGATGGTCTGCGCTACGCCGTCGCGGCTGATCGTCAGCGAAACAGTGCGGCCCGCGGGAACCTCATGCAGCACGCGCCCGAACTGCTCTGCGCTATCGACCGCCTGCCCGTTCACCTGCAGCACCACATCGTTCACGCGAATGCCCGCCTCGGCCGCGGGCGCATCGTGATCGATCAGCGTGATCACCGCTCCGTGCGTGTCTTTCAACTTCAGCTTCGCCGCCGCGTCGGCATCCAGATCGCCCACCAGCACACCCATGTAGCCTTGCGATGAGCTGGAATGCAGCAGAAGCCTCGGCTCCTTCAGCACCCGCATAAAACCTGAGGTTTGCGCGAGAACTGCGTGTCCGCCTATGATCCAGGCCGCGCCGAGCAACGCGCCGCCCAGCAGCGAACCCCTTCCTAAACTTCGCAACATCGTGTGATTTGGCCTCAAAAAGAACTTCATTCGAATTCTCCCGTACTAGTTTTCTGTTCAGGCCGCGCTCTTTGTTGAATGGCGCTGTGTCCTGCTCTCTCTCATCGTCTATTGAATCTCTGGGGCCCGGCGCAATACCTGCCGGGAGATATTACGGATCTGGGGATTCTGATCGGATGTCGCCACCGTCGACAGCACCTGTCGCACTGTCATATCGGCTTCCACTGGTTCAAGAATGTTGATCGCCTCGGTGCGAATGCGCGGGTCGCTATCGTTCAACAACGACTCGAGCACCGAATCGCGGACGCGCATATCCTCGGCCACATAGGGCTCCAGCCCCTTCAACGCTTTCTCGCGTACGCCTTGATTGCGGTCATAACGCAGCGCCACCATCAGCGCGTCGCGGATGCCGGCGGCGTTGCAGCTATGCCCGGCGCGGCACTCGGCCGCCAGCAAGCCCACAGAATCGTCGCGGATGCCCGCCGAGTTCTCGTCCTCCGACGCCATCATCAAAAGCTGCCGGATTGCCGGGTCATCCAGCGTGCCTTCGATCTTCTGGGGAACGACCTCGTTGTAGCGAACCTCAACCATCTCGCTGTTGGGTTGCTGCACAATGCTCGAGATGCTGGACACATCGGCAGGCGCCGACGCAGCCGCCGGCGCTACGATCGTCCTGCTTGCAGCCTGCGCCACTCCGGCCGCATGCGCGGCGCGCGCCTGCGCTACTTCGTAGCCGCCAATGCTGCCCGCGCCCATTCCAGCCACCAGCAACAGGCTGGCCGCCACCGGCGCCGTCTGCATCCGGGCGAAATTGTTGACGATGCCGTCGCCCCAACGCTCATACCACCGCTTGGGCGGAAGCGCATCCAGCGCCTCTTCCAGGCGCATCCGGGCGCGCGCCGTCAGGTTCGCCGCCGGCTCTTCCACCGGATGCATCGCCGCCAGCGTCTTCAGGGCCAGCAACTGGTCGCGCTCCGTCTGGCACTCCGCGCAGGTGATTAGGTGCCGGTCCAGCTCGTGAATCTGGTCATCCGCCAGTTCGCCGTAAGCCGCCAGCACGATCCGCTCATGGGCAACTTCGCAATTCATATCGTTACGTCCTTCCAGCCTCTAAGAAATCCCACAAATTTGATCCAAAGGTCCGCCGTACGCGGGACCTCACCGAAGTCCCGCCAGTTGCGTTCTTAACTTCTTCGTCGCTCTAAAGAGCGTATTCTTGGCGGTTTCTTCAGTCGTATTCAACATCTCTCCGATCGTGCGCAGCCGGAGTCCTTGGTAATGCTTTAGTTCAAAAACCATGCGCTCGCGCGGCGTCAACTTGCCCAGCGCCGCCTGAATCTTCTGCCCAAGCAGCTTGCGATCCAGCTCCCGGTCCGGGTTCGAAAACGACCGTATGTCCGAAACCGAAGCCAGCAGATCGATCTCGTCCCCTGAATGATCCACCAGCACGGCCTGATCTTCCCTGCGCGTCTTGCGCCGCCGTAACTGATCCAAACAGAGATTGGTGACGATCCGATAAATCCACGTATAGAACGAGCACTCGAACCGGAAATTCCCGATATACCGGAAAGCCTTCAAAAAGGCCTCCTGGTAGATGTCCTCGGCGTCGTGCTCGGAGCCCGTCAGGTGCAGCGCCAGCCGCAGGACCTGCTGCTCATACTGGCGCACCAGGGCGTCAAACGCAGCGCGCGACCCCTTCTGCGCCTCGCGAATCAACTCCATCTCCGGGGCGCGCGCCTGCAGGCGCTCCTGTGCCCGGTCTGGCCCGTTGATAGCCCTCGTGGCAGCCATATCTGCAGAGGATTGTACGCTCCTCCTCGCCGGCCACGCGAAAGACCCCGATCCCCCACCCGCGCCGATTGCCGGGCCGATCGTGGGTGATGACACTACACTGGCAGCTTCACTTGCCATTGCTCTGTTTGCTCCGATCCTCGAGGACTCTTCGCACTCTGGTAGACGCCGGGCGGGTCCCTTGGTTAGCCCGCGTTCGGCGCTCCCGGCGCGCGGAGCCATTCCCAAAAGAGATATTCCAGGAGTCCTCGGCGCTGAAAGCCGGGGGGAATATGCCGCATCGAATCCACACCCCCTGCCTCGATACACTGGGAATCAATGTCCGACTCCCTTTTTCCAGCGCACGAACTTCCATCCGCATCTCAGGGCGGCGACGCCTGGTACACCGCCCACTGCGACGGCGGATCGCGCGGCAACCCCGGGCCCGCCGGCTACGGCGCCGTCATTGAAGACCCGCAGGGTCGTATCGTCGCCCGGCTCAGCGAATATCTTGGCAAACAGACCAATAACTTCGCCGAGTACTCCGGTCTCCTGGCAGTGCTGCATTGGGCGATCGAGAACCGCACGAAGTGCCTCCGCGTGGTCTCCGACTCCGAGCTGATGGTCAAGCAGATGAAGGGAATTTATAAGGTCAAGAACCCAGGCCTTCTCTCGCTGTGGGAAGAAGCCAAGCGCCTCGCCGGCGGCCTTGAACGCTTCCAGATGACCCACACGTTGCGCGGAGGCAACAAGGAAGCCGACCGCCTGGCCAATGACGCGATGGACCGCGGGATGGGGAGAGGACAGGGAACAGGGATCAGGGAACAGGGGGCAGGGGGTTCGGCGCAACAATTTGGCTCGGCGGCGAATCCGGCGCGAGCGCAGGCGCCCAAGCCGACACGTCAGGTCTTCGAAGGTCTGGTCAAGAACGGCGTCGTGCATCTGATCGAAGGCGAGCTGCCGGATGGGATTTTGGTCAAGGTGATCCGCGAATAGGGAACCCGTCTAGGCGCTGCTCAGAACTCAGCTCCGGGCCGAGTACATAGCTGGATCGAGCGTCGGAACGCTCTTCATCGTCAGCATTGAAGCTACTGTGTTGTGTTGAGGGCGCGAGTGAAGAGATTGAACAGACAAGCGAATAAAAGCAAGAACGCCGCCCGCATTCGCGAAACCGCGAAGAAGATCTCCTTAAAGGAGAGGCTTGTCGTTGCGTTTGTCTGTTTCCATATCGTGGTAATTTTTATCTTTGCGTTTCCTATCGACTTTCTTCCTGTGCGAGCGTTGCGCAATCTGGTGGCGCCTTACGTGGTGTGCATCGGATTGACCGAGTCATGGGATA
>DATHNJ010000282.1:0-3035 GCA_035486155.1 Occallatibacter sp. | reverse complement strand
AGATAGGCCAACATGTCGGAACTGCCCTGGCGCGGATAGTAGCCGACGAATTGGAGGCCGATTGGGACAAGGTCAGGACCGTCACTGTCGACTCCGACCCGAAATGGGGACTCATGGTCACGGGCGGTAGCTGGTCTGTGTGGCAAAGCTTCCCGCTGCTCAGCCGGGCGGGCGCGGCTGGCCGGATCGCTTTGGTCGAAGAAGGGGCCAGACTTCTCGGCGTCAGTTCACAAGTTTGTACAGCGCGCAATGGCGCTGTGCACACAAAAGGAAGATCGATTTCCTACGGCGACATCGTGGTGCGCGGAGATCTGCGCCGCACTTTCACTCCCGAGCAGTTGCAAAAGATGCCCAGCAAGCCGCCAGCCGAACGCCGCCTGATCGGAAAGGAAGTGGTGGCGCTCGATGTTCCGTCGAAAGTCAACGGCACAGGGCGCTACGGTCTTGACGCGGCGGTCGGCGGCATGATCTACGCGCGTCCAATAATCCCCCCGACGCGCTATGGCTCCAAGGTCATCTCAATCGACGACTCGGCCGCGAAACGTCTTCCCGGCTATATCCGAAGCGTCGTCCTGGACGATCCGACAGCTACCGTTCCAGGTTGGGTTGTGGCCTACGCTGCCAGCTTTTCAGTCGCCAATCGCGCGGCCGATCTCGTCAAGGTGAAATGGCAGCCGGGTGAAACGGCAAATGTTTCTGAGCAGGACATCCAGCAGCGCGCAGCCGAATTGATCGCAGATCCAAAAGGCGGGTCCCTGTTTGTCGAAAATCCGGGTGTGGACGCAGTGCTTGCGTCGGCAAAGAGGAAGATCGAGCGGACGTACACTACATCCACTTTGATGCACTTCGCCCTCGAGCCGATCAACGCCCTGGCCTTTGAAAAGGACGGTATTGTGGAGATTCATACCGGGAATCAGTGGCAGTCGTCGATCCTGCCGGTGCTCGCGAAAGCTTTGCGGCGGAGTCAAGACAAGATCGTGCTGCGCAGCTATCTGCTGGGTGGGGCATTCGGCCGCCGCCTGGATGGCGATTATGCCGTCGGAGCCGCGCTTGCGAGTCTTGCAATAGGAGGCAAGCCGGTGAAGATGGTCTGCACGCGGGCTGACGACATGCGCTTCGACTGTCCGCGATCCGCGTCACGCCAAGTCCTGCGTTTGGCCTGGGGCGATGGGAACCGGGTCGCAGCTATGGATCACCACGCGGTGGCTGGTTGGCCCACGACTACGATCGCTCCATATTTCCTCGGTAAAGACGCCAAGGGCAGTCCGTACGATCCATTCGCCATCTCGGGAGCCGACCACTGGTACAACGTTGGCGCACATCGCGTGCGGGCGATTCGCAATGACCTGGCAGACCGGACATTCCGATCGGGGTATCTGAGGTCTGTGAGCGCTGGTTGGACCAGTTGGGCCGTCGAGAGCTTTATCGACGAGGCCGCCCACGAGGCCGGTGTCGATCCGGTAGAGTTCCGGCTAAGCTTGCTCGACGGCGCCGGAGGTAACGCCGGATCGGCGCCGAACGCCGTAGGCGGCGCGCACCGGCAGGCCGCGGTGCTCTCCCGCGCTGCTCAGAAGGCAGGTTGGGGGCGTGCCATGCCAAAGGATGTCGGCATCGGCATCGCGTCGACGTTCGGGCAGGAACGCAATATGCCGACGTGGGTTGCCTGCGTCGCTCACGTGCGGGTTGACCGTACGAACGGCCACGTCGCAGTAGAGAAGCTGACCATTGTAATAGACGCGGGAACGATCATTCATCCGGATAGCGCCGCAGCTCAGGTGGAGGGGGCGGCTTTGTGGGGTCTTTCGACAGCGCTCTATGAGGGAACCGAGGTCATCAGAGGGCAACCGAAGGATACGAATCTGGATAGCTACAGGGTGCTCCGTATGGGAGAAATGCCGGAACTTGACATCGAGTTTATTCCCAGTACGGAAACGCCGGTCGGACTGGGCGAGCCGGCGACTACTGCTGTTGCGCCTGCGATTGGAAATGCCATCTTCGCTGCCACAGGCGCGCGTGTCTATCATCTGCCAATCCGTCCGGAAGCGGTACTGGCGGCGCTCAGGCGTGGAAGGTGAGCCATCCGAGCGACTTCTCGGTGCCGGGTGCGACGTGACTAGAACTCAGGACTTCTGCCGGACAGACGGAAGCAATCGCTTTGGACGTTAGCTCTATCAATTAGCTCGAAAGAAAAAAGGAGATCAAATGCCAACGTATGTCTGTTCTGTCCCTCCGGGACATTGAGTGATCTGCAGAAACAGGAGATTGCAACTGCGATTATCGGCATAGCGAGGCGACCGGCGCGCCACCTTTCTTCGTGCAGGTTGTCGTTGAGGAGCAAGGGACATCGAAGCGATTCCTTGGCGGTACCGCTACCGATAATCACATTTGGATACGTGGCGATATACGAGCGGGACGTAACGAAAAGCGGCGTGGGCAAATCATGTTGAGCATCATGAATGACGTGAGTCGCATCACTGGAAATCCCATCGACGATATCTGGGTTTATCTCTGCAATCTGGCGCGCCTGCGCTTTCAAATCATTACTTGCTTATGCTTGGCGACAATCCCATTACAGGTTCTCGCCGGCCAGCCCGTGGAACTTACAGCCGTCGTTGTCGACACGACCGGCGCATGATCAGAACATGGTGGATCACCAAGAGCACGAGGGCGGTCTACTGCTCCTGGCTCTATTGTCTTGCGTGGCGGGGGCGGCCACAGGTCTTGTGGTCGCCATGTTCCGCATTGCGCTTCAGAATGCCGATCACTGGCGCGACGCCTGGATCGCGCGCGCGCATATTCATGGGCTGGCTGGCTCTTTGCTCACTGTAGCCGCCATCGCGGCTCTAACGGGTTTGGCCGCGCGGCTGGTGGAGCGCTTCTCACCATATGCGGCTGGAAGCGGTATACCCCGCGTGGAAGCGGTAGCGAAAGGGGAGTTGTCGCCTGCGCCCTTCAGTCTCCTGCCGGTGAAGTTCTTTGGTGGATGGCTGGCGATCGGGGGCGGTCTGGCCCTGGGCCGCGAAGGTCCAAGTGTA
>DATHNJ010000281.1:0-5676 GCA_035486155.1 Occallatibacter sp. | reverse complement strand
CCTTCGGTCTCGGCGAGCTCCTGAATAGCGGAGACGATTTCGACGTCGGAAACATCTTCGGCCCAACCGCCTGAGCCGCGGATGGCGCGCGCGGCATAGACGCCATCAGCGGGATTGCCGATGGCCAGCGAGCGCGCGATGGTGTTTGGGCGCTGCGGGTCAATTTGCTCTGTGTTGTTCTTGACGGCCTTGGCGATCGGCGAGCAGCCCGTGGCCTGTGCGCCGAAGAAGCGGACTTGTTTGTTTTCGACGAGGCCGAGGGCAATGAGTTCGTCAAAAGCCTTGCGGATTTTGGTGATCAGCGAGCCGCCGGCCATAGGCACGACGACGTTGTCGGGCAGCCGCCAGCCAAGTTGCTCGGCAATCTCGAAGCCGACGGTCTTGGAGCCTTCGGCGTAGTAAGGTCGCAGGTTCACGTTGACGAAACCCCAGTTGTAGCGCTCGGCGATCTGCGAGCAGAGGCGATTCACGTGGTCGTAGTTGCCATCGACGCGCACGAGTGTGGCGCCGTAGACCAACGTGTTGAGGATCTTGGCCGGTTCAAGATCGCTAGGCACGAGAATGTAGGTCTTCAAGCCAAGGCGCGCGGCGTGCGCGGCGACGGCGTTGGCAAGATTGCCGGTGGAAGAACAGCCGACAGTATCGAAGCCAAAGGCCTGCGCATTGGCCAGTGCAACCGCGACCACGCGATCTTTGAAGCTGAGCGTGGGCATACAGACGGCATCGTTTTTCAGATACAGCTTGCGGCCGCCGATGTGCGCGCCAAGGCGCGGCGCTTCGACCAGCGGCGTAAGGCCGACGGGCGTCTGGGGCGTGTAATCATCTGCGATCGGCAAAAGCGCACGATAGCGCCACATGTTCAGCGGTCCGGAAGCAATCGACTCGCGCGTAAAGCGGGAGCGAGCATAGTCGAGATCGAAAGCGACCTCGAGGGAAGAAAAGCATTCATCGCAGTAGGACAGCGGCTGGACCCCATAGGTCTTGCCGCATTCCCGACATCGCAACACGTAAGCAACAGTCACAGACACCTCGCAGTCGCATGAGCGACAGAAGGGTACGCGGGCGCGTGACGGCTCAACGACTGAGCGAACGTGAATGGACTCGATGAAAAGCTAGCGAGATGCCTTAGCGAAGACTGCTAACACATCCCCGAATCTCATGTTCCCCGCCATTAAAGGCGAGCGAGAGTTGACACCATACTCCTGGTTTGCCCAGGCAGGTTGTCGTGGCGTCACAGGGCCCGTCCCTCAGCCACTCTGCATGAAATCCAGGCTTGCCCGTGAAGGCAAACTTGAATGTTTATCTTGTAACACAGGCAGGGGCGCCACGCAACATGACTGGCAGCGAATGGAGAAGTGAGGCGCGCGAATTGCGGGAATCGTGGCGCGTACGGTTGAACATCGGCGGCGACACAACGCGCCGAGTGCTGCCGTCAAACTCAGGGCTGGGCAGGAGACGCGCCGAGGCGCGTGACGAGATCAGACGCCACCACGTCGCTCCGATTGCCCGCGATGATGAGCACGCGCCACGGACCGGTAAAAGGAGTTTGCTCAGGCGGCGACAACACGGTTTGCTCTGCGCTCACCTCCGGCGACCGTGGGGCAAACTGGGTGTAAAAACCGAGAGCAGACTTTTCCTTGCGCAGATCGATGCCGGGATAGCTGCCGATTCGAGACTCGGCGATGGAGACCCAGCCGATGCCGATAACCTGGCCCGTCAAAGGCAGACCGAGGAGCCACTGCGGCGACACATTGCCGACTGCGCGGGGCTGGCCCTGGATCGCAGGCGCATTCGGCAGCGCATTGAGGATGGATGGGTACACGGTCGCGTTTTCGTTGTAGACGAACTGGGTCAGTTCGCGTTCGATTTGCGGATTCTGCAGCGAAGGCTGATTCGGCAGAATGTAGCGGAAGGCGACGCCGTCATCATAGGCGCGGATTTCGAGCGTGAGCTTGCGGCCTGCGTCATCGGCGAGATCGACGAGCGCGGAGTTGTAGCGGCCGCGGGCTGTTTTCGTTTTGCCGGGAGAAACGGCGTGGGCGTCGTCGCGCGGAGGCGTCTCCAGGTGAACCTGCTTCATACCGGGGCCGAGCGGCGGCTGGCCTGCGACCTTCAGGCCGAGCGAGGATTCATCCATGAGCCACTTGGTGCGGAAGTCGATGGAGTAGCGAAGGTCGCTGCTCGCGGGATCGACTGCGTGCGTGTGCGGCGCGTCCGAGAGAATGAACACGATCTGGCCGTCAGGCGAGGCGACGCGTAGGCGCGTGTCGAGCGGCTTCTGCGCGAAGGAGGATGCGGCCGCAATGAAAACAACGAGCGTGAGAAGGCGAGAGGTCAGGCGCGTCATGATTCCCTGAAGCGAATCTTAGCGCGTGTGCCATCGGCGCACGCGTTTGCGGGCAAGAAAAGATCAGTTCGCGTAGATGCGCACGTAGTCGACGAGCATTTCCGATGGAAATGGCGTCGATGCTTTCGGCGCACCTGGCCAGTTACCGCCGATAGCCAGGTTGAGAATGATGTAATTGCTCTGTCCGCCATCGAAGGGCCACACTGCGCCTGGGAATTTGGCAAGGTCCTTGGTCGTGTACGTGACGTAAGGATGCGTGGGATCGTCGATGTAGTAGGCCACGCTTCCCTTCTCCCAGATCATGCCGTAGGTGTGCCAATCCGCCGCGGTCTGTCCGGCGGGAAAGTTGAAGACTGTGCCCAGGCCGTCGTTGCCGATAAAACCGACTCCGTGGATCGAGCCTTCATTCCAGTCAGGAGTCTTGGCTGCATTCACGCGCTCGAGCACATCCTGCTCGCCGCAGGCGGGCCAATCGATGGTGGCGATGTTGTTGCCAAGAAGCCACGCGGCAGGCCAGAATCCCTGCGCTTCAGGCACGCGTGCGCGGAACTCGATGCGGCCATATTGGACGCTGAAGAGGCCTTGGGTCTTGAGGCGCGCCGACGTGTAAACGCCTGGTGAAAGCTGCCGGGCCACGATGTGCAGAAAGCCGTCGGCGCCGACAAACGCATTCGGATTGGCGGTTGAACAGGGAGCGGCATCCGATCCTGCTGCACAGTAATTCTCCAGTTCACGATTGCCGAACCCGTTGTGGCCGACGTCGTAGGTCCAGATCTTCGGATCGGGCTGGGCGTTGGCGGCCGTGTCGTTGGTGAATTCGTCGGACCAGACCAACGCGCCGGAGGGAATGTTGGGAGCGAAGGCCTGCGATACGACGCTGCTCGGCGCATCATCGGCAGCAGCCGCGATGGCTTTCACAGTGAGATTGGAGGCGACGAGGAATGGCGCTTCGTAGATCGGAGATTGTGAGGTCGGCGTCGATCCATCGACGGTGTAGTGAATCGTGGCGCCGCGCGTCTTCGCAACAAGCGAGACGATCTGCGCGCCGTTTTGCGCCGGCGTTGAGAGCATGGACGGCATCGCGATCGAACTCGGGATTTGCGTGGGGACGTTGGATTGACCGATGAGCTCTGTTTCTCCGCAACCGGCGCACAACAATGCGCCAGCCAGAACAATTGCAATTTTCAATATGGCCTTCCCAGGGAACGACCGCAACAGAATAGGCGACGGAGACGCCGGCGAGCAATGTGGCCTTTGGATGACTATAGGCGGATTGGGCTGGGGCTGCGCAAATGACAAGCTGCAATGCGCCGTGGGGAACGGCGCATTGCGGCGATTCTAATGTATGGATAACCGCGTCGGTCGCGCGCGGGATTAGCGGCCACGAACGGCGATCGAAGCGCGTCCATAACCGTAGCCTGCAGTTGCGCGAGCGCCGTAGCCGTAGCGGCCGTATCCGCCATAGCCATAGCCCGCGGCATAGCGCGGGGCATAGGCGTAGCGGGCGCCGTAGCCCGCGTAGCCATAGGCGTAGGGCGCGACGGCCACGCGATAGGGCGCGTACGCGTAGATCGGCGGAGGAGCAACCACAACCGGAGCAGCGTAGACCACAGGAGGTGGCGGCGGTGCATAGGCATACATGGGCTGCGCCGGTGGCGGCGGAGCTTGCGGCTGGTCGTACGCAGTGGGTTCAGGCGCCGGCGGTTCGGGCTGCTGTTCGGGCTCCGGCGGAGGCGGTTCTACATTCTCGCCCTGGCGATGCGAGAGGCCGTAGTCGTCGACGGCTGGGCCTTCATTCACAGGCACCGCAAGATCGTCCATGATCTTCAACGTGACGCGGGTCTCTTCTTTCAGAACCGGGCGCGGTCCGCGCATGGGAAGCATGGCGAGATCGAGCGGCCAGAGAACGGGAAGGCTCCAGAGAACGATGTCGCGCGCCTCATGGCCTTTGCCGAGGATGCGGCCCTGACTATCGACGCGATAACCGGGTACGTCAACGACGCGCGCGTCGATGGGAATGATGGTGTCGGGCTCAACCACCATGCGATCGAAACGAAGCTCCATCCATCCCTTGCCGACGAAGTGGCCTGGATCCTTGAAGTCCTCGAAGCGGCCGACGAGATAGCTGTTGTAAGGCATCACCGAGCGGCCGTAGCGTTCGGAGTGGCCGACCTGACACAAGATTGGATCGCCGACAGCCGTGTTCTTCGACGAGATCTTCGGCTCGGAGAGCGTACAACTGATGAGCGATCCGGCTGGGATGAGACGCTGACCTGAGTCCGCAAAGAGCGGAGACGCAAGCAGGAAAGAGAGAGCAACAAGGGTTTTGCGCATACACTGCCTCCAATGAAGTCGGCCACGTTCATTGGCCGGCCCCGATTCGATGTCTAGATAAGTTCCCCTGAGACGCACTGAGATGTGCGCCTGTTTACCGGTACCAAACCAGGGTGGTAGGGAAAGTTTCGCGACGCGCGAAAAATAAATCGGTGAGCGTAATCTAATTTTGAATTGGGATTTTTTACGTCGTGCCGTCAGTAATCAAGCAAGTGTGTTGAGGCTCGCTACGCCTTGCCAGCGAGCCTCTACGCTTAAACAACAGCGCTGGTTAAAGACTCTTCGACAGGATCGTAATTGAGGTTGGGAGAGAGCCAGCGCTCGACTTCAGCCAGGGTCATGCCTTTGCGTGCTTGATAGTCGGCGACCTGATCGCGATCGATCTTGCCGAGCGAGAAGTAGCGCGATTCGGGATGCGCAAAGTAGAACCCGCTGACGCTTGAGCCGGGCCACATCGCGAAGGATTCGGTGATCTGAATGCCGGTGTTCTTCTCGACATCGAGCAAGCGCCAGATCGTTCCCTTCTCGGTGTGATCGGGACAGGCAGGATAGCCGGGCGCCGGGCGGATGCCGCGATACTTCTCGTGGATCATTTCTTCATTGCTGAGCTTTTCCGAACGGCCGTAGCCCCACTCGTCGCGCACGCGCTTGTGCAGGCACTCGGCAAAGGCCTCTGCAAGGCGGTCGGCAAGCGCCTCGGCCATGATGGCGTTGTAGTCATCATGGCCGGCGCGGAAGCGATCGCAAAGATCCTTCAGGCCGATGCCGGTGGTAACGGCGAAGGCGCCGATGTGGTCCGAAAGGCCTGTCGATATCGGCGCGATGAAGTCGGCGAGCGAGCGGCACGGTTCGTTCCCTTCGCGATCGGACTGCTGGCGCAGGAAGTGGAGTGTCGCGAGCGTGCGCTTGCGCGAGGCATCGGCGTAGAGCGCGACATCGTCGCCGTTCGCGTTGGCCGGGAAGAAACCATAGACGGCGCGCGCGGTGAGAAGGTT
>DATHNJ010000280.1:0-21863 GCA_035486155.1 Occallatibacter sp. | reverse complement strand
TGCACTTTGCAGTGATTGGATTGAACAGCCGCGCGTATGCGCATCTTTCGAGCCTGCAGGCGAACAAGACCCAGGCGCGCATCTCGCATGTGTGCGACGTGGAGACGAATATCCTGGCGAAGTTTGCGGACGCGACCGAGAAGATGATGGGCGAGGCGCCGAAGACGCAGCAGGATTTTCGCAAGGTTCTCGAGCTCAAAGATATTGACGCGATCACGATCGCGACGCCGGATCACTGGCACGCGCCGATGGCGATTCTCGGCCTGCAGGCGGGCAAGCATGTGTACGTAGAGAAGCCGTGCAGCCATAATCCTGGCGAGGGCGCGCTGCTGGTGCGCGCGCAGCAGAAGTACGGAAAGCTGGTGCAGATGGGCACGCAGCAGCGCTCGTCGCCGCACACGATCGAGATTGTGGAGAAGATTCACAACGGACTGGTGGGGCGTGCGTATTTTGCGAAGGCCTGGTACAACAACACGCGCAAGTCGATTGGCGTAGGGAAAGATGCGCCGGTTCCGGCGACGCTGGACTGGGATCTGTGGCAGGGGCCTGCGCCGCGGCGCGCTTACAAGGACAACGTGCAGCCGTATAACTGGCACTGGTTTCGCGTGTGGGGTACGGGCGAGACGTTGAACAACGGTACGCATGAGGTGGATGTGTGCCGGTGGGCGCTGGGCGTGGATTTTCCCAATCGCGTGACGGCGAGCGGCGGGCGGTATGCATATAAGGACGACTGGCAGTTCTACGACACGCTGACGACGAGCTTTGAGTACGACGACAAGATGGTCGCGTGGGAGAACACGTGCTGCAACGGCATGGCGTACTTCAATCGCGGGCGCGGATCGCTGATTGAAGGCACGACCGGCACGGTGCTGGTGGATCGCGATGGGTACGAAATCTACGACCTGAAGGGCAAGAAGGTCGATGAGTTCAGAGTTCCCAAGACAGGCAAGACGAGCACGGCGGATCTGGTGGGCGCGGATTCGATGACCGATGCGCACTTTGCGAACTTTATCGCGGGCGTGAAGACGGGCGCGAAGCTGAATGCGCCGGTTTCCGTTGGAAATGTGGCGGTGACGATGCTGCAGCTCTCGAACATCGCGTGGGAGGTGCGGCGCGAGCTCAATCTCGATCCGGCGGACGGAAAGATCAAGGACGACGCCGAGGCGATGAAGTTCTGGGATCGGGAGTATGAGCCGGGTTGGGCGCCGAAGGTGTAGATGAACGGCAGCGAGTTAGGGCCGCTTCGCGGCATAGCCACTCAGCAATTTAGCGGATCATGCAGATTTTGGGAGATTAAGACGATGACATCGATTTCGCGGCGTAGTTTTTTGCAAACTTCTGCATTGGGAGCGGCTGCGGCCGCATTGCCGGTGAGGCCTGCGATAGCTGCGCCCAGGGCCGCATCGGGCGGCCCGTCGCCGATCAAGCTGGGACTGGCGAGTTATACGTTTCGTAACTTCGATCGGGCGCAGATGATCACGTGGATGAAGCAACTCAAACTGACGGGGCTGAACGCAAAAGACGCGAAGGATCATCTGCCGATGGATGCGACGGCGGAGGCGCAGGCGCTGTCGGACTACGAAGCGGCGGGGATTCATCTCCATGCGGCGGGAACGGTGTATTTCCCCAAGGACGATGACGACGATATTCGGTCGAAGTTCGAGTACGCCAAGCGCGCGGGGATCAAGGTGATTGTGGCGGGCGATCCGCTGCCGGCAGCATTTCCGCGCATTGAGAAGTTTGTGAAGGAGTATGACATTCGGTTTGCGGTTCACAATCATGGACCGGAGGATAAGATTTTTCCGTCGCCGCTGGATGTGTTGAAGGTCGTGAAGTCAATGGATTCGCGCATGGGGTGTTGCATTGACGTGGGGCATTGCGCGCGTGCGGGCACGGATGTGATCGAAGCGATTCATGCAGTGGGACCGCGTCTGTTCAACATGCATATGAAGGACCTGACAGACCTGAGCGTGAAAGAGAGCCAGGTTGCGGTGGGGCAGGGCAAGATGCCTGTGCGGGAGATCTTCGAGGCGCTGACGAAGATCAAATATGAGGGATGGGTCGATCTTGAGTACGAGGTGCACGGGGATGATCCGATGCCTGGCGTGACAGAGAGTTACGCGTATATGCGCGGAGTGTTGGCGGGGATGGGGTACAGCTGGCGGGAGATGGCGTAAAGGCTTCCGAGCTGAAGCCCCGCGTTTTGGGCCTCGGTTTTCAGGGGCCTGAAAACCCCTGCTTCCCCCAACAGTCTCCGCGCTTACTCGGCGCGGAGGGCTTCTACGGGGTTGACGCTGGCGGTGCGGCGCGACGGGATGTAGCTAGCCAGTGCGGCAGCCGCGCAGAGAGCCAGAATGCCGCAGCCATACGTGACTGGATCCATCGGGCTGACGTGGAACAGGAGCGAGCTGAGCAGGCGCGTGGCTGCGATGGCGACGAGCAGTCCGCAAAGCACGCCGCCGCCGGCGAGCAACAGACCCTGACGAACGAACATGCCGGTGATGTCATTGCGTTGTGCGCCGAGCGCAATGCGGATGCCGATCTCGCGGCGACGCTGCGAGGCTGAGTAGGCGATGACGCCATAGAGTCCCACGACGCCGAGCAGCAGTGCGATGGATGCGGCGACGCCGAGCATGACGAGCGTGAACGAAGTGCGCGCCATCGAGCGGTCATAAAAATACTGCTGCGTATGGATATCGCTGAGAGGAAGATTGGCGTCCACCGACCAGATGGCTTTGCGGATATCGCTCATCAGGCTTTCGGAGCCAGCGCGTGAGCTGCGAACCGCGTAGACGACCCAGCGGCGCAGGCTTTCATCCTGGCCTTCGAAGTGATTTGCGACAACCGGCCAATAGGCGGTGGGCTCGGCGTCTTTGTTCATGCCGTGGTCATGCACGGGACCGACGACTCCGACGACTTCGCGCCAATCGTCTTTCGTGCTGACGCGCACCTGCTTGCCGAGAGCGTTGACGGGGCTTCCCCACATTTCGCGCGCGAAGCCTTCGGAGATGATAGCGACGGGACGGCGCTGGTAGGTTTCGGCCCAGGTGTAGTCGCGGCCGGCGATCATGGGGATTCCCATGGTGGAGAAGAAGCCCGGCGAAACGAATTTGAAGAGACGCAGAGGCGGCATCTTGCCGTCATCGTAGCGGTGGTCCTGAGCAAAGACCGGATCATGCCAGTCGCCGCCATCCATCGGCACGGAGAGGCCGAAAGCCACGGATGTGACGCCGGGAACGGCTTCAATCTTGTGCAGGATAGCTTCCTGGAGATGGACGACGGCGTCGGATTTAGGCACGTCGGCTTCGGGAACGGCGAAGTGCAGCGTCTGAATCGGCGCGGCGGCATCGTATCCGGGATTGACGTGGGTGAGAGCGCGGAAGGTGCGGATCATCAGGCCGGAGCAGATCAGGAGCACAAAGGCTAGGCCGACCTGAATGACAACGAGAGCGTTGCGCGTGCGATGGCGCTCGCGGCCGGCGCTTGCTCCACGCGCGCCTTCGCGCAGGCCAGTGCCCATGCGGGCGCTTGCGTAGCGCAGCGCGGGGATGGAGCCGAAGAGCAGACTGCAGAAGAGCGAGACAGCGACGGTGAAGGCGAGGACGGTCCAGTCGATGCCGATGTCCTGAATGCGCGGCAGGCCTTGCGGAGCAATGGCGATGAGCAGACGCAACGCGCCAAAGGCGAGCGCAAGCCCGGCAGCGCTTCCCATCACGCCGAGCACGACGCTTTCGAACAGAAAGTCGCTAACGATGCGCCAACGGCTGGCGCCAAGCGCGGCGCGGATGGAAAGCTCCTGATGGCGGCCTTCGGCGCGGACAAGAAGAAGATTGGCGACATTCGCGCAGGCGATCAGGAGCACGACGCCGATCGATCCCATCAGGACCCAGAGCAGCTTGCTGATGTCTCCAACTACATCCTGACTGAGGGGACGAATCTTGGGGCCAACGCGGGCCTGGTGAAACAGCTCTACGCTGAAGCCTGGCGGCGACGGAAAGCTGGTCCACACGGTCGGGATCATGCGCGCGACGTCGGCGTTGGCGGCTTCAAGGGTAACTCCGGACTTGAGCCGAGCGACGCCATCGTAGCTGAATTGGCCGAGGGTAGTTTTGCCGCGATCGAGTTGGAGAGGCAGAAAGAGCTCGGGCTGTTCGCCGTCGAGAAAACGGAAGCCGCGGGGCATGACGCCGACGATCTGATGCGCCTTGCCGTCGAGGGTGATAGCACGGCCGACGATGGAGCGATCGGCGCCGAAACGGCGCTGCCAATAGCCGTAGCTGAGCATGACAGTATTGGCCGCGTTGGGGGCAACGTCGGCGCGGTTGAACCAGCGGCCCAGCATGGGCGCGACGCCGAGGACGGGAAGCACGCCGTCCGTGACGTCGAGCGCCTGAACCTGCTCAGGGCTGGCCTGTCCGGTGACGGCGACCGAATCGCTCTGATAGATTCCGACGTCCTCAAAGACTCGATTCTGCTCGCGATAGATGAAGTAGTTCGAGGGCGCCATATTGACGAGGTCCATGTTCAGACCGGGCGCGGTGTGCCAGACGCCGACGAGATTTTCGGCGTGAGGATAGGGCAGAGGCTTGAGCAGCACACCCTCCACGACGCTGAAAACGGCGATGTTGGCCCCAACGCCGGCCCCGAGGGTGATGAGGGTGACGACGGTGAACAGAGGAGTGCGACCCAGCCGGCGAAGGACCTGCTTGAGTTGGGCGAAGAAGGAGTTCATGGGCGAGCCTCCAGCCATTGCGCGGCGCCGTTTTGAGGGCAAGATACGAGGAACGGCACGGAGATGTTCCCATGCAAAGGGCGCCGAGAAAGAAAGTTGTGACGAATGGGATGAAGGATGGGCGAGTTGGGCGGAGCGCCGACTATCTACAAAGCAACGGGCATTTTGAAGCGAGAAAGCAGTTCTACCCGGTTAAGCGGCACCGCGGCGCAAGGCCTGCTGCCTAGGGCTATGCGCACGTCTGACGCTACGGAAACGAAACGACGGCGGGTGCTGTCAAGAGACTAACGCCCGAGTCTGAGTGAGATCGAGACTTGAGCGCAAGTCTAGAGGTCAAGTCTTGAGTTCAGGGGCAGGCAATCCAGCGCGCGCTTGTTGCACGGCGCAACCGCGCGCGCTTTGTTTGTGCGCCGACACTCTCGTGCTGCGAGAGCGTCGGCAGATGGAGCGTAAGTTCTTCGTTCGTCGCCGGAGCGTCACTGCGGCTTCCGACGCGCCCGCTTTCAAGCTGCTGGAAGGAGACGAGCCTCGCAGCTCGATTTAGAGCGAACTTGCGAGCTCGCTGCTGATGGTTTGGAACGCGGTATTGATTTCGCTGGACAGACCCTGCATAGCGGCTACAGCGCCGAATGCGATCAAGGCCACAACCAGCGCGTACTCCACCAAATCCTGTCCTTCATCTTTCTTGAGAACCGCAAGCAGAAAACGCTGCAATGCAAGCATAGGATTCTTCTCCTTAGTTTAAAGTGGGGGAAACATCGGACCGATGTAATGAGAAAACGCCGATGTATGAGAGAACTCTGAGGACACTATAGGGTTAAACGCGAACGGGCGCAAGAATCCTCTGTAACTCGAAGGTACATTGTTTGGGTCAACCCGACGAAGGCTAAATCATCACGCACGGCTTGAGTAGAAAGAGTAAGTTAGTTCTAACTTCCGCATAAGTAAGCCAAAATATTTCACAGATTGAATTCTAGCGAAAAACTCACTCCCCCGACTTGATTTCACGCAGGAAGAGTAATCGCGGGTTGGCTCTGTGCGCCGTAAGCCTGAGACCTAAAGCCCTCTTCCCTTCCGCCGATGATCCCACCTATGGATGAAAACCACGGTCCGCGCAAGGCAATGAATGCCGCAGCGAAGAGCTCTGCGTACTCCGCGCCGGTCAAAAGGCCGGTTGTCGCTTCAACCGCGCGACCGGAGAAAACCCTGTTTTCTTGCGTAAGCAGGACGCCTTAAGGAAAGGCGCGAGCCGATGCCGCTGCAGAGTTGTGCGCCCGCTGATTCTATGGGCAATCGCGATCCTCTCTGGGGTAATGCAGCCGCACTGCGCCTTCTTGGATTCACGGACGAGCAGCAACCGACTGCAGTTTGCATAGGGACTCATCCTTGCGGCCATCAACCACCGGCGATTGGGGGCGTCGACTATGGAAAAGAAAACCGATTGTGTTGGAGTGACCGGTCCGCTCTTCCCTTTCTTCGTTCTTCCTTCGTTGGAAGTCATCAAGAAGCGGGTGATGCGCCAGATGTGGCTCATCGCTCTGGCGCTTTTGTGGGCCCTGGCGATTCTGATTGAGGGGTGTGCAGGAGGCGGCGGTGGATGTGCAGGATGAAATATGAATCGGCGATGGCGATCAAAGTACAACACAAACCGCATGCCGGTTATGGTGGTTTCGCAACATGTGGAAGTAACTGAGAGGTTCTGTAGTTAGGCAAAACCGCATGTCATTTCAACGTGAGATCGACCTGCTGCAAACAAGCTCGAGCGGAGGTTCCGGTCGGAATTACATGTCGGAGTGGGAGGGGTTAAGGAGTTCCTCTTCGGGTTCGATGTGGACCAGGACTTTGGCGACGCGGACTACGCCTGCAAGGACGCGGTCTTCGACGACGTGCGAGATGGCGTGGCCGGAGCGGACGCTGATGTCGCCGTTGACGATGACGTGGAGGTCGACGTAGTAGCGGAAGCCGACCTTGCGCACGAAGCATTTTTCCAGGCCCACGACGCCGGGAACGAGGGCGGCGACTTCGCGGACGTGCTGCTCGATCTCGGGCGGCGGGGCGGTGTCGAGGATTTCGGCCAGCGGCGATTGCAACTGGCGCCAGGCGTTGAGCAGGATGACGGGCGCGGCGCAGAGAGCAGCCCAGTCATCGGCGGCCGCGTTGCCAGTGTAGAGCGCGACGGAGATGCCCACAAAGGCGAACAGCGATGTGATGGCGTCGGTGAGGTGATGCCAGGCGTCGACGCGGACGGCGGTCGAGTCGATGTTTTGTGCGACAGAGAAGATGTAGCGCGAGATGAGCAGTTTAACGCTGACGACTGCGAGCAGCACCCAGAGTGTGTAAGCCTGGGGCAACGGGTGCGGCGTGCGGATAAGCGAGATGCTTTCCGCGGCGATGGCGAAGGCGGCGACGGCCATGGCGACACTGACTAATGCCGCTGAAAGAGGCTCAGCTTTGCCGTGGCCGTAGGGATGGGTCTTGTCGGGCGGACGGAGGGAGACGCTGAGGCCGATGTAGACGACGGTGGCGCTGAAGACGTCGGAAAGCGACTCGATGCCGTCGGCGACCAGAGCGAAAGAGTGGCCGACGAAGCCGATCACACATTTGAAGAGCGCCAGGAAGAAGTTGGAGACGATGCTGAGGAGCGACGAGCGAAGGCCGCGGTGCACGTCGAGTTCGGGTTTGGACGTGGCGGCCATGGGCGACTGTCGCCCCTCGATTTTACGCTGGCTGAGGGCGCGGGACTACGAGCCGGCGCGAGGCTTTTTGGAGAAATTCAAAAGAGGAGAACAGAGGCGTTTGCCGTAAAATCCAAGGTATGAATGACCGCATGAGTCTTGCCCTAGCCCAAGCCGATTCGGAAGTCGCCGCGGCGATCGATCACGAAACGATTCGCCAGCATGAAGGCCTCGAAATGATCGCCAGCGAGAATTTTGTCTCCGAAGCTGTGCTGGAAGCGGCGGGGTCCGTGTTTACGAATAAATACGCGGAGGGATATCCAGGGCGGCGGTACTACGGCGGGTGCGAGTATGCCGATGTAGTCGAAAACCTTGCGCGGGATCGCGCCAAGCAGATCTTCGACGCGGAGTTTGCGAACGTGCAGCCGCACTCGGGCTCGCAGGCGAACGCTTCGGCCTACATGGCCGTGCTGCGGGCGGGCGATACGATTCTCGGTCTGGACCTGGCGCATGGCGGGCATCTCACGCACGGGCACAAGCTGAGCTTCAGCGGCAAGCTGTATCGGACGACGTTCTACACCGTTCGCCGCGATACCGAAGTGATCGACTACGACGAGCTCGAAGCGATTGCGGTGCGCGAGAAGCCGAAGGCAATCATTGGCGGGGCGAGCGCGTATCCGCGGTTGTGGGATTTTGCGCGGATGCGGCAGATCGCAGATAAAGTCGGCGCGACCTACATCTTCGACATGGCGCATATCGCCGGATTGGTTGCGGGCGGAGCGCATCCATCGCCTGTGCCGCATGCGCACATCACGACAACGACGACCCATAAAACGCTGCGCGGGCCGCGCGCGGGATTGATTCTGGCGGGCAAAAACTACCAAGTGGGCGAGAAGCCGGAGCAGACGATCGGCAAGGCGATCGACCAGGCGGTGTTTCCGGGCCAGCAAGGCGGGCCGCTGGTGCACATTATTGCGGCGAAGGCCGTGGCGTTTGGCGAAGTGCTGCGGCCTGACTTCAAGACGTATGCGGCGCAGATCGTCGCGAACGCAAAAGCTCTGGCGGATGCGCTGCGCGCGGCCGGTTATCGCTTGGTGTCGGGCGGCACAGACAATCACCTGATGCTGGTGGATGTGTTCGAGAAGGGCATTCTGGGATCGGAAGCCGAGAATGCACTGGGCAAGGCCGGAATTACAGTGAACAAAAATGCAATTCCGTATGATGTGAATCCGCCGCTGAAGCCGTCGGGCATTCGCATCGGAACGCCGGCGCTGACGACGCGCGGAATGAAGGAAGTGGAGATGCGCACGATCGGCGGGTGGATCGCGAAGGCGCTGGAGCAGCGGAACAACGATGCGGCGCTGGATCGGATTCGCGGCGAAGTGGCGGAGCTGGCGAACCAGTTCCCGTTGTATGCCTGGCGGCGAGCCGGCGTGGGAGTGACGGCTTAAGAGCAGTCGTCAGTGATCAGTAGTCAGAACGGCGCAGGGGCTTTGGCTCCTGCGCTTTTGTTTTTGGACTCCGGGGCTCAAAGACCGGAACCGCGCCCTGCCAAGCAAGAACAAGTTAGAGCCCGCGCGAGAATGTACAGCGCGACGGGCGAGCGGCTAAGATGGCGAGTCAGCGGGAAGCGTAAATTCGTCGAACTGAAACCCGCGTTTAATGTTAACGATCCCAAATTCAATCGAAGCTGGAGAATGTCAGACATGAGCCGATTGCTGCCTTGCTGGAACGCGCGCCTGATGGTTGGTCTGCTGGTTGCGATGAGTGCGGCGCGGGGCGGCGCACAGGCGACGGAGGGGACGATCGTGTTAACCGGCGCCGATCGCAGGCCGGCTACGTCTCTCAATGGCGAGTGGGCTTCAATCGTCGATCCATTCTTCGCGGGACTCTACAGTTTTCATCATGAGATCAAGAAGAACGGGTGGTTTTTGAATTACAAGGCCAAGCCCGGCGATGCCTTTCCCACGGAGTATGACTACGCGAAGGCGCCTAAGTTGAAGGTTCCGGGGGATTGGAACACGCAGCGCGAGTCCCTCTTCTACTATGAAGGGCCGGTCTGGTACGAGAAGGACTTCAGTTATCAGCCGAAGGAGCGTACGCGCGTCTTCCTGCACGTGGGCGCGGCGAATTATCACTCGTGGTTCTGGGTGAATGGGAAGAAGATCTGCGAGCACGAGGGTGGTTATACGGCATTCAACTGCGACGTAACATCGGCGGTTCAAGGGGGCGCCAACTTTGTGGTGGCCGCAGTGGATAACACCCGCCATGAAGACAACGTTCCGACGCTCGAAACCGATTGGTGGAATTATGGCGGGTTGACGCGCGAAGTCTCGTTGATTGAGGTTCCGGATGAGTTTATCGATCAATACGATCTGCACTTAGAGCGAGGCGAAGGATCGACGATTGCCGGATGGGCGCATGTGATGGGCGCTCATGCGGGTGAGAAGGTTGAAGCCGAGATTCCCGAGTTAGGCGCAAAGACGGAAGCGACGACGGGAGAAGACGGCCGGGCGTTGATTCACTTTGATGTAAAGGGGTTGGAGCGCTGGTCGCCAGAGACGCCGAAGCTCTACAAAGTGACAATTGTCACAGGCCAAGACTCGATCCATGAACTTATGGGCTTTCGCACTGTAGAAGTGAAGGGGACCGAGATTCTGCTGAACGGCAAGCCCGTCTTTCTGCGCGGGATTTCGATTCATGCCGAGGCCCCGTATCGGACGGGGCGCGCTTACTCTGATAAAGATGCACAGACGCTGCTGGGATGGGCGAAGGAGCTAGGTTGTAACTACGTGCGGCTGGCGCACTATCCTCATGATGAAACCATGCTGCGCGCCGCCGACCGGATGGGATTGCTGGTGTGGTCCGAGAATCCGGTGTATTGGGCATTAGAGTTTGATAACCCCAAGGTGCTGGCCAAAGCCGAGCAACAATTGGACGAAGAGATTAATACATCGCGTAATCATGCGTCGATTGTCTTGTGGTCGATGGCGAATGAGACGCCGAATACTCCAGAGCGCACTCAGTTTATAGAGACGTTGGCGGAGCGCGCCAGGACGCTTGATCCAACACGGCTGATCACCGCGGCGCTGCTGGTGCGTGCGCAGGGAGATACGAAGATAGTGGATGATCCACTCGGCAAGGCGCTGGATGTGATCGGGATGAATGAGTATATCGGTTGGTATGAAGCTCATCCGGAGACCGCGGATGTGACGAATTGGAACATCACATATCAGAAGCCTGCGATTATGAGTGAATTTGGAGCGGACGCTAAGGCTGGATTGCATGGCGGGGCCGATGAACGATGGACCGAAGAGTATCAGGCGAATGTTTTTCGTCACCAACTGCCGATGCTGAACAAGATAGCGCAACTTAGAGGGATGAGTCCGTGGGTGCTTATGGATTTTCGTTCACCGAATAGACCACTGAGCGGGATACAGGATGAATTTAACCGGAAGGGACTAGTCTCTGACCAAGGCCAGAAGAAAGAGGCATTCTATGTGTTGCAGAAGGCTTATAAGGACGGAACGGTAGGGAAGTCCGAATAGGACTCGTCATTTTTTTTGAAATAAGTGGAGAACTAATCAAGATGAATAAGGAAATCAGGCGGGAATTGCGTTATGCTCGAACCATGACGATTGATTCAATCCTCGCTGAATTAGATTCTGAGATCGCACGGCTCACTCAAGTACGTTCTCTGCTCGCCAGTTCTGCTAAGTCGACGTCCAAGGTTGCGGCGCCCAAGGTTGGGAAGGCTGGACCGGGACGACGCAAGAAGCGCGTGTTAAGCGCAGAGGCGCGGAAGCGTATTGCAGATGCACAGCGCAAGCGCTGGGCCGCGCAGAAGGCTAAGTCGAAGTAGGACTAGTTCGAACTCATCCGGCACATCGAGTCACCGAATGACGGAGCCGAATTAAAGGCTTCATCCCACAGCAGTGAATCGATCCCAGGGCTGGCCGTTCGCTGACTCCTCCCGAGACTTCAGAGAACAAACAAGGCAGGGCCAACGCACTCGACCGTGCGTGTAGATGCGTGTGCTTGCATGCATAGTGGCCTGTTCGCGAAACCTTCTTCACGGTTTTCGCGAGCTCGGCATTGTGCGCCTACATGCGGTCTGCAAATGGCTTGACTCGCGCGCTGTTACAAGCGACGTCCCCGAAGCATCTTTCCGCAATCGGTTAAGACTCGAGCGCGCTACCAGGTTTCGACGGCGAGGACATTCGGCGGGCCAGAATGGCCCTGGATGACCTGTGTCTCGATGACGGCTTCCAGATTTTTTCGGTCCCAATCCGCGGGCGCCTTGGCGAGCAGCGAGTCGAGATACTCAGGGTTATAGAGGATCTCGCCTGCGGCTTCAGTTCCCTCTTCCGAGATGCCTGCGGCGATGATAACCGGCTGCCCCGTGGTCGGATCGTGGATGCGCGCGACAAGGGCGTAGTCGCGGGACAGCTTTTCATACGGCAAATCCCAGGCCGTGGCCCATGAATTAGCCTGCGTGCTTTTGCGGTCGACGAGCGAGGCTACTCCGTCTTTCGATTCGAAGCCGAAGCGAAGCTTCTGCGTGACGCGCAGAGTCCAGATATTGTCGAACGCGCCGATCAAAACGATGGGACCTTCGCGAAGTTGCAAGAAGGAAGCTTCGGAGGCGGGCACAACGCGGAATGCTTTGTGCCGGACTTCGAGCGCCGCCGCCGTGCGTGTGAGGGTGATGACGTCGGCGAGCGCGAGATTGCCTGAGTAATGTAAGCGGACATAGAGCTTTTCGGGCTGAGGCTTGCTGGCCGGTGCGTCGTAGTCGTTGATGGACTCCGTGTCGAGATTCTTTGCCGGCTCACCTAGACAGAAAGTAGTTGGATTGGCGCTGGAGATGATGGGATTCCAGAAGCGGTCAATATTCGACGGCGGGGCCGGAGGTGGAGGCGGCGGAGTGGCGCGATAGCGCAAACCGATGCCGAGGCCGAGCGCGCCGGAGAGCACTACGAACAGCGCAGCTACCAGCCAGCGAATCCGCCAGGGCTGATGAGGACGGGGCTGAGCGATGGAGGTCTGCGGTTGCCCGGGAAGGACCGGCAGCGCAGGGACTGTTGGCTCGGGGATGGCTGCAATGGATTCGAGCTCTACGGGAGACGCAGCTTGTTCCTGCGACCGGACGAGGGGAACGTAGGATCCGATGGGAAGTTCGATGACCAGTTCGCCCGCGTGGGATGAGTCGTAATAGTACTGCGAGAGACGTTTGCGGACTTCGCCGGCGGTAATGCGGACAACGGGGTCGGCGTTGGCGTCGTAACTGGGGGACCGGCCGAAGACCTCAATGCCGATGCTGCGCTCTTTGAGCTCGGAGGCGTTGCCGAGAAGCGTCTGCTCGACGACGTAACCGAGCAACGCAGGATACCGCTTGCTGTTGGCGAACAGGGGATGGATCAGGAGCCGTTCGAGCTGAAGCCGGATCGCGGCCGCATCGGGGGCAGATTGCGACTGTTCCAGCTCCTGGATGGATTTAGACGGCCCCGGCATGTTTTTCCTCCGCGTCGGCTCAAAGCGCCCTTAATGGGCAAAACGATCAAGCATCCCCAGTGGACATGCCGCGAGGGCTGCGGCCGAACGGCGGGTGCTCTTGCCGAAAGTCAATCTGTGGCTTGCCGGCTGTTATCCAGCGCTTGGGCAAGTCTTGCTGAGCAGTCGGCAGATCGCATGCTGGAGGAATCAAGCGTCATTATTGCCTGGACTTGGCTCGCACTGCGTATGATACGTGCCGAATCAACGCCTGTCTATGTGTAGTTAAACCGTTTTAATTAACGGCTGTATGAGTAAATTCAACCAATGTTACCCGATGAAACCTATCTGAGCTGAAAAGCCCGTCCCTATAGTGCTCTCGGTCCAGAAAATGCGTCGGCGGTAAGCCTCTGCGAGTGATGAAAGACCTATCTTGCGGGGCATCCTTCAGGCGCATTTTCTTGTGATTGCGGCTCCTCGCCCCTCCGGTTTGCCAGACCTGGAACCATCCAGGCAGGACATTCCGGGGGGCGCTTTTTGTGTGCTCAGGAAGCGAATCGCTTCTCCGACGTGATCCGCTTCTCCTCCCAACGACCCAATCTTCTTCACATTTCTTAAGGTTCAAAAACGCTGACGGAATAGGCATGGGTCGACTATGCTGGTGCGCGGTTTTTGACAAACCCAAAAGCAGTCGTGTGTGGAAGAGAGAGGCCCTTGAGAGTATGCGCACATTTTGTTTAAAGGCAATTGTCTTGTCCGGATGCGTTGCAGCGTCGTTGGCAGGGGGCCTGCAGGCCCAAACTATCTCCTCGGAGGAGGCTCATCGCAAAGCCGAGGCTCTGCTGAAGCAGATGACAGTGGAGGAGAAGGTAGGGCAACTGAACCAGTCGTCGGGGATTGTAATGCCGTTCCTGGGGAGCGATAAGCCGGATGAACTGGTGGCCCAGGGACGCGTGGGCTCGATTCTGTGGTTGCACGATACCAAGGAGATCAACCGGCTGCAGCATATCGCCGTGGACACATCGCGGCTGCACATTCCAGTCTTGTTTGCCCTCGACGTGATTCACGGATACCGGACGGTGTTTCCTGTGCCGCTGGCGATGGCCTCGTCGTGGGACCCGAGCGTAGAGGAACAGGCGCAACGGCTGGCGGGCCAGGACGCGCGGGCGGCGGGAATCGACTGGACCTTTACGCCGATGGTGGACATTGCGCGGGATGCGCGCTGGGGCCGCATCGTGGAGAGCGCCGGCGAGGATCCTTATCTAGGCGCGGCGATGGCGCGGGCGCAGGTGAAGGGATTTCAAGGGGATGGGCTGGGACCGGACAGCATTCTGGCGTGCGTGAAACACTTTGCCGGCTACGGGGCAGCGGATGGCGGGCGCGATTATGACTCGTCGTATGTTCCCGAAGAGTTGATGGAGAACGTCTACCTGGTTCCCTTCCATGCCGCGGAGCAGGCGGGCGCGGGCAGCTTTATGAGCGCCTATATGGATTTGAATGACGTTCCGGCGACAGGCAACAAGTGGCTGCTGACCGACGTGTTACGCAAGGATTGGGGCTTCAAGGGATTCGTGGTGTCGGATGCGTTCGCGGTGGGCAATCTGGTCACCCATGGATTTGCACGCGATGGCGCGGATGCGGCGCTGAAGGCTTCGACGGCGGGCGTGAATATGGATATGGCCAGCCAGACCTACACGAATAACTTGGCGAAGCTGGTGAATGATGGCAAGGTCCCACAGTCGACGCTGGATCAGCTTGTGCTGCCGATTCTCGAGGCCAAGTATAAGCTGGGGCTGTTCGACCATCCATATGCCGACGAGTCGAAGATGGATGCGGTGTTGTCGCGACCGGAGGGCCTGGCGCTGGAGCGCAAAGTGGCTGGCCGATCGATGGTGCTGCTGAGGAATGAGGATCACACACTGCCGCTGCAGAAGAGCCTGAAGAAGGTTGCTGTGATTGGGGCGCTGGCGGATTCGATGGAAGACATCGAGGGCGGATGGACGGTGGAGGGAATGTTTGGCGGCGAGCGCAAGAGCCATCCGGTGACGGTGCTGGCGGGGATCAAGAACAAGCTCGGGCCCGATGCGCAGGTGACGTATGTCGCGGGGCCGCAGATGGGGCGGCTGTATCCATCGATGCTCGATCTGATTACAGGCAAGAAGCCCGTTCCTCCGGCGACTGCGGAAGAAGCAGCCGACTGGATCGCAAAGGCTAAGGCCGCGGCGGCGGATGCGGATGTTGTGGTGGCGGTCCTGGGCGAGGCGTCGAACATGAGCAGCGAAGCGGCTTCGCGGGCGACGCTCGATCTGCCGGGAATTCAGCAGCAGATGCTGGAGACTGTGGCTGGCGCGGGCAAACCGGTTGTTCTGGTGCTGGAGAACGGGCGGCCGCTGGATATCCGCTGGGCGTCGGAGCATGTGCCGGCGATTCTGGAGGCGTGGTATCCGGGGACCGAGGGCGGCAACGCAGTAGCGGATGTGCTGTTCGGCGATGTGAACCCCGGCGGCAAACTGCCCGTGAGCTGGCCGCGCGTGGCGGGCGCCGAGCCGCTCTACTATAACCACAACCTGACGCACGAGCCCGAGGATCGAATCACGTTCACCTCGCGGTATTGGGATATAAACAGCAAGCCGCTGTATCCGTTTGGCTATGGGCTGAGCTACACGACGTTCAAGTTCGACCACCTGCAACTGAGCAAGAAGAGCATGAAGGCGGGCGAGGCGACAGAGGTTTCTGTCGATGTGACCAATGCGGGCGCGACGGCGGGGGACGCGGTGGCGCAGATCTATATTCATCAACGCTACGGATCGGCCTCACGGCCGGTGCGGCAACTGAAAGGGTTCAAGCGGGTGACGCTGAGGCCAGGCGAGACGCAGACGTTGACGTTTCCGCTGGGTAAGGACGAGCTGCAATTCTTCGACCCGCAGACCAAGACGTGGGTGGTAGAGCCTTCGACGTTCGACGTATGGGCGGGCGAGGATTCCACGGCTTACCTGCATGCGGAGCTGGCGGTGGAGTGAGACAAGTCGTCAGTGATCAGAAACGCAAAGGGCCGCCTTCATCGATTCGATGGGCGGCCCTTTATTTTGAGGGGTTGCCTGAACGCCTCGCATCGAGGGGTCTCCACGACCTAAGTAATATGACCAGCGTGTTAAGCGCGGGGCATTACGCACGGGGGAGCGCGTGTGGCGCGGGGGTACCATGTTCGGATAGCGACGACATTGTTAGAAGGAGCAAAGACGTGGGCGCATTTGAAGAAACCAAATGCAGACGCAGCATTGTCTCCGATACGTTTGAATCCCTGAAGGAACAGGCTCGGCGTTGGCGCGGAACCATTGATTTATTGGAAGCCGGGCAGCGGGTGGATCGGGACGAAGCGCTTTCGGATCTTGGGCGGCTGCTGGACGCATGCCAGAATCTTCGCGATGCGATTCTGTCTGAAGATAGCGGCGCGAGCTGGAAGACGACGGCCGAGCTGCAGTCGCTGGTGGACAAGCTCGACGACGTTGCCGAGCGGCGCAAGCGCTATCTCGACCTTGCTCAGTTGCTGGTGGGAGGCACGGTCTCGCATCGGCGCGAACGCACCAAGCAGGAGCGGTTGCGGCAGCGCGATGCGGCTGTGGCCGAGTTGATGGAGGTCTCGGCGCTGCCAAACCTTGAGGCGCTGCCTGGACCAGCGGTTGACGGTTGGCTGGAGTGGGCGTGCAGCCTGGACGATAGCTCCAACGATCCGGATCTCGGGCGGCTCAAGAGCAATTTGCCCCGCGTGGATGAGTTCATAAGCCAACTGGAGATCGAGATGTGGCAGGATGGCAGCGTCTCGATTCCTCAGCAGATGGTGGACGCGGTTCCTGAGATCAGGACCGAACCGGAGACCAAGTCGGAGATCAGACCGGAGCCGAATTTTCTTGGAACGATTCCGCAGATTGAAGTCGAAAGGCCGGGAGACTCCCTGCCGGACGGCGGTGGGGCCATTCACGGGTTAAGTAACAGCTTGGCGGCTGCTGAGCCGGCAACGCACACAGGCGCGGCGACAGCCGAAGCCGAGCCGATTGCTATCGCCGAGACAGCGCCCGTGCCGAAGCCGGCCAAATCCGCAAAGAAGACTGCAGCGCAATCGAGTGGGAAGCTGTCGTTCTTCGATCCTGAAGACATCGACGAGTTCAAGCGGCACGCCGAGGAAGCCAAGGGCAAATCGAAGACGTCACGCAATGTGCGTGCGCTGCTCGGGGTTTCGCAGTGGCTCTTGCCCAGCGATCAGAATCCTCTGCTGCATCCAAGCTGCGGAATTCGCGCGCAGATTGCGTACAACGGAAGCTCCGACCTATTGCCTGTTTCTCCTGAGGATGCCGAGCGCGCGATCGAAGCGGAGAGCGGATTGCTGCTGTTTACGGGCGGCGCGGACCTGCTGCGCTGGAGCATCGGGCAGCGTGTGGACGAACCCGCGGACGGCGTGGCTGCGATTCGGCGGCTGCGGATGGAGCAGATCCGGTCGTGGTTCACCGATGTGTACAAGATCGAATTGGCGGAGCCGCAGATCCTGGACATGTATCGGATGACAACGGGTATTCCGCTGCTGGTGGGCGAGCTGCACAGGCTGGTTTTGCCCAATCCGAAGATGCCGCCGACGTGGCTGGGCTACGCGATCTGGACAAACGTGAAGTCCGCGTTCGAGCGCAGGCTGCCGGTGCTGGCGCGCGAACTGCGCAACGGGTCGCCTGCGGTTCGGCTCACCGAGCAGGAGATTCGCATCCTGAAGATGGTGACGATCGCCAGCGACAACTCAACGCCGGAGAATCTTCTCAAGAACCTGAGAGATCATTGGGACAAGTATCACCGGCCGGAGATCGAGGCATTGAACGCCGGCGATGAGCCGCGCGTGAAGGTGCTGCAGGATCTCGGTCTGTTGCCGGTGAAGAACGGCGTGAACGGCGAGCCGTTCAAGGCGCTGATGCCTGTTGGGCCTGAGGATGCGTTGCGGCAGATTGTGGGATATCTGTAAAGCAGGGAACAAGGGATCAAAAAACATCCGAGGCTTAGGCCCGGATGTTTTTTTGTCCACTTGCTAGTTGGCGCGGAGGGCGACCATGGGGCTGATGCGTGAGGCGCGCCGAGCGGGCAGATATCCCGAGAGCACGGCCACGGCGAGCAAGCCGACGGCCATGGCAATATAGGTGACGCCGTCCCATGGCGATGTGTCGAAGAGCAGCGACGCGATGAGCTTTGCAGTTGCGAGTGAAGCCATGGCGCCGATGACAATTCCAATGCCAGCCAGCCGCACAGTTCCTGTAAGGATCTGGCGCTGCACTAGGCCTGCGCTGGCGCCAAGAGCCATGCGGATGCCGATCTCGGGGGTCTGGCGCGTAACGGAATAAGAAATGACGCCGTAGATGCCGAGCGCGGCGAGAAGAAGACCTAGGCCTGCGAATGCGCCGACGAGCATCATGAAGAAGCGCCGCGGTGAGTTGGCGTGATCGACCAGCGATTGAATGGGGCGGAACTCGGCCAGAGGCTGTTTGGGATTGAGGTCACGCAGGGTGCGGATCACAGTGGCGCCGAGAACCGCGGGCGGCAACGTGGTGCGAACAACAAGTTGGGCGCTGGATGGGCTTGCCTGCGTTGCAGGGTAATAGATCTGCCACCCGGCGTCGCCAACCACATTTTCTTCGTGGACGTCGTCAACGACGCCGATGACCCTCATATCGTTGCCCGGCCCGCCACCGGAGAGTAGCTGGCCGATAGCGTCATTGTTAGGCCAATGTGTATACGAGGCGAGAAAGCGCGCAAAGGACTCGTTGATCACGACAACGTTTGCGCTGTGCGGGCCGTCGGACCAGGTGAAGTCGCGTCCGCGGAGGCGCGTACCCATGGCGTGGAAGTAGCCCTGTGTGACGACATAGACGAGAGGGCTGTCGACCTTGTCCGGCGGCTTCACTCCCTTGGGGAACGGCAGGCCCCACGAGCGATTTTGACTCAGAGGAAGATAGTCGACGAAGCCCGCGGTCTCAATGCCGGGGATGGCGCTGATGCGGGAGAGAGTCTGCTGAAAGATGGCCGCGCGCTTTTGGGTGGTGAGCTCCCCGGTTTTGTCCCCTGGAACGCTGTCGTCATACTCGACTTTGATGGCGGCGGCGCGCTCGGGTTGGAAGCCGAGATCGACGTCGAGCACGTGCATGAAGCTGCGCAGCAGTAATCCCGCGCCAACGAGCAGCATGCAGGCCAGAGCAACTTCCGAGACGACGAGCACGGAGCGGATGCGCTCATGTTTGCGGCTTTGGCCGGAGCCGGCGCTCGTGTCTTTGATCGTCTCATGCAGATTGCCGGAAGCCATGCGCAGGCCGGGCACAAGTCCGAAGAGAACTGCGGCGAAGACTGCGATGAGAACGGTCCAGCCGAGGGCCGCGCCGTCGATGTGCAGCGTACTGAGGAGCGGGAGCGCGATGGCGCCTTGATGTGCGAACCATTCGATAAGACTGACCGCGAGCAGCAAGCCGAAGATGGCGCCGGCGCCGGAGAGGACGAAGCTCTCGGTGAGCAGTTGACGCACGATACGGCCGCGGCCTGCGCCGAGAGCGCCGCGCATGGCGAACTCCTTGCTGCGCGCGGCGGCGCGAGCCAGAAGCAAGTTGGAAAGATTAACGCACGCGATCAGCAGAATCGCGCCCACTGCAGCCCACAAGACAACAAGCGCACGGCGAAGCTTGCCGCTGATGTAGTCCTTCAGCGGAACAGGGACGACTGCGTCTTTGTACTGACCGCAAGTGTCGGGCTGCTTGTTGTTCCAGCACATCGTGGGCGCGACGCGCGCCGCTTCGTCCGCAGCCTGCGCAAGCGAAACGCCGGGTTTGAGGCGGCCGATCATGGTGACGATGTTGCCCCAGTCGCGCGGAGGTCCGTAGAGATTGAGCGGCGTGATGGCGTCGACCTTTGTGCCGGGAGCGAAGACCGCGCCGAAGTCGAACGAGGCAGGCAGAACGCCAATGACCGTGGTCTGATGGCCGTTCATGTCGAATGCCTTGCCAACGATGTTGGGGTCGGCGTTGAACTGGCGCCGCCACCATGCATCGCTGAGCAGGATGACGGGCGCGGCGCCGTTGCGCGCGTCGTCGGCGGTGAAGCTGCGGCCCATCGCAGGCTGCACGCCGAGCACCTGAAAGAAGTTCGCGATCACGTCGATGCTGGTGGCGGTGATGGGCGCGCTGCCAAGTTTGAGGCTGAGATTGTCGGAGCTGGAGAAGGCGAAGTAGCCGGTGACATCCTGATATGAGCGGCTGCCGACCCGGAACTCGTCGTAGGCGTCAACGGAGTACGTCGCGCAGGACAGGCCGCATTTGGTGGGCGGCGGCGCGATCCACGCGAGCTCGTGTGCGTTGGGGAACGGCAGCGGGCGCAGCATGAGCGTGTTGACGACGCTGAAGACCGCGATGTTGGCCCCGATGGCCAGAGCGAGAATCAGTACCGCGATGGTGGTGAAGCCGGGATCGCGGCCGAGAGTGCGAAGCGTGTATTTCAGGTCCTGGCGAAGGATATCGATATGCATGAGACTGCGGGTCTCCCTTTGACGTTCTCTGGCTTGTTGCATTCCGCCGAATTGAACCAGTGCCCGGCGGCGGGCTTCTGCGAGGGACATCCCGCGCTCGACATATTCGTCGACGGCGAGATCGATGTGCGCAGCGAACTCGGCGTTGAGATCTGTGTCGAGCTTGTGTCTGGAGAAGAGCGCGCGCAGGCGACCGAAGGTGCGAAGGATACTGCTCATACAGGCTCTTCTCCTGTGTCCTTACTCATGCCGAGTACGCGATCCATAACGCCGGTGAGCCGCTCCCAGTGGCGCGCGTCAGAGGCGAGCTTTTTTCGGCCTGATTTGGTGATCGAATAGAACTTCGCTTTGCGATTGTTGCTCGACACGCCCCAGCTAGAGCTGATCAGCCCACTCTGTTCAAGGCGTACGAGAGACGCATAGATGGTGCCTTGATTGAGAAGAACTTCATTGCCGCTAATCTGCTCGATGCGGCGCGCAACGCCATAGCCATGCAATGAGCCCATGGCGACGAGCGTCTGCAAGACCATGAGGTCGAGCGTTCCCTGGAGCAGGTCAAGCTTGTCGGGTTGAGGCGTCAAAATGCGACTCCTGTGGCGGTCACACAGGAGTGTAACGCGCTTCCTGTGGTAAGGCCACAGAAGTGTGACGAACGGCTTGAGAAGCGCAAAACGCGAGAAGATTCTGCATCAGATCGAGTTTCGCGACTATTACCGTTTCGGATCCGAAACACACATCGTTAGCATGCGACCATAGCGAATCGCAAAGTTATATGCGTTCAGTGCAATGTGTATTCCATGACTCTCGCGCGATGGCGGCTACACCGCGGTGTAGTAATTATTTGGTACATATAGCTAAAGACCGCATCAATCAAGGCTGGTTGAAGATAGACCGGGAACACTATATGCGAATCGAGTTACGCGTCAAATAAGGAACGGGATTTTCCCTCGGAAGTAGCATTGCTCCGCACATAAGAGTCGCCTAGGCTGCGAACAGGTGAAGAGTAGTTTCACTCTGGTTGCTAATGACTATGCCCGAGGCGCCGCGATTCTCTTCTCTTGTCTCCAACTCGCGCTCTTTTTGATTTTTGCGGCCTGTCTTGGCTCTGCAAGGATCGGGCTGCAATTGCGTAATGCGCGATCCTGGGATGCGATCGTGAAGAGGCTGCTGGTCAGATTGGACCTAGATCCGAAGAGCGCGGATACTGCAGCCAAGATGGACGAGCGCTTCACGAATAATGCGATCGAACAGCGTGCGGGAACCGTCGGAGGCAGACGCATGTTGTGCCACGCTGCCGGCGCGATGATGGAGATGGCGGATTACGCGGAGCGCAACGGCGGCGGCGCAGCCCGGCCGGCAGCCGAAAATCTTCGTGACCATGCCATGGCGATTCGGACTATGACCGTGAAAGATTTCGTCCGGC
>DATHNJ010000279.1:0-8592 GCA_035486155.1 Occallatibacter sp. | reverse complement strand
GTGGTTGTCTTTCAGCCTTCGCGAACTCACTCTCTCAGGAAAAAGCACGCATGAAGATTCGCCTCCCCATTTTGCTTCTCGGTGTTATTGGACTTTCCCTCGTCTCCCACGCGCAGAACGCAGCCATTCGCGTCGATCCTGCCAGGATGCCCGCCGTAGGACAAGTCGACGAGCGCTTCCAGTCCTACAACGTCGAGATGATCGAAATAACCGGCGGCCGTTTCTGGGCCCCGTACAAACAGGGCCAGAGCGCGCCTGCCGACACAGCGCAACCCACGCCCGGCGGCATGCCCGCATCGCTCTACCGCTATCGATCGCCTATCGACCTGACCAATCCCAAGCTGCGCAAACTCGCGGCAGCTCTCGGGCCGGCCTACATCCGCGTGAGCGGCACATGGGCCAACTCCACGTTCTTCCAGGACTCCGACGATCCCGCGCCGGCTAACTCAGGGGCCCCCACGGACAGCTCTGCGTCCGTGGGGTTGAAGCCTCCCGCGGGATTCAACGGCGTCCTCACTCGCGCGCAATGGCGCGGCGTCATCGATTTCGCCCATGCCGTCGACGCCAAGCTCGTCACCTCATTCGCCGTCAGTCAGGGCGTGCGCGACGCCAACGGCGTCTGGACGCCCATCGAAGCGGAGAAGGTTCTCAACTACACCCGCAGCGTGGGCGGCAGTATCGCCGCGGCGGAGTTCTTCAACGAGCCAACCTTCGCCACCCTTGGCGGCGCGCCCAAAGGCTATGACGCAACCGCCTATGGCCGCGATTTTCGCGCCTTTCATGCCTACATCAAGAAAGCCGCGCCCGAAATCGAGATCCTTGGCCCAGGCTCCATCGGCGAAGCCCACTCCTTTGGCTCGATGCCGGGCATCCAGCTTCTACACTCCGAAGACATGCTGCAACAGCAAGGCCCGAACCTGCTCGACGCCTTCTCGTATCACTTTTACGGCGGCTTGTCGCAGCGCTGCGCGCGCATGGGAACCGCAGGTACAACGCCCGAAGCCGCGCTCACGCAAGACTGGCTGGCTCGTACAAATCGCGATGAAGCCTTCTACGCCGCCCTGCGCGATCGCTTTGCGCCCGGCAAGCCAATCTGGCTCACGGAAACGGGCGAGACCGCCTGCGGCGGCGACCCCTGGGCGTCCAGCTTCGTCGATTCTTTCCGCTATCTCTACCAGCTTGGATCGCTCGCCCGCAAAGGCGTGCAGGTCGTCATGCACAACACGCTCAACGCCAGCGACTACGCGCTGATTGATGAGTCCACCCTGACGCCTCGTCCTAATTATTGGGCGGCCCTTTTGTGGCGCAAGCTGATGGGCGCCAAGGTTCTGGATCCCGGACCATCCTCGCAACCAGACGTCTACGTCTTCTCGCACTGCCTGCGCGGCAAGCAACGCGGCGTGGCCATCCTCGCCATCAACGCCGACAAGAGCAATGCCCACGACCTCACGCTGCCGGCAAAGTCCACGCGTTACACCCTCAGCTCAGCCGACCTGTTCTCCTCGAAGGTGCAGCTTAACGGCGCCGAGCTCGCCCTCGCATCCGACGGCAACCTGCCAGCAATTGACGGCGTTCCACAATCGGCAGGTCAAGTCTCGCTGGCGCCCACCAGCATCACGTTTCTCGCAATCCCAGGGGCGAACGACGCGGCCTGCCGATAATCCACAGAGGCCGCCCTGCAACAAAAGCATTACCCCAGAGTTGGATCGCCACAGCGCTCCAATCTTTTTCGCGAACCTTCCATCCCCCTGTGGTGTCTAAGAAGGTAGGCCCGGCATCGAGTTCGTGGGCTAGAGAGCTGCCAATGTCGAATCACAATCCCGAATTCGCTGCTGAATCGCCCGATGCGGAGCTGGCGCACTCCCTGCAGCGGCTCTGGCCGCATCGCGCGCACGAGGCCGGGGTCATGCGCAACCTCTGCTGCTTGCTCGGCTTTCATCTCTGGGCCCAGCCCGACTACTCCTGGCGCGCATCGCGCCGCAGCATCCGCTTCTGCTGCTGGTGCGATAGCGTAGAGATCGACGGCGTCCGCTACTCCTAAGCGCAGGCACCCCTTCTTCTCACCGAGTCCTGGCCCGTTCCCTGTCTCTCATAAACTAAAACCATGATCCGCGTCTTCCGTCCCATCCCCGTCGAGTCCATCAAACTTCTCGTCTTCGATCTCGACGGCACCCTCATCGATTCAGCGCAAGACCTGTGCAACAGCGTCAACGCCGCACTCGAGCACATGAACCGCCCGCGCCTGCCCGATGAAACCATCGCCGGCTTCGTCGGCAACGGCGCTCCCTTGCTGATGCGGCGCGCGCTTGCATTGGAAGACGGCCTGCAGCCCGACCAAATCCCCGAAGACGAGTTCAACACCGCCTACAAATACTTCATCCAGCACTATCGCGATCACAACCTCGACTTCACTCTCACTTATCCCGGAACAGCGGAAGCTCTCACCGCGCTGCGCAATGAACTCGGCGCGGCGCCCCGTACATTTGCCGTACTCACCAACAAACCCGTGCGCCCCGCGCGCGCCATCTGCGAAGGACTCGGCATCGCGCCGCATTTCTTGCACATCTACGGCGGCGACAGCTTTCCCGCCAAAAAGCCCGATCCCATGGGGCTCATCTCGTTGATGGACGAGACCGGAGCCAAGCCCGAAGAAACCGTGATGATCGGCGACAGCCAGGTCGACGTGCAGACCGCGCGCAACGCCGGCGCATGGGCCATCGGCTGCACCTTCGGCCTCGCGCCCGGCAGCCTCGAAGCCATCCCTCCCGACGTGCTCGTCGACTCGCCTGCCGACTGGACAGCCGCTTTACGCCCTGCGAAAATTAATGCAGAACCATAAGCACAATCCACGAATTGTGCGCATTCCCCGTCAATTTGTTTATTTCTTCGCCTTGGAGAATCTCGCACCGTGCGCCCATACCTCTGCTTTTTTCTGCTCACTCCTGCCATCGCGTTCGCCGGTAGCCCATCGAATCCCGCCGCTCCACCCACGATCGCATCCGTGCAAGGCGTAGTCGCCGACCCGACAGGCGCCATCATTCCCGGTGCAGAGATCGACCTCGTCGACGCCACAGGCGCGGTCGCCTCCACGAGCCACTCCGGCGGAGACGGCAGCTTTCAATTGAGCGCCCCGCACATCGGCAGTTACACGCTGGTCGTCTCCGAGCCTGGCTTCGACACCGTGCGTAATCCGGTCGTCATTCCGCCATCCGCTATCTCCGCTGCAAGCGCCTCCACCGCGCATGTGTTCGCCGCTCCCCTTCGCATCGTTCTGCCCGTCGCCGCTCTCGCTACCAATGTCCGCGTCACCGCAGACAGCAGCGAAGACCTGACCGCGCCCGAAGACAATCACGACTCCTCCGTGATGACGGCCAACGATCTCAAGGCGCTGCCCATCTTCGACAACGACTACGCCACCGCCATGAGCGCTTTTCTCGACGACAGCGCCACAGCCACCGGCGGCTCCGGCCTCATCGTCGACGGCGTCGAAGCCAATCGCGCCACCGTCTCGCCTTCCGCTGTCCAGGAAGTCCGCATCAATCAGGATCCCTACTCGGCGCAGTACTACTGGCCCGGTCGCGGCCAGATGGAGATCATCTCCAAATCCGCCGCCGATCACTATCACGGACAGTTCAACTTCTACTTCCGCGACTCGGCTCTCAATGCGCAGAACGCACTCGCGCCCTCCAAGCCATTCGAGCAGCGCCGCATCTACGAAGGCCACGTTACAGGGCCAATCAAATTCTTCCCCAAGAGCAGCTTCCTCGGCACGTTCAATCGCGCCGAAGAAGATCTGGACGCCGTCGTCAGCGCGAACATCCTTCCCACTGCCGACAACCCCACCGGCGCATTCCAGGCCAACGTCCCGGCGCCCACGCGCGACACCGAATTCAGTCTGCGCGCTGCGCATCAGTACGGCGATCGCCACTCCGCCTACGCGCAATACAGCTACGAAGATTGGACCGGCCAGAACCAGGCCGTCGGCGGACAAACACTCGCCTCAGCCGGCTACAACAACGAGTACCACGAAGACGACGTGACCGTGCATGTCGACACCGTGCTCTCCGCTGTGTTGCTCAACCAGCTCTCGCTCGTCGGAGAGCACGACTTCAGCCGCAACGTTGACGCCTCCGAAGCCCCGCGCATCTCCGTCAGCGGCTACTTCACGGGCGGCTCGGCGCAAAGCGATTCGTTTCAGACCGAGTACAACTTCCGACTCTACGATATGGCCACGTGGACCCACGGCCATCACACCGTCAAAGCCGGAATCGGCACGCCCCACATCGATCGCCGCGCCTACGACGACAATACCAACGCCCTCGGCACATATACCTTCGGTCCAACTCTAGCCGCCGATGGCGTCACCGTCCTCACGCCCGCCATTCAGAACTACTCGGCCAATGTTCTCTCCGGCTACACGCTCAACTCCGGCCAAACCCACTTCGTCTATCACCAGCAGGAGATGGGCGCGTTCGTTCAGGATCAGTGGAAGATCAACGATCGCTTCTCCATCACGCCCGGCCTGCGTTACGACTGGCAGAACTTCCTCGCCAGCGATCGCCTCGGCTTCGCGCCCCGCGTCTCCTTCGCCTGGCTTCTCGATCAGGACTCCAAGCTTGTCCTTCGCGGCGGCGGCGGCCTCTACTACGACCGCTTCGGATCAGCGCCATTGCTCGATCTCGCACGCTATGAAACCGCGCGCCGCCGCGCCATCAAACTTTCCTTCGACCCATCGGCCGAACAACCCTGTTATCCGATCACAATCTGCACTGATCCAACCGCTGCGCCCGTCTCACTCGCCCAACTCGCGCCGGGAGCGAAGATTCCCTATCAGATTCAGTACGGCCTCTCCCTCGAGCGCCAACTCGGCGAGCGCGCCACCGGCGTCGTCAGCGTCTACTCGGCGCGCGGCATCGACGCCTTTCGCTCCGTTGACATCAATGCGCCAACGCCCGACTCCGGCTACACCGTGCGCCCCAACCCCGCCTACAGCACGATTCGCCAGATGCAGCCGGCCGGCTTCTGGGACGGCAGCGGCCTCGACATCTCCTACCGCGGCCAGTGGAACAAATACTTCACCGGCTTCGGCCGCTACACCTGGTCCCACTACGAATCGAACACCGGCGGCATTAGCTGGTTCCCGCAAAACCAATACGCGCCCAACGACGAGTGGGCCGATGCGAGCTTCGATCGCCGCCAGCGCCTGGGCATGTACGCCATCTTCAATCAGAAAAGTCTGTTCAATCTCTCTACCGGCATCTTCGCCAACACCGGCCGGCCCTGGACCATCCTCACCGGCACAGATGCCTACGGCGACGACCTCTTCAACACGCGTCCCGCAGGCGTTGCGCCCTACACAGAGACCATGCCCTCTTATGTAGATCTGGATCTGCGCTGGGGCCACGACTTCGCCTTCACCGCCGACAAGGGCGACGAAGCCCCGCGCCTGGGCTTCTCCGCCGGCGCGTTCAACGTCCTGAACCACGAGAACCCGTCCAGCATCGACAACGTGGAAAATTCTCCCGACTTCAGTGAAGTAACAGCTGTCAATCCCCCGCGCCGCATCCAGCTCGCCATGCGCTTCGAGTTCTAGCTCCCTAAACCTTGTGATCCCGACGTTTCACCGCCACACAATGTCATCCCTCAGCTCGGTCGCCGTGGCGACCGAGCTGATCTGTGGTTGCTTTTTGCTGACTCGCTGACTTGCCACACCGGGAAGCGGCGCTCACTTGCTGCTCTTGTCCAGGCGTACACTGGCTGACAACGGTTTTCGCCCGTCCTGGGAACTTTCTCCCGCGCCGGAACGTAACCCTCCGGAGAGACGCTATGAACCTCCGATCCAGCTTCGCTTGTTCTCTGCTCCTCGCTGCTCTTGCCCTCGCGGCCACTCCCGCCCACGCCAATCGCGACGCCGTGCAGTTCGGCAGCGATATCGTGGTCGGCCCCAATGAGTCCGTTCATGACGCGGTTTGCTTCTTCTGCAGCGTCGACGCCAAAGGCCCCATCGACCACGATGTCGTCGTCTTCTTCGGCAACGTCCACGTCGGCGTGCGCTCCAATCACGATGTGGTCACTTTCTTCGGCAATGTCCACGTCGATCCCGACGCCTCCATCGCCCATGACGTAGTCGACTTCTTCGGCAACATCCGTCTCGGAGAAAACGCTTCAATCGGCAACGATGCCGTCGCCATGTTCGGCTCGGTCACCATGGCTGACTCCGCATCCATCAGCGGCAATCGCGTCATGCAGCCCGGCTGGGTGCTGTTTATCCCGCTCATGATCCTGGGTGGAATCGCCACCCTCATCGTCGGCGCGGTTCGCAACTATCGCCGCCGCCAGTACTACGCTGCCGGCTACTACCCTCCCCCACCGCCTCCTCCCCCCATGTAGCCGCAGGTCCGAGCCGCATCTTTGCGGACTTCTGAATATACGAGCCCTATCCTTAGCCCCTTTTTTGAACATGTTCATTTTTTCCTTGTCTTATCGGGGACTAGGCAGTACTCTGTTTTTGAACATGTTCATTTCAGGAGCAGGAGAAACCCTCATGCCTCGCCCCGATAACTGGATGACCTACCTCGCCTTTTACTACGTCACCTATCTCGGCCTTTGCGCCGCACTCGTTCTCTGGGTGGCGCACACGCTACGCCGCTCCGGCGCCGTGTTTCTTCATGACGCATTTCGCGGCGACACAGCCCTCGTTCGTTCCGTCACCCACCTGCTCGACATCGGCTTCTATCTTCTTTGCATCGGCTATGTGCTGATCACCGTTCGCAACTATGCCTGGCTCCAGAACCTTGATCAGGTCTTTCAAAGCGAGGTCTACAAGATCGGCTTCTTTCTGGTTCTGCTCGGAGCCATTCATCTCTTCAACCTGCTGCTGCTTGCCCTCTTTCGCCGCCGGCCATCTTCGAACCTTGGAGCCACAGCCTAGTGACGACAACATCTCGCCAACCCACACCGAAATCCGAAGCGACCCGCGCCCGTATCCTTGCCTCCGCTCTGCAAGTGTTCCGCGAGCGCGGGTTCGCCGAGGCCACCATGCGCGACATCGCCGCCGCTGCGGGCGTCGCCGTCGGCGCCGCCTACTACTACTTCGACTCCAAAGACGCTCTGGTCATGACCTTCTATGAAGAGTCGCAATCCAGAATGATCCCCGCGCTCGAGCGCATCCTTGACCAAAGCCGCACGCTCGAACAACGCCTGCGCGGCCTGATAGAGCATAAGTTCGAAGTCTTCGGCCCCAACCGCTCCCTGATGGCTGCGCTTTCCGCCCACGTCGATCCCAACCATCCGCTTTCTCCTTTCAGCACCCACACCTCGGTCATTCGCGAACGCGACACGGCTTTCTTCACCCGGGCAGTCGTGGACTCCAAAGTCCGCCTGGCGCCATCGGTCTTGCCTTATCTGCCGCGCCTGCTTTGGCTCTACCAGATGGGCCTGATGCTCTACTGGGTCTATGACAGTTCGCCGCATCAGGCACGCACCCGCCTGCTCCTGGACAAGACCCTCCAGATAATGCTCTTCGCCATCAAAGTTGCGAGCATCCCGGTTCTGCGTCCGCTCTACCGTCCCGCAGGCGAGTTGCTGAAGGCGATCTACGGAGAGACTGCGCCATGATAGAGCGCCATCTCCGCATCGTCATTCCCGGCGGCAGCGGCCAGCTCGGCCACATTCTCGCTGAGCACTTCCAGCAGCAGGGTCATCACGTCACAGTCCTCACCCGTGGTCCGTACGCGGCGCCCTGGCAGACCGTTCATTGGGATGGCGCAACCATCGGCGCATGGACTGAATGCCTCGAAGGCGCCGATGTCTGCATCAACCTAGCCGGACGCAGCGTCAACTGCCGATATCATGCGGCGAATCGCCAAGCCATGTACGACTCGCGCATTAAGACGACGCGTTTGCTTGGGCATGTCATCGCCAACCTCGCCGATCCGCCCAAAGTCTGGCTCAACGCATCGACTGCCACGATCTATCGCCACGCGTTCGACCGTCCCATGGACGAAGCCACCGGCGAACTCGGCGGAGGCGAGCCCGGCGCGCCTAGGAAATGGAACTTCTCCATTCACATCGCGAAGGACTGGGAGGCGGCGTTCTTTGATACGCCCACGCCGCGTACACGCAAAGCCGCCCTGCGCTCAGCCATCGTCTTGAGCGCCCAAACCGGCAATCCCTTCGTCATCTATTCAAATTTGGTGCGTCTCGGTCTCGGCGGCGCGCAGGGCAGCGGCCGTCAATTCATCTCCTGGATTCACAAGCAGGACTTCGCCCGCGCCGTCGAATTCCTCATCGCACGCGACGACCTCAGCGGCATCGTCAATCTTGCCGCTCCCAATCCGCTTCCCAATCGCGAATTCATGGCTGTATTGCGCGACGCGTGGGACATGCCCAACGGCCTGCCCGCGCCTGCGCCCCTGCTCGAAGTGGCCGCCTTCTTTCACCGCACAGAAACTGAGTTGCTGTTGAAAAGTCGCCGCGTCATCCCCACGCGTCTGCTCCGAGCCGGCTTCACTTTTCAATTTTCCGATTGGCCCGCCGCCGCCGAAGACCTCGTCCACAGCTGGCGAAATAGACCGTGATCAGTAACTAGTG
>DATHNJ010000278.1:0-2812 GCA_035486155.1 Occallatibacter sp. | reverse complement strand
ACGTAAAGAGCCTGATGCTTGCCGGCGACCGCTTTACCATGTCGCTCTATGCGGCCTTCGCACTGGTTGCGCTGCTGCTCGCTGCTGTTGGTATCTACGGCGTGATGGCCTTCACGGTGGCGCAGCGCGAGCATGAGATCGGCCTGCGCATGGCGCTGGGCGCAAGCCGCGGCAATGTTGTGGGCCTCGTGCTCAAAGAAGCGTTCGCGCTCGCGCTCGTTGGACTGGGCATAGGCCTCACCGGCGCGTATCTTGTGGGCCGCGCCATGCAGAGCACGCTGTACGGAATCGGGTCACTCGACTTCGCGGCAGTCGGCGCGGTTGCAGTAGTACTGATGGCCGCGTCCGTGCTGGCCAGTTGGCTGCCGGCGCGGCGCGCCTCGGCCGTGGAGCCGATGAGGGCACTGCGAAGCGAGTAGCGTGACAAAGCGCGAGAGTTGCAAAGAGAAGTGGAGTCCAAAAAAGATGATCGAACTGAAAAATGTTGAACGCAGTTACAAGACCGGCCACACCGAAACGTGGGTGTTGCGGCGCGTCGGGCTCACCATCAAGGAAGGCGAGTTCCTTACCGTGATGGGCCCGTCGGGCGCAGGAAAATCCTCGCTGCTCAACGTGCTTGCATTGCTCGATGACGGATGGGCCGGCGAATACTGGTTCGGCGAAACGCCGGTGCACGCACTCAACCGCAAACAGCGCGCCGAGCTTGCACGCCAGCGAATCGGCATGGTCTTTCAGAGTTATCACCTGCTCGACGATCTCACCGTCGCCGAGAACATCGACCTGCCGCTCTCTTACAAGAATCTGCCGGCAAAAGAGCGCGCCGGTATGGTCGCCGACATTCTCGACCGCTTCCACATCGTCGCCAAGAAGGATCTCTACCCCAGCCAGCTCTCCGGCGGCCAGCAGCAGCTAGTGGGCATTGCGCGCGCCGTAGTGCATGCGCCTTCGCTGCTGCTCGCTGACGAGCCCACCGGCAACCTGCACTCCACGCAGGCGCGCGAAATCATGGAGCTCTTCTGCGAGCTCAACCGCCAGGGCACAACCATTGTGCAGGTAACGCACTCAGAGGAAAATGCACGCTTCAGCAAGCGCATCGTAGAGTTGCGCGACGGCTGGCTCACACGCGACGAAAGGCTCGAGCCGAGATCGACAGAGGTTGGCGCCCAGTGAATATTTCCCGGAAGGATTCCATGAAAAAACAGGCCGCTACCTTTCGCGCACGCGTCACTTCCGTTGCCGCGATCCTGCTGATGCAGGTCAATCTGGCGTTCGCTGTTGAACCAGCCCCTTCGCAATCCGCGCCTCCAAATGCTCCATCCTCTCAGCCGGCAGTGGAAGCGCCAACGCCGGCGAACCAACCTGCGGCGCCTCTTTCTCTGGCGCAAACGATGCAGCAGGCACAGCAACCAGCCGGCGCCCAGCAGCCGTTTCACGTAGACTTGCCGCACTCGCACAAACCGTTTTCGCCCTATCGGCCCAGCGATGCGCCTCCGCTCGACCTCAACAACTCGCCACGTCTCGAGAACCTCATCCGCGACGGTAAGCTTTATATTTCGCTGCGCGACGCCATCAATCTGGCTATTGAGAACAACCTCGATCTCGCCTACTTCCGCTATAACTTTCCCATCGCGCGGACTGACCTGGCGCGCACCAAGGCGGGCGGCAGCGTGAACGGAGTCAATACCGGAATTGTGCAGTCGTCCACACAGGGCGGCTTTGGATCGCAGAGTGGCGGCGGCGGGGCAGCCAGCTCGGGTTCGGGTGCTGCCGGTGCGGGCGGTCTGGTGCAATCCACACTCGGCGCCGGAACTCAGGTCGCCTCCTTTGATCCCTATCTGACCTTCAAAGGCTTCGTTGATCACTCTGTCACCGAAGAGGGAAATGCATTTTCTTATGGCGTTCTGACATTCAAGCAGAACGAAATTCAGGGTCAGGGAAACTTTTCGGAAGCATTCCCTATGGGCACAGGCGTGAACGTCAACTACTTCGGCCAGCGCAATGCGAATAACAGCCCGTATGAAGCGATTAATCCCTCACTCTATTCGACTCTGACGGTTGAGGTGACCCAGAATTTCCTCGCCGGCTTTGGTATCTCAACCAACGAGCGCTACATGCATATCGCCAAGAAGAATCTCCAGATCACGGATCTGGCGTTTCGCGCTCAAGTGATTGCGACCGTCACACAGGTTGAAAACATCTATTGGGACCTCGTCAACGCCTATGAGGATGAGCAGGTCAAGGAACGCTCCCTCGCATTCGTGCAACAGAACCTGGAGACCGACCAGAAACAGCTTCAGCTTAACGCCATTCCGGCGATGCAGGTGATCAAAGACCAGTCAGACGAAGCCACAAGCGAAGGTGACCTCACCGTTTCGCGCGCGAATCTGCGCCTGAACGAACTCCTGATGAAAAACGCCATCACCAAGATCGACGATCCGGCCATCGATGAAATGCCGGTCATTCCTCTCGATCGCGTAGGTCCGGAAGATCCCAACGCCGCAAAAGCGATTGACGATCTGATTGCCGAAGCTGAGAAGAATCGCCCGGACGTAAAGCAGGACGAGATCGCAATGGAAGTAGCTCAGATGAGTCTCAAATCCATTAAGAGCGAGCTGTTACCCAGCTTGAATGCCTACGGCTTCTATGCGGGAAACGGAATTGCCGGCCCCAAGAATCCGAACTGCGATCTTTCACCGGCGGCGGAGTGCAACTCCAATCTGCCTGTTGGCTTCGGCGGCATGTTGGATAACACCTTCAACTACTCTCCACCGGAATATCAGATTGGCATGACTCTGTCGATCAACCTTCGCAA
>DATHNJ010000277.1:0-6391 GCA_035486155.1 Occallatibacter sp. | reverse complement strand
TCGTTACCGCCGAGATGCGCCGCTGCGATTGCGCCGTGAATATTGTGGCAGTACTGCGTACAGTTGCGGCTGGAAACATAGGTGGCGATCAGCTCGCGCTCGCCTTTGCTGAGCGTGCTGGGCCCCTGCAGCAAAATCTCGACAAGCGCGTTCATCGGACGCGCAGTCTCCGGACGGAAGGCCATGGCGCCGCGAATGCCGGGCAAGCCAGAAGGAAGAGCGATATGGGCCATTGGAAGACTCCTGAGAAGAGATGAGAAACAGGATACCCGAAAAACAGGGCCATCCTACGCAGGAAGCAGCACGCCCACATCGAACTATTGGTGGAGGGCATTGCATGCAGCGGGCCTACGAGCAACAGAGCCACTCACGCTCGCTCCCCGCGCTCGTCATCCGCTCCTTGCGCTTAACTATTGTGGCGCAACAGTCGGATCACTCGCCGAAGAGGAGCCGCGTGGCGCCCCTTGCCCCGTCGAAGCCGGCTGGTCGGATGATTGCATGCTTACGTCTGTCACATGGACGCTGGCCGTGGTTTCTGGCACAACGCCGTCATTGACCTGTACCTGGGTCGGCGGCCCGATCACGACCATCCGCTCGCTCGTTGACTGATGTGCAGGAATAAATACACGCTCAGTTAGCGAGTTCTTCGCGGTCCGCACGGTGACGGGCACGTCGGTTGCAGCGTAACCGGAGTTGGTAATGTGGATCGCAACAAGGTATGTGCCGCCTTGCGCGGGTGAGGGAAAAACGCTGTCGATGGTCAGGTCGGGCAAACCCTTGTCGGCATCGATCCAATCAGAGAAGAACCAGGAGAGATCGCGCGTGACGCCGGCCTGCTTGAGCAAAGCCTGCAAGGAAGCCGCCTTGTTATCCTGCGGCTCCGCAATCAGAGCGCGCAACGCTGCGCCGAGAGCCTCATCGCTGGTCAGATCGCGAAGCATCCAGAAGACATACGCAGCTTTGGCGCGGTAGTAGACCGGCGCAACGGCGACGGCGAGCGGCTCTCCCGCGCTTGCCCCGGGACTTGAAGGTTCGGCAAGCGCGAGAGCGCCGCGATCGGACTCGAGCATTTCGATGGCGCTGTCGCGGCCGCGCTGTTTTTCGATCCAGAGTGATTCAACGAAAGTAGCGATGCCTTCGCTGATCCACGCGGGTGGAGGTTGTGAAGGCGACTCCACCCAGGCGTGGGAAAGAGTATGCACCAGCGCGCGATCAAGCGGGCCGGTAGGGCCAGTGTGAAGACCGGTGGCCAGAAGCGCTCCGGTTTCAAAAGGCGCATCATCCGGATCGGGCAGATCGAGAAGAGTGAGGGGCGAGCGCGGTTGTCGGCCAAGCCAATCCTGTACGAAAGGGGTGACGACGACAGCTTCCATAAGCCAGGTCTGCACGGAGATGTCGTTGTCGGGCGTTGTGTAGGCGGTGAGATTTGCAGCCGGATGCGCCTTGCGCACAGCGACAAAGACGCTGGGCGCGAGAAATCCGAGAGCCGGCGTCTCAAAATCCGCTGTAGCTATGCCGGACAAATCGGCGTCAAGTCCAGGCGCATCGGCAACCGTGAGCGAGACGGGAAAGCCGTTCACCATCGCGACTGTAGGCGGATCGCCGTGAGGAAACTCGACGGCAAGACGTAAGTGAAACCGCGTATGCGCGAGCGAGAGCTTGTGCCGGCCGATCTCATCGAAGAGACGCGAGCCGTCACCTAGGATGACAGGAACAGTCGAGACCGGATACCAGACGACATTGCCGAAGCCGCGCAGTCCGGTGAAGTCAGGAGAGATCTCGTCCCAATCGGAGCGAAGCGCCAGGGCCTCCGGCGTGCCAAGAGTGATCAAGCGTTGCGCGGACTGACCGATGGCGCCAGAGTAAGCGACGTCGAGCGCGATGGAGGCGCCAGGAGCGAGCGGCTTAGCGAGCGGCACGGCGGCCTCATGAAGCTGGCCTGTGTGGTCGGTGTCGGAGTTGAGCGTCGCGACCGGAAAAGCGACGTCGCTGCCCGCGACGCGGATCTGTTCCCAGTTCAGAGTCGACGAAATCTGCAGCGGAATATGCGCGAGCGGTTCTTTGCCGTCGTTCTGCACAGTAAGCTTGGCGCGGACCGCGATTTGATGCGACGCAGTCTGCAGATGGACCTCGAGGTCGAGCGCGGTGAATGTAACCGCAAGGCGCTCGGCGTCGGTGGCGGTCGGTTCGGTTGCTGTTGCGGGCGCCGTTTGTGCGGCGGGACCGACAGTGGTCTTGGTTTCGCCATTTTCATCGGTTGAGCGCGAAAAGATCACCGTGCCCTTGGGGCTCGAAGACGGATCTGATGATTGAGGCGCGGCAGGCTGTTGGGCAGGCGCAGGAGTTTGTGCGGAAGTCTGCACAGAGAAGAGAGCGCAAGGGGAGACGGCAAGAGCAGCGACAGCCAGCGCTCGAAGAGACAACAACTTCATGAACCGAGACCTTTCTTCTTCCCAAGATCTTTCTTCTTGGACGCGCCGCCAGCAGTAGCGCCAACCGCGCCTTCGCCGCCATTGCTCTTGCGCCGCCGTTGGCGCGCAGCCTCATAGAGCACAACCGAGCCGGCGGCAGAGACATTGAGCGAGCTAACGCCGCCCGCCATGGGAATGCGCAGCAGGTGATCACAGGTGCGGCGCACCAGATCGTGCAGACCCGCGCCTTCGCGGCCGAGAACAAGCGCGCAGTCGCCGGTGAAATCAAACCGGTCGTAGTCAGTCGAACCGCGCTCGTCGAGACCGATGATCCAGATGTTCTGTTCTTTCAACTCTTCCAGTGCTCGAACCAGATTGACGACGCGCGCGATGCGCAGATGTTCCGCTGCGCCCGCGCTGGCCTTCACCGCAACCGGGCTCAGCGGCGCCGACCGCCGTTCCGTTAGGACCACGCCATCCACACCGGCCCCATCCGCAACGCGAAGAAGCGCGCCAAGATTTTGCGGGTCTTCGACGCCATCGAGAGCCAGCAGCAGGCGAGCGGCTTGTGGGTGGCCGGCGACCGCCGCAATGGGCTCGAAGAGATCTTCGATCGACAAAAACTCTTGCGGACGCACCACTGCAACCACACCCTGATGCGTGGGCGTTCCCGCAAGCTGCGTAAGTTGCTCGCGCGACTCTTGTCGAACGCGCACGCCGGCCTGGCGACATTCGGCAACCAAACGCGCAAGGCGGTCATCCTGGCGTTCGCGCGCGACAATAACATGATCGAAGCGCCGCCGTCCGGCTCTGAGAGCCTCCTCTACAGAGTGGAGGCCATAGAGAACTTCCATAGAGTTAGTGTACGGGTTATTAAGCAGCGCGCGGCTTGATCTGTCCGTGTGAGGGATCGACGGCCGCGTGGCGAAGATCATATTCATTCTGCAGATTGAGCCAGAACTGCGCCGGCAGATTGAAGTAGATTCCCAGGCGAACCGCCGTATCCGCAGAAATAGCGCGCTTGCCGCGCAAAATTGCATGAATGCGCGGTTGAGGAACATGCAGTTCTTTTGCCAGGCGATAGGCAGTCAGCCCAAGAGGCTCCATGAATTCTGTAAGAAGAACCTCGCCAGGATGAATGGTGGATGCGCGTTTCGCCATAGCTTTCTCCAGAATCAGTGATGGTCGACAATTTCTACTCGGTGCGCAGTTCCATCGCGCCATTCGAAGCATACCCGGTACTTATCATTGATGCGAACGCTGTGCTGGCCTCGCCGATCGCCGCGGAGCTTTTCAACGCGATTTCCGGGCGGAACCATAAGATTTTCCAGCGCCAATGCGGCGTTCAAGATATAAAGCTTCTTGAGCGCCAACCGATGCAGATCATGCCGTAAGATTTTGCAGTGCCCCGTGTTCCATAGCCGTTCGGAATCGGGGTTGCGGAAACTTGCTATCACCTTACGACCATAACGCAATACGTTAGTAATGCATCGCGAAACTACATGGGCAAGAGCAACCCCAAAACATTTCGCGCCATACTCGAGCGCATGGGAACCGGCCCCGTCTGGGTAGCCGCACGCGTTCCCGGCGACCTGAAAAAGGCATGGCCCGAGTGGCGGAACCGGCGCGTGCGCGGCGCCATCAATGGATTCGAGTTTCAGACGTCCCTGTTTCCCGTGAAAGAGAACGGATTCATGTTCGTCGTCAACAAGAAGATGCAAAAAGGCGCTGCGGCCGGCCCAGGAGACACGGTGCAGGTTCGTTTGGAGCCGGACTTGACCGCACAGTCATACGTCGAGCCCAAAGAACTGACCGCCGTGCTGCGCGGCGAACGACAATTGCGCATTTGGTTCAATGCGATGACCCCGTCGATGCGCAGAGGATTTGCCTTCCTGATCGACCAGGCCAAAACCAGCGAGACGCGCATGCGGCGGGCCGAGAAGATCGCCGAAACGGTGATGTTGGCCATGGAGGGCGAACAGGTCGCCCCGCCGATCCTGCGTGCCGCCTTCCAGCGCCAGCCGCTCGCCGAGCAGGGCTGGAATGCGATGACGCCCATTCAACGCCGGCGCCATCTGTTAGGAATATTTCTTCCTGTATCCGTCGATGCGCAAGCGCGAAGAACCGCATGGGTAATCAAAGACTGCCTGCGCGTTGCGCAAAAGACGGCGCTAGACGAGTAAATGCCCCCGACGCGCCGGACCATTGCATTCATCCCAACGCGTTCATCATGGGTCGGCTTTCGAGAATCCCTCTCTCAAGTGCAGCTCAACTCTGTTCTAAAGGTTTCTTTACAAAACTCAGTGACGGATTTTATCGACTCTGAAGCCTGCTTCGGCGTCTAATTGAGTACGATGGGCGCCACGGCTGCGATTCGCTCGATCTTCGCTCCCGGATCTGTTTCAGGATCCGCATCGATTGCTGAAGAGCAAGCGAAACGGGAAAACCTTGCGATTGCCGACGGGCTGAAGCGGCAGGAAATCGGCCTGCTCGACGATCTGATCGTCCGCTACCAGCACCGGCTGTTGCGGTATCTGCTCTTCCTCACCGGCAACCGTGAGATGGCCGAAGACCTCTTTCAGGAAGTCTGGATGCGCGTACTCACCCGCGGCTCGCAGTTCAACGGCAAGGCGCGCTTTGAAACCTGGCTGTTTACCATCGCGCGCAATCTGGTCATCGACTACCGGCGCAAGCGCACCATGTCGAGTCTCGACGAGTTATTCGAGACCGGCAACGATGACGACAAGCCGATGAGCTTCGAGGTTCCCGACAACAACCCCACGCCCTTCGAGCGCTTCTCCAGCATCGAAGACCGGGAACACATCGCCACCGCCCTGCTGCAGTTGGATACCCTCTACCGCGAGGTGCTGGTGCTGCGCTTCCACGAAGAATTAACACTCGAGGAGATCGCAAAGGTAACGCGAGCTCCGTTGTCTACGGTAAAATCCAGACTCTATCGAGGTTTGGCCTCGATCAAGCCGAAGCTGGAACGGGCGCAGATACGGCGAGCGGAGACCATGGGATGACATCGGGCTCAGTGCCTGGCGCGGGCCCCAACGCGGACGACCTGGCTAGATCTCTCTCGGGAAAAGACGGGGATCGGGATCGCGCCGTCGCACAGCAGACGCGTCGAGTAGTTTTGGCCTCGCTTGGCGTCATCAAGGACATAAAAGCCGATCACAAGCGCAATCGCGCTGTGGCCGTGGCAGTAACTCTGCTGGTGTTCTTTATCGTGGGGCCACCCGTCTGGTGGCTGGCCGATACTCTTATTGAAGAAGAACGACTTACCAGCCCCGTCAGCGAGATCGCGGTATGGGGCTTTTTGATGAGCACAGCCGTCCTGGGCTCCGCCCTGCTGGCAGGCTGGTTGCGACGAAAGTCCTAGTTGGCGCCCTGCAAGTCCTGATTTGGGCCCGCACGTCTTGATCTGCAAGACCGACAAAAGTTACGCGCAACTTCTCTTTTCGCCTTTCCGTCCATTCCAACAGTGAGTAAGCTTGGGTTAGTTCCTCAGAAAGCATTGCGCCAGGCCGGGAGTAGATGTATGCCTGATCCTCAGTCGATTCATGCCAATGAAGACTCGCGCCTGATCCCTGCCTGGTCAATCGCCACGGCCGCGGCGGCCTTCCTGCTGGTCGAATACTACTTCTGGTTCGTCTTCCCTAAGCAGCTCCATCACGTCACGCCCATTGGCCTGCGCGCCTACCTTAATCTGTCCTGGGGACTGCTGGCCGCCGTCTACTTCCTGATGATCGGCTTCGTCAGCAAGGATGCGCCGCGCCGCTCCATGAGCGTCCGCTTCTGGATGCTGATTTGCTTCGTGATGCCCGGCGGCATCGGCGCCGTGCTCTACTTCCTGCTGCGGACTCCGCTGGTCTCAGCTTGCCCTGCCTGCGGAACCCACGTTCAGGACGACTTTCACTTCTGCCCGCAGTGCAATTACCAGCTCGCCGCAAGCTGCGGAACCTGCTTCCGCACCG
>DATHNJ010000276.1:0-2886 GCA_035486155.1 Occallatibacter sp. | reverse complement strand
ATTCGAGCGATGCACACGCAACAGAAGCTTCGTACGCTCAGTAATCGCCTTCTCGTAATCGGAGATGCGTGTGCGGTTGGTGGTGCCGACCTCGCGCAATAGCGCACCGGACTTGGCCATCACGTCGGGAATACGAAACGACCCGCCGATTTCGACCAGCTCGCCGCGCGAGACAATGACTTCCCCGCCCTCCGCCAGCGCATTCAGCGTCAGCAGCACCGCCGCAGCATTGTTGTTGACCACGATGGTAGAAATCTCGCGCTCGCCACAGTTCAACAGTTTCGCAAACAAGCGGCTGACGTGGACGTCCCGCTTCCCACGCTCGCCGGTGGCAAGATCGAACTCAAGATTCGAGTAGCCGCGCGAAACATCGACCACATGCTGGAGCGCCGCGTCGCCAAGCGGAGCGCGTCCAAGATTGGTATGCAGGATCACGCCGGTAGCATTGATCACCGGTCGCAGCGAGTAGCCCATCGACCCACTGAGATGCTGCTCAATCGTCAGTGCTCCCTGAGCGATGGCTACCGCCAGTTCCTCATCATCGAGCGAGCCGGCAGCGATATTGCCACGCAAGCTGTCGATGAATTTTCGTGCAGCCTCGACCGTGGCAGCATGACCAAAGCGAATCGTCATCTCCTGCAAGGCAGGAACGCGCAGCAATTCGTCGATCGAGGGTAACTGGCGGAAAAGATCGGGCTTGGTGGTCACAGTTCGATTAGTGTGCTCTGTACATCGAACAGTTTCAAGGCGATTCACTTTCGGCATCGCAGCGCCCGCCGCAATAACAATCCCAGCACAACTCCTCCGGCAACCAATCGCGCCGCCATCTTGGGATCGAAGAAGCGAATAAAGCGCGTCCCGGTTTCTGAGACCTCGATCACTCCAAGCGGCGTAACCTTCACGCCTCCGCCGCCGCCGGAGCCGCCCACCGCGTCCTCTGAGCCGCTCTTGTTCTCGCCGCCACCGCCTGCTCCCAGCCCGTACTTCACACTGGCCACGGGAATGATGATCTTGCCGTGAGCCTCAATCGGCTCGCCAAAAACATTTTGCACTTTGCCGGTCGTGGCGAAGCGATCGGCGAGCGAAGTCAGAATCTCCTTAGCATCAAGCATGAGTGCCTCCTGGAAAATTGGATGCATGCGGTCTGCGGGTGACGCCTCCGATCAGCACCGTTGAATGTACGTAACTGGCGAAAAGCGAAAATCCGGGTGCCCCAGGTCTCGCCGTTTTCCAGACCTGGGGTTTTCACCAGAGCCTCTTAGAACGGGGTGGCTTCGACGTCCGGGGGCGGTCCTTCGACTCCGGCGACCAACACCAACTCGACTCCGCCCAGGGTGACACCCCGGGAGAAGCCGCCAACTCTTCTCAGCCCACCTCCACCAGTCCATATCGCCGGTTCCAATGGCTGCGCAGATGCGTCACCGCGCGATCGATCTCGCTTTTGCTGACGTCGGCGTTCGGACCTGCGAGCACGTACCGCGCTTCCTTGCGCGCCGCCTCCAACAGATCGCGATCGCGCAGCAGATTGGCCACTCGGAAGTTCGGCATGCCCGCCTGCCGCGTGCCGAAGAACTCCCCCGGGCCACGCTGCTGCAAGTCCAGCTCGGCAATTTCGAATCCGTCCTGCGTGCGCACCATCGAGTCCAGCCGCTGCTGCGCCTCGATCGAAACCTTGCCGCCCGTCATCAGCACACAATAAGACTTGGCAGCGCCGCGTCCAATTCGCCCGCGCAACTGATGCATCTGCGACAGCCCGAAGCGCTCCGCGTGTTCGATAACCATGACGTTGGCATTCGGTACATCGACGCCGACTTCGATCACCGTGGTCGAGACCAGTACGTGAATCTCGCCGCGCTTGAAGTCGGCCATGGTCGCGTCTTTCTCGTCGGCGCTCATGCGGCCGTGCAGCAAGCCCACGCGCAGGCTGGAGAACTCGTGCGACCGCAGGCGCTCGTGCATCTTGATCGCCGCTTTGAGTTCTCCTGATCCGGGGTCCCCACCGCGCCCGTTTTTGGCGCGCTGGGGTGTGATCGCGCCCTCCTCGATCACCGGATAGACGACGTATGCCTGATGCCCGGCCGCGACCTGCTTCTTCACGAACTGCCACACTTCGTCAGCGCGCTCATCGCCGATGCAGCGCGTCGTGATGGGCGTGCGGCCGGGCGGCAGCTCGTCCAGCACGCTGGTGTCGAGATCGCCATAGATGGTCAGAGCGAGCGTGCGCGGAATGGGCGTCGCAGTCATCACCAGCACGTCGGGTTCACGCGCGACATCGCCTTCGGTGGTCCCAGGTTCGTCTGCCGCTTTCTTCATCAGCTTGAAGCGCTGCATCACGCCGAAGCGATGCTGCTCATCGACAATCACCAGCCCAAGCTTGTCGAACTCCACCGTCTCCTGGATAAGCGCATGCGTTCCGATCACCAGCTGCGCGTTGCCCTGCGCGATGTGGTGGCGCACCAGCTTCTTGCGGCCGGCCTCCTGCGATCCGGTGAGCAGCACAATGCGATATCCGGCTGCTTCGAGAATCTTTCTCGCCGAAAGATAATGTTGCGTCGCCAGAATTTCCGTCGGGGCCATCAGCGCGACCTGGTAGCCGTTCTCGATGGCAATCACCGCCGCTTCGAACGCGACGATCGTCTTACCTGAGCCGACGTCGCCTTGCAGCAGCCGCCGCATAGGAGCAGGCTCGGCCATGTCGGCGGCAATTTCTTTCAGCACGCGCTTCTGCGCCGCTGTGGGATGAAATGGCAGGATGCGCTTGATAGCGGCACGCACCCCGTCGTTGATCGCGAAGCCGACGCCTGTCTGCGCACGCATCTTGCGACGTTTCAACTCCAGCCCTAGTTCCAGGAAAAACAGCTCTTCAAAGATCAGCCGGATGTGTGC
>DATHNJ010000275.1:0-5017 GCA_035486155.1 Occallatibacter sp. | reverse complement strand
TGGAGGCGAAATACTGGGAATGGAAGCTCTCCGGGTACTTCAACAGAGCCGACTTCTACGATCTTTTCGGGCCTACGAAAGTGGGACGCCGCGGATTTGCGTTGGTCGGCGAGAAGAAACAATCTCTTATTCACGACCAAGGTAAAACACTCGATTTGACTCTGAATCTGGCAGGCTATTCCGGTCTGGATCGGCTGCCCAATTATCAGAACGTAACCGCTACGCATACGAATTTTATCGTCGGCACGGCAACTCTTGGCTCCTCAAACCTGCAAAAATCTCTGGGCGCGATTGAAGACGAGAGCGGAGTGCAGTGGGATGTGAACGGCCAATTAAATGCCACGTTCCCCAGCCTCTTTCCTAACGTGTGGGGGGAATACGCTAGAGGATTTCTTCTCCCGCTCAGAAACTCGTCGCTCTGGCTTCGCTCTTCGGCAGGCGGCGCGTTTGGCGGCGCAAGCGATCCGTTCGCCAACTTCTATTTTGGGGCCTTTGGCAATAACTGGGTCGACAAAGGCGAGATCAGCCGCTACCGCGATTACTACAGCTTTCCCGGCGTCAAAATCGATCAGATCGGCGGCAACAACTTCACCAAAGGTCTCGCCGAGTGGGATCTCACGCCGCTGCATTTCCGCGATCTTGGATCGACAAAGCTCTACAGCAACTGGGCTAGGCTGGCGCTGTTTGCTGGAGGGCTCGCAACAAATCCGGCCGCCTCAGACCGCAGTGGATACGCTGACGTGGGCGCTCAACTCGACGTGCGCCTCGTGCTGTTCTCTCAAGTGAAATCGACTTTCTCGACCGGCTTCGCCGCGGCGCGCGTTCAGCCCGATCACACCAGCACCGAGCTTATGTTCTCCCTGAAAATCTATTGAACGCCGCATGCGCTTCGGATGCCGAAGGCCGCAACGCCGGATCGCGATCGAGCATGCGAAGAATCAGGGAATCGATCTCAGGTCGTATGCCGTTGCGCAGCTCCGAAGGCGGGGCGACCACGCGGCATTCGATGGCCTCAAAGACATCCAGAGGCGTCGCGCCGGCAAACGGATGTCGCCCCGTCCACAGTTCGTAAAACAGCGCCCCCAGAGAAAATACGTCGGAGCCGCTGCAGGCCGTCTCGCCGCGCAGGATCTCGGGAGACATGTAGAGAAGCGTGCCCGACAGCGTACCCGAGATCGTTCCCGATGCGCCAATCGAATTCAGATCGATGCGCACCGGGCCGGCAAGCCGGGCCAGTCCAAAATCCAGGATCTTCACCACTCCATCCTTGCGAAGGATGATGTTTTCCGGTTTGATGTCGCGATGCAGAATGCCCGCGGCGTGAGCGGCGGCCACCGCGCTCGACGCCTGTGCGCTCCACGCGCCGGCGTCGGTGAGCTCCGCCGCGCCCGCAGCCATCAGTTGTCGAAAGGTAGATCCATCGACCCACTCCATCGCGAGGAATTGCCCGGCGGGCGAGTCTCCGGAATCGTAGACCGTGACGATGTTCGGATCGTGAAGCGCCGAAGCTGCGCGCGCCTCGGTTTGAAATCGCTCGATCGCCTGCGGGCTGGAAGCAAGATGGCGGCGCAAAATCTTCAAGGCGACTGGAACACCTGCTCCGTTGCGCGCCAGATACACTTCGCCCATTCCGCCGGTCGTGATCAATGATTCAATTTGGTACTCTCCGACACGCTCGCCTGCCGAAAGCGCACCCGGCTGACTCTCCAGAAGGTCGGCCGCCAGACGAGTAGGTTGCTCGATAAAGGTCGCCTCGTCCTCTGTTTTCAAAAGGGATTCAACCTCGGCCCTGACCGCCTCGTCGGCGCCGGAAAGCAGGGCCTCGCGCTGCGCCGCGGGAAGATCGGCCGCTTGATGAAACAGCCGTTCGATCGCCTCCCAATCCGCCTTCAACGTCATGACTGCTCGGCGCTCATCTCGCGCATCAGCCATGTGCGCGCCAATCGAAAATCGCGATTCACGGTGATGATGGAAACTCCCAGAACCTCGGCCGTCTCTTCGATGCTCAGGCCGCCGAAGTAGCGCATCTCGATCACCTTGCTTTTGCGCTCATCCATGGCCTGCAAACGCTCGAGGGCGTCATGGAGCGCCACCACCTCGGCGGCCTCCTGATGCACGGCCACCTGAAGATCGTCGAGCGAAACGGGAATCCGGCCGCTGCCGCGCTTGCCGGCAAGACGGCTGCGGGCATGATTCACAAGGATCTGGCGCATCGCCGTGCAAGCCACCGCGAAGAAATGGCAACGATTCTGAAACGAAGCGTTCTCGACGTCGGCCAATCGCAGATACGCCTCGTTGATCAGCGCCGTAGGCTGCAGCGTGTTGCCTTGGTCCTGCGCATTCCAGGCGCGGCGCGCCATCCGATGCAGCTCGTTATAGACGAGCGGCATCAGTTCGTTGAGAGCGTTTTGATCGCCTTTGCCCCAGGCGACCAGAAGACTGGTCACCTCTCCTTGAGAGTCCACGGCGTCCGACCTCGTGTGATGATGTTATAGGCAGAATTATGCAGCACGGCCCGCCTCTGCGGCTTAGTTGTTTTGGCCCGAACCACGCCCCAGGCGATGCATCTCCCAAAGATCGCGCGGAGTTTGCGAAAGGAGCGGCCGGATCGCCAGCATTCCGGTGGGCCCGATGTGCTTCTGCAAATACTTCAGCTCCGCGAACAGACTCTCCAACTCGGGATCGGGCGTCAGCTCCAGTCCGGCCTCGCGCAACAGCAGGTCGCTCTTCGCGCGCATGCTGAGCTCGCTGGTGAGCTGCAGAAGCGACAGCATGTCCCCGCGCACGGCCGGCGGGAAGGTCTCTTGCAGAGCCGTCAGGTAAGCGCCGAGGCGCGTCTGCTGAAACTCCTTCGAGCCGATCTCGCTGAGCATATCGATGTCTGAATCGAGTTTGCCCGTCAGCCATGTGCGAAGCGATCGTTCGCTGAAGTAAAAAACAACCGCCAGAATCAGCGGCAATCCCGCCACCGCCGCAACCATGGATGCTACAGGCGACTGAAGACTCTGATTGAAAGACGAATGAAGCAGAATAGCCGCCGCCACTCCAGGAGCAAACAGACGTACCCCCGTCCACCTTCGGCTCTCCAGCAGAAAAATGGAGATGACCGCTCCCAGCGCCGCGACCCCGCCATGCATCACGGCTGTGCCGAATCCCCGCAGCACCCACACGCCGATCCCTTCCCCCTCCAACATGTGCAGGTAAGAGATGTTTTCCACCAGCGCAAACCCCGTTCCCACAGCGAATCCGCAGATGGCCGAATCGGCCATGAAGGCCGTGCGCGCCGTAGCAATCAAGAAGATCCAATAAACGGATTTGGCGAGCTCTTCCATTACAGGAGCGCCAAAGCGCGCGTACTGATCTTCGTATCCGGGAAACTGGCGGAAAACCATCGAATTCAGAACGAAGCAGAGCAGCGCTGCAGCCGCCCCTGCCGCAAGGGCCGTCCATACCGTGCGAGCCGCAACCAGCTTGAAGCTGTCGAGCGCGCGAAGAGCAGCAAGGAACGATAGCACCGGCGCCAACGCCAGCACGACGCGAAGCACATCCACGCTGTGCATCATGGATTCGAGGAGATGCCGAAGCTCAGTCGGTTCCAGCCCTGTTGGCGGCGGTAATGCAGCGTTCTGGCGAGCGACTTCAGCAGCAGGATACCCAGGCCCCCGACAGGTCTTTGAGCGATATCTGAGGTCAGATCGGGAGGCGCCGCGGCCAATGGATCGAACTCCATACCCTGATCGCCGACTTCAACCTCTATCTCACCCGGTTTCGGAACAGAGTAGGTCACGCTTATTATTCCTGGCGCGTCCTCGGGATAGGAATAGCGGCCAATATTGATCAGGATCTCCTCAATCAAGAGCTCCAGTTGACGCGTCTGCGATTCCGGCAGATCAGCTTCCCGCGCGCCTTTTCGTATGAACTCTGTCATAGGGCCGAGCGAGCAGGTTTTTGCTGTCAGCGTCAAGGATTGAGGCAGTCCTGGCAAGCCGTCTCTCAGCCTCCCATCGCCGCCGATTCCACCGAGTCGTACATCGGAAATACCTCGTTCAGCCGGGTGATCTCGAAGACCTGCCGGACCAGGCCGGTCAAACGGCAGACGCGAAGCTCTCCGCCCCCGCTCTTCAGCTTCTTGGCGACGCTCACAAAACAACGCAGCCCCATGCTGCTGACATAGCTGAGATCGCCCAAATCGACGACAAGATTTCTTGCGCCCTCTGCAATACAGGAATTGCACTGTCCTTCGAAATATGCAGCGTTCTCCGCATCCATGCGGCCCGCCACATGCAGAACGACGTTGCCCTCAACTAGAGTCCGATCGATTGTCACGGTACTCCTAGGGTGCCTGACGCCGCAGCGAACGTCAATTGCAGTTTGACTCTGGATCCAGTGAACAGCAGCAATCGGAACCGAGAGTGCGTGAACGCGAGGCGCTCTCCGACTGCGCTCGGTTATTTGCCGTACACTTCTTCAGGTTCCTACTCATAGTGCAATCCGACCGACGCAGGGCGAAGCAATCCAATTTACCGAAGAACTGCTCGCCGGCACATCCGATCGCGAGGGCTATACGTGGTGTTGCAACCGCCATACCTTTGCCAGTAGATTCGTTGTGGCCGGGGCGGATCTGCGGACCTACAAACACGGAGAGGTGGCAGAGCCCGGTTGAATGCACCTGACTCGAAATGTGAAATTAGGCGTTTTGCACGGTTTCGCATGAAGTCGCACTGGGCGGCATATCTCCTTCATTAAGAATAAGAAATGGGCGATTTTCGGGTCGCATCGAACTGCACCGAATAGCGCAGAATTTGAAAGCGAACGGACACTAGAACGGACACCAGCTTTCACTGCTGATGCACCTGACTATTGGTCAGATTTTGAGGCCGACGGACGCTAAATCAGACACAGCATTTGGTCTCGGATGCACCTGACTATTGGTCAGGATGATTCCGCAAGTACGCAGCGTACTGGCTCTTGACATACGCTGGGCTTTTCTCAAGCGAGATATTAGCAATTTACTAAT
>DATHNJ010000274.1:0-18423 GCA_035486155.1 Occallatibacter sp. | reverse complement strand
CGTTGTACGCGAGATTCGCTCCATGCTCTATGAAACGGCGCCGCTCGATCCCGGCGTCTTCGCCTCGGTGACGGCGGCGTTGCTGATCGTCTCCGCTCTCGCCTGCCTCATTCCCGCGTGGCGCGCGTCGCGCCTCAATCCCATGCAAGCGCTGAGAACAGAGTAGGAGGCACAGCAAAAATGCGCTGGTTCAACCAACTCCGCATGAGATTCCAGATGCTCTTCGGGCGCAGCCGCGCAACCGCGCGTCTCGATGATGAACTGCAATTTCATCTCGAACAACAGATCGCCGAGAATCTCGCCGCAGGAATGAGTTCGGACGACGCGCGACGCGCTGCGTTGCGCCTCTTCGGCAATCCTGCGTTTCTGCGCGATCAGACTCGCGCTACCTGGAGCTGGCGTTGGATCGATTCGCTCGTTCAGGACGCAAACTTCATGGCCCGTTCTACTCTGCGCGGACCGGGCTTCGCGCTGATCGTTGTCGGCACGCTGGCGCTCGGCGTCGGGGCCGCAGCCGCCATGTTCACCGTTGTCGATCACGTGTTGATCCGCCCTACGATCTATCGCGATGCTAACCATCTGGTCACGATTCAGGAAACGGATGGCTCGACCCGCAACTGGCAGGCGCCATGGATCGATATCGAACAGTGGAGAGCACAGAGCAAGTCGTTCAGCCAAATCGAAGGCGGAGGAAAGATGACCGGGCGCAATTTTCTCGAAGGCGCTCAGGCCGCACTGGAGGTGGATGGACAGCGCGTCAGTCCGGGACTGTTCGGCATGCTTGGCGTGATGCCGGCGCTTGGCAGCGGCTTTGTAAATGGCGATGTCCGATCAGGCAAGAACGCAGGCGCGGTCATCTTGAGCGACGCGGTGTGGAGGGAAGTATTCGCGGGCGATCGCGGGATCATTGGCCGCGCAGTTCGGATCAATAACGATTCCTATACGGTGGCAGGCGTGATGCCGGCCGGCTTTCGCTATCCGGCGGGCGTAACCCTTGCGCCCCAGGTGTGGATTTCGATTCAGTTAAGCAACGACGAGCTTGCGAGAGCCTTCAAGGGAATACAGTTCACGGCCGTGGCGAGGTTGCGCCCGGGCGTGACCGTAGAACAGGCTCGCGCAGAGATGCTGCTCGTGCAGAAGCGGCTGGCCGTGCAGTATACGGACGATACTCTGCGCCGCGATCACAGTTCGGTCCACGTCGATGTCTATTCTGACACTCTGGTGGATAAAGATGTGCACAACGCGTTGCTGGCTCTGCTTGCCGCATCCGGAGTTCTGTGGCTCATCGCCAGCCTCAATGCGACGAATCTCTTTCTGGCGCGCAATACGAGCCGGCAAAAAGAGAGCGCGATGCGCATGGCGCTCGGCGCAAGCCGGTGGCGGCTCATGCAGCAGACTCTGATGGAGGGTCTTCTGCTGAGCTCAGCCGCGGTCGTCGCCGGCATCGCAATCGCTTTGGGTTCCGTGAAGCTTCTCGCGCATGGGTTAAGCCAGACGCTTCCGGTTCCTGCTCCCGCCACGCCAGACATGGCGGTTGTTCTGGCGCTGGCCGCTTTGACGGCGCTCACGACAATCGTATCGACCGCGTGGCCGGCGTTCATGGCGGCTCGCACAACCATCGGGCCTGCGCTTAAGCAGGGAGGATTGCAGGCAGGCACATCACGACGCCAGCATCGAATTCGCGCAGCGCTTGTCGCGAGCGAAATTGCAATGTCGCTTGTGCTCATCGCAACCTGCGGATTGCTGCTTCGCACCATTTACACGCTGCGGCATGTGCCTCTGGGCTTTCGCACGGACCATATCGTTGTCGCCAATCTGAGCATTCCTGCGTTTCGCTTCGCCGGCCAGAACATGACCAACACGCTCTACAGGCCGCTGCTGGAGCGGGTGCAGCATTTACACGGAGTCGATAGCGCTGGGCTGATGACCGAGGCTCCGCTGGGCAAGACCTATGTGGTGCATCTGGGGCTGTCAATGCATGGGAAGACGACCATCTCGTACATGAAGACGGTCAGTCCGGATTTGCAAAAAGTGTTTGGTTTTCGCATGGCGGCGGGGCGATTCTTCTCGCCGGAGGACACAGCGACCTCAGCGCCGGTGATCGTAGTTAACATGGCCTACGCGCGGGAGCATTCGCCTGACCCGCATAATCCCCTGGCCATCCTCGGGTGCAATCTGCTCAGCCTGAGTAAGGGCTTCCCGGAGATGCGGATCATCGGGGTGATCGACGACGAGAGGCAGCGAACCGTGGCCGATCCGGCCATGCCTGAAGTGGAACTGGCGCTTCCCCAGATCACGCCGGCGAGCGGCTACTATCCGCTCCTGGAAACGGTTGCAATGGATCTGGCGGTGCGCACGGAGCGGCCGACCCGCGAGATGATTCCGGAACTGCGCGCGGCGCTGAAGCAGGCCAGTCCTGAATTGCAAGGCGCGACGATCACCACCATGGATCAGATCGTCGAAGACTCTTACGGTAGTCAACGACTCGCCGCCCATCTGCTGGAGATTTTCGGCGGCGCAGCGCTGTTGCTCTGCATCGCCGGCCTCTACGGACTTCTCGCTTACATCGTGTCCCAGCGGACGCGTGAGTTGGGCGTGCGCATCGCGCTCGGAGCCAACCGGGAAAATCTGCTCTGGATGGTTATGCGCCAAGCTGGCGTGATGCTGCTTGCCGGCGTTGCCGTCGGCCTGGCGCTTGCATTTGCTGCCGGCAGGCTAGTGGGTCGATTTTTATACGGGGTCAGTCCTCACGACGCATGGGTGATGGCGGGAGCTCCGGCGCTGCTTCTCATCACAGGACTCGTTGCTGCTTATATGCCGGCTCGGCGCGCTGCGAGCGTTGATCCGATGGAGGCGCTGCGGGCGGAGTGAAAAGGCAGGGAACAAAGAAACGGATACTCCCTCCCCCCTGGGTATCTCGAGGCATAATCCTAATTCTCTTGAGGTTGGGTGTCGCCCTACCAAATTCCTCTCATGATTGGGCTTAGACAGAGATTGCTCTGCCGAAAGGACTTACGGATGAATCGGAGGAACCCTTGTGCCCACAGGTTCACAGATTCACGAGCGATTTTCGTGGTTTTTACCATTCGAGCTCAGCCCTCAGTTCTAGCCCGATTTGGAGGGCTGACGCACTTCTCAGTATGGCGCGAGCGCACTTAATTATCTTCAAAGGCGCTACGATTGGAGCGGATGAGAGATTCCCGCTCCATCGATCACTGACAACTGGCTACTGTTTCTACTGAGAGACCGGCTCAGACGGCGCTTTTGGCGCGCGCAGATGAGGAGCGTTCTCGGCTGACGGCGCAGCAGGCGGCGTTGGCGGAGCAGGCGGGAAGCCCGACCCCTTCTTGATACGCAGATCGCCCACATCCGCGTTGAGGGTGATCTTGCCTTGCCCTGAACCGATGCGGCCGGTCACGGTTTTGCTTTCGTCGCCGTTGATCGTTAGTTCATAGTCGGAGACGATGTCGCCGTTGTGGGTGTGCCCATTGACGTTTGCTGAAGCGTTGGGAGGCAGCGTAATCTCCACATCGCCTTTGCCGCTTCTTGCTTCGATGCTGTAGGCGCCGGCGGGTTCAATCGAGATCTGGCCGCGGCTGTTCTCGACATAGGTGTCGCCGTAGATCTGGCTCAGGTCTACGTCTTTTTCGCGGGTCGTGATACGCACTTCGCCCCTGGCCTCGGTCACGCGCAGATCGTCCGAGTTGAGGGTCAGGTCGCCGGGCAACGTCGCCAGTTGCAGCTCAGTCACCGAGGTATGCACGTGCATCGGACCCGTGATGTTCTCCATGTGCACGTCGCCGAAGATTTCGCCGTTGACGTCGACCTTGCCCTTCACTTCGGAGAAGGTCAAATCGTTGCAGTTGCCGTCGGCGGTGAGGTCCCCGTTCACTCCGTGTGCGGAGAAGTCCCCGCGATCATTGGAAAAATGCACCTGCGTGGAGCCCTGAATGGTGCTCAGGTGCACGTCGCCGTGGCTCGACGCGATTGTTACTCCTGCTCCGAGGCCGGCCGCGGTGACATCGCCGTGTCCGGAGTTGATCGTCACCTTCGCCGATTTGGGCACGGTGACGGCCAGGTTCAAGCGGCCGCTGTTGTTGCCGTCCGACTTGACCAGCACGGTGTTGCCGCTGACCGTGACATGCGCCTGCTCGGCGTCAAAGATCTTCTTCGCCGCAGAGTCGGAGTTGGCGAAGGCGATCAGATGCGCCTGCACCTGCACGTTGGGACCGTCGCCTGCCGTGACGCTGACGTCGCCACGCGGATTCTCGATCTGCACGGCGGCGTTGGCGGGAACCTGCGTGTTGAGAACCTGCTGGTCCTGATCATGCTCCGGGAGCCCGAAGAAATTGAAGAAATTGTCGCCGTGATCGCCCCAGTCGGCGCGCATCGGACCCCAGAAGCCGTTCCATCCCGACGCGGCGAGCCCGATCAGCGCGAGGAGTATCAGCATGCCTACGAATCCGCCGCCGCGATGCACGGGCGTCTTGCGGCGCATGTCCAGCGCCCACTCGCCCAGCAACGCGAGGCCCGCCATGATCAGCAGCAGCGGCCACCAATGCCCGTACCAGGTCCAGAACGATGGCGCGGAGATGTGGCCTGTGTACATGAGCAGACCAATAACGCCGATGCCGACGAGAATGATGGGGCCGACGATCGAGGGCGCGTGAGGAACGTATCCGCCGCCGTATCCCGCTTTCCATGCATCCTTCTGCGCTCTCCACGCCTCGCGCTGCGCGCGCCATGCAGCGCGTTGCTGCTCGCGGTAGACGCGCCACTGCGTGCGCGGGTCATAGGGTGGAGTGCCGGGCGGCATCCCGCCGCCGGGAGGAGTGTAGGGAGGTTGGCTGCTCATGACCGCCCTCCCGATCCTTCATTGAAGTCCTTGGCGCCGAAGTCCTGCGGCGGCGCGGGAATAATGGAGGCGCCTGTTTGTGTTCCTGCCTGAGGCGGGGGCTGTGTTGGAACTGCTCCCGCTCCGTAGGGATACGGCGAGCCCGGATACATGGGTTCGTCGCCCACTACGGCCAACGCCGCTCGCTGCGCCAGCTTGAGCACGCCGATCAGGATCAACAGAAGAGGTACGAAGATGTTCCAGCTCACCAGGTCCGCCTCATGCAGCAGAGCGACCACGCCGAGAAGCAGGAGGATACAGGGCCCCGTAAGTCTGCGAATCAAAATATAGCGGTTCATTGTGCGCCTCCTCTTGGGTCGCCGACGCGACGAACGATGAGCCATGCGCCCAGGGCGATGAAGATCAGCGGCCAGAGATAATGGACAACGCGCTCGGCAAGATAACCCATCTGGTGCAACAACAGCAGAAGTCCGAATCCGATCAAGATCACCGCGCCGATCGGCTCCTTGCGCCGCCAGCCTAAAGGCGGAACAGGAGGAACTGGCGGTATAGGAGGCGGAATCGGCGGCGCGCCCGGGTCAGTAAATCCGGGATCGGGAAATCCCGAGACCGGCGTATACGGGGGCGGCTGATAGGCGCCTGGTTGCTGATAAGGATTCGTGTACTGCGCCTGATACCCGCTCGTGGGACCGGCTGCAGGGGGCGTGCCGGGCATCGTTCCGGGAGCTGCGGGAGGCTGCTGGCCGGGATAGTATGCGCCGCGGCCGCCGAGGTTCAGCCAGTGGCCCACTTCATTCAGGCCTAGCGGATCAGGCAGCGGCATGCCGTCGCGTCGCGCAACCGCGGTGTGATACGCCTCGAACGATTGGTAGAGCACCCATGCGCCGATGAAGATGCCGAAGATGCCGTAGTGATCGGTGATGCTGATCAGCACCGCGAAGATCACGACGTGGATCAGGCCCTTGAAGAACTGGCCGTTGTACATGGCGCCGACGCCGGGGATGATGCCGAGCACCGCCGCGGCGATCGGATTCGGCGTTCCTACCGGAGGCGCGACGAAGGGCTGCTGGAAGCTCTGATAGGTTTGCGAGCAGGGCTCGCACAATATCTGCCCACCGGGGCCCGTGCGCACGCAGTTGGCGCACATCGCCTTGCCGCAGTTCTGGCAGTACGCCGTCGCAGCTACTCCAGGATGATTTACGCAATCCATGTCAGGCCCCTTTCCCGTCGCGCCACAGAGCTAGCGGAATGCGCATTTTCATCCGTCCGGCGGGTCTTCTTCACCGGCTCCACGAACTGATCCTTGAGCGTAAGCGCTGTCTCGAGATAATCGTCTGAATCGCCGATCTCCGGAACGCCGGATTGCTGCGGAGGATCGACGCGCGAACCGCCATCCTTGCGCGGCGGGTTCTGTTTGGATTCGCCCGGCGTCACAGGCTGTGTATTGTTTTGCTGCTGAGAACCGGAGCCTTCGCCCTGGTTCGATCGGCGCAGCTCGCGAATGCGCGCCTGCACCTCGTACACCACGCGAAGATGATCGTAGTAGCGAATGATCGGGGTCGAGGCCATCGTCAGCCTCCGCTCCATGAACGAACGGATCGCGGTCGGCCGTAAATCGGAAGCTTTGAGTTCGCTCAATCGAACGCCGGTCAGATTCAGCGTGAGAGCAATGGAGAAGAAGGCCATCGCCGCGGTCATCATCAGGCGGGGCTCGGCGAAGCGGCGGATGCGAGCCATAAATCCGGGACGCTGCCAGGGCTGCATCACAGGTAATACTTCGTTGCCGGCGACTAAGCCGTAGCCTGCCGCCTGTCCGGGACCCGTTGAGGCCAAAATCTTGTCGAACAGGCCCTCGGGAACCTCGGGCTCGGACGAGAGAAACTCCAGCCACTCCCGTCCCTGCCGCGCTTCTTCAAAAAGGGCCGTGCATGCCGGGCAAGTCGCCATGTGCGAGCTGAAGGTAGCCTCGTCCTCAGGCCGCAGCAGCCCATCCAGTGCATCGGCCAGGAGCGTCTCCCAGTGGCCGCATGCCGGAGAGTTCGGAATATGTGTGCTGCTCGCCATGGTTACATCACCTCCCGTTTATTACGTTCCAACAGGCGCGCCAGTTCCGCACGGCCCCTGCTGATACGGGACTTCACGGTACCTTCGGGTATTCCCAAAACCTGTGCAATTTCTTTGTAATCGAGGTCTTGCAGATCTCTCAGGATCACGGCCTCTCGCAGCTCCACGCTGACCTTGGCCAGTGCATCCTGCACCATCTTGGATAGTTCTTTCTGCGCAGCGGATTCATGGGGCGTCGGGCCGCCGGCCGTCAGCCGATCCACAGGGCGCAGCTCATCGGTCGCGTCCCAGCCCTCATCGAGGGAGCCGGTGACCCGCTGATTCTTGGTGCGGCGAAAGTTATCCACCAGCAGGTTGCGGGTCATAGTCGTGATCCACACCTGCAGGCTTCCGCGCCCGGTGTCAAAGCTGGAGAGGTTGGAATAGATCTTTAAGAAGACGTCCTGCGTAAGATCTTCGGCATCGGCGGCGTTGCCGGTAAAACGGTAGCATAACCCGTAGACACGCCGGTGGTGCGTGCGGACCAGCTCGGCCCATGCGCCCGAATCTCCGTCCATGCAGCGGCGGACAACTTGGGACCAGTCGATCTCCAGCGGTCTTACCTCCTCGCGCCCCCCCTCGCGTATGGGGCGAGCCCGCGACGGTCCATCGGCGGCAACGGGATTGGCCTTTGGGCCTCCGATTCGTCCGGAAGCACCCGCCTCGCCGGGCTGGAGACACCGCCGTGGAGGCGTGGCCGGGGCCAGAAGCCCCATCGTCGTCCAGCATAATGTACCCGCGCATGCCATAGACCCCTATACGCGGGAATTTGTGATGTAGTTCCCTGATTGCAATAGTCGAATTCCAGATGCAATACCCTGCCCGCAGCCGCTCTCTGGTCGCCGTCGGTGTAACCTTTCTCCGCCTGCTTCATCTCACAGTGGGCGCAATCGAGCGCGCTGCTCGGAGGTTGGGATATGGGGTCGTCAAGAATCAGCGGCATCGCTATCGGAGTCTTTGCTATTGGAGTGTTTGCTCTTACCGGACTCTTTATGGCGACGCGCGGCGTGAAGGCCGCCGGCGGAGCGCCGATTCCCGCCGCCACATCCGACGATAGTCTGGCGCCGAAACCTGGCAAGGAGGTCGCCGTCTTCGCAGGCGGATGCTTCTGGGGCACGCAGTCCGTCTTCGAGCGGGTGAAAGGCGTCGTCGAGACGACCGTTGGATATTCGGGCGGCTCGGCTTCGACCGCCACCTATGAGCAGGTCGGAACCGAGACGACAGGCCACGCCGAGTCTGTCCGCGTGGTCTACGATCCATCGCGGATCACCTATGGGCAATTGCTGCGCATCTTTTTCTCGGTCGCGCACGATCCGACCCAGCTCAATCGCCAGGGTCCCGATGTGGGTCCGTCGTACCGCTCGGTGATTTTCTACCAGAATGATGAACAGAAGAAGATCAGCCAGGCCTATATCGCCCAGCTTGACGCTGCGCATATTTTCGCGCGGCCGATCGTGACTCAGATCGTGCCCCTCAAGGGCTTCTACGACGCCGAGTCCTATCACCAGCACTACGCCGATAACAACCCCGGCAATCCTTATATCCTGGTCTGCGATCGTCCGAAAATCGAGGCGCTGAAGGAGCAGTTTCCGGAGCTGTTTCAGGATTCAAAGAAGAAGTAAGGTTCGACAGCGCTCAACGAAAAGCCCGGCGATTGCCGGGCTTTTGCTTTCAACGAAGGTCTGCTCTAATACCGCTCCAGAAACTCCGGATCGACGGGGTTCTCGAACAGCGAGGCGTCTCGCGTCACGATCGTCAGCCCCGACGGCGTAACGAAATACCGCCGTTTGTCCTCGACCGGATCGTACCCAATCACAGTTCCCTCGGGAATGTGCACGTCGCGGTCGATGATGGCGCGACGAATGCGGCAATGGCGGCCGATGTTCACGTGCGAAAAGATGATGCTCGCGTCCACATCCGAATATGAGTTCACGCGCACATCCTGCGACAGCACCGAGTTTGATACCGAGGCGCCGGAGATAATGACGCCTGCCGTGATCACCGAGTTGACGGCCATGCCGGTGCGGCCCGGCTCGCCGAACACAAACTTCGCCGGCGGATACTGGCGGACACGCGTGCGCATTGGCCAGCTCTTGTCGTAAAGGTTGAATACCGGCGACACCGAGCACAGGTCCATATTGGCGTCGTAGTACGCGTCGAGCGTTCCCACATCGCGCCAGTACAGCGCCTGCTGCTGCTTGTTCTCATCGACGAAGCTATAGGCCATCATTTTTTTCTTGCCCAGCAGGTTGGGCAGAATATTGTGGCCAAAATCGTGCTTCGAGTTCGGATCCTCGGCGTCGGCGATCAGCGCCTTGATCAAAACCTCCGTGTCGAAGATGTAGATGCCCATCGAGGCGTCCACCGCGTTCGGATTGAACGGCGATCGCACGGTGGTCGACGCAGGCTTCTCCTGGAATCCCTGCACCTCGCCGCTCGGCGCCACTTCGACCACGCCAAACTGCTTCACCTCGTCGGGCGAAATCGGCAGCGTCGCAAGCGTCACTTCGGCGCGCTGCTCGTTGTGATATTCGAGCATGCGGCTGTAGTCCATCTTGTAGATGTGATCGCCGGAGAGAATGATGACGTGGGTGGGCTGCTCGCTGCCGATCGAATAAATGTTCTGATAGACCGCATCGGCGGTGCCCATGTACCAGTTCGCGCCCGTGCGCTGCATTGGAGGCAGCAGCTCGAAGAACTCGCCCAACTCCTGGCCGACAATGCCCGTCCATCCTTCGCGAATGTGACGGTTGAGAGAGAGCGCCTTGTACTGGGTGAGCACATACACCCTGCGCAGACCTGAATTAATGCAGTTGGAAAGCGTGATGTCGATGATGCGGTAGTGGCCGCCGAAAGGCACAGCCGGTTTGGCGCGATCGCGCGTCAGCGGAAACAACCGCTCGCCTGCGCCCCCTGCGAGCAAAACGCCGAGTGTGTCCCTCATGTCCGTCTGATCCTGCTTTCCTGGGCCTGCATGGCTTCACTGCGAAGGAAGGGACTTCCCTTCCCAAATGACCTTAGATGGCGGAACATTGCTTCATGGAAACGCTGTGATGAACGGTGGAGAATACCACGCTCATCGACGGCGCGGTCAATCCAACTTTAAAACTCAGTCCTTATCAGCGAGAAACGAAAAATGAGAGGGAGAAACCCCCGCGGTCACGTGACTCATGCGCGATCCGCGGTTACTGCGTTCAGGTGGTCTTAGATGAACAGGTCTTAGCGTTTCTTCTTGAATCGATACTCAGCGCCAACCGAGAGCGCGAAGTTCACGTCGGTCTGCGTAAGGCGGTTTCCATAGTTGATGCCATAGCGAGTGATGACGGCGTCGGGGGTGATGCGGAAGACCCAGTGCTCGGAACGGTTCAAATCAAAATGTCCGCCCAGGATCGCGCCGAGAGCAAGCTGGTTGTTGTAGAAATCAACAACGGATGGCGAATTTCCGCGAAGATCCTGCTCGAAGTTGCCGTAGGCGCCGCCGACAAGGGCGTGGGCAATTAAGGCGCCGTGCTTGTTGTGCGGTCCCAGCCACTCCGGGCCGCCGACAAACAGATACTGGCTGACAAACGGTCCGTTGATCTGATACGCATTGGGCGCCGCGCCGCTGGTGCCGATATATCCTCTGCCCGACGCTTCAACGCCCCAATGCTGGGTCAGCCAGTATGAGCCGGAAACGTCGAGGCCGCCGAGGTTCGAGCCCTGCAAGAGCGTCGGACCCGCCTTCATGTGGTCATACGCCAAACCCACGGATAGATCGTAGCGTTCGTCGTACCGCACTCTCGCCAGCGGATCTACCACAACGTAGCCGCCGTTGGCGGAAGATTGGGACGAGTTGCTCTGCGTTTGAGCGCCCTGCGATTGCGAGTCCTGTGCGGAAGGACCCTGAGCGTCCTGCGTTTGAGCAATGGACGAGGTTTGAGCGAACAGGCAAGCCGCAACTGCGGCAAAGACAAAGGAACGTACGGGAAGACGCATCACCACCCAGCTTACAGGACCGCACTTAGGGCGGACAACGCGGTTGGCGGGGTGCGTTTCACACAACAAGAGCTCTCGATTCGGTCGAAACAACTTCAAAAAGGTTCGCAAGATAAGTCCTAGCTTCTAGACGCTTGGCGAGGCTGACCGTTGGCGCCGAATTCACCTAATCTGAAACGATTACGGATCACACCGGTCGGCCCACTGCGCGTAAATCAGATAGCGGACCGTTTTCAACGTCTCCATGCCGCTTCGCCAGGCTGAGAGCAACGGCGAAACCGGCCCCACCGGCGGCGCGACGCGCATGCGCCACTTGATCGGCAGCTTTCCAACGATCATTGCGGCGCGCGGCGCCTGAAAGGATGGAGCGATGATCTCGGCGGATGCCCAACGGTGCTCGCGCATGATCCGCTCCGAATAGCAGGCATTCTGGATCGTGTCCTGCGCTTTTGGCTCCACAAAGATCGCAGATGCAGGGATCCCTTCCGATTCCGCCACCCGCGCCATGACCTCGGCTTCGACAAACTGATTGTGCGCTGCGCCTCCTGTGAAAATGATCCGGGAAGCAGTCCCACGCATGTATTCCCGCACCGCTTCGGTGACAGTCGCCTGCTGCAGCGGAGTCGGGTTGCCGTCCGAATCAGCCGGATGGCCCAAAACGATGATGGCGTCAAAACGCGCTAGATTTGTATTCGCTTTGCCGGCGAACACCCGGGCCAGCAACGCCCAGCCAGTCAAGACGCCCGCGACGCCGATCGCAGACAGGATTCCGATTCTGCGCCAGTTTCTCTTGGGCGTGGAAACAGGAACACGACGTCTGCGCCGCCTGTGTACAGGACGCTGCTGCCGTAAGGGCCGGGGAGGTGGCAGGCTGGGCAACGATGAACTTCTCCTGCCTCCACTTTACCCCGACCGATATCCGCGGCGGCTACTCCAGCCGGGCCGGTTGGCCCCAGGCCCCCAGCACGATCTCGTTCAGAGGTTTACGGGACCTGGGCAACGTCTCCTGCTCGAGCATCTTTTCATTGGTCAATGTGGACGGCTCGCCCTGATAGCCAAGCGCCATGACCGAACCGAGGTCAAACTCTTCGGGGATTTCCAGCGCCTTTCTAGCTGCATGTTTGTCATACCCGGCCATCTGATGCGTAACCAGACCCAATGCCGCGGCCTGCAGGGTGATGAAGCCCGTGGCCGCGCCAAGATCGTAGAGGTTATAGTCGTTCTCCGATTCGCCGCGAGAGAAGCGCTTCCTGGCCACGCCGAGGATCAGCACTGGCGCATTCAACGCCCATGCCTGGTTGAACTGGACGAGCGACGACCCGATCTTCTGGTACGTGTCGGACCCGCGAAGGCCCACGATAAACCGCCAGGGCTGCTCGTTGTTGGAGGAGGGCGCCCAGCGAGCCGCTTCAAAAATCTTCCTCAGGTCGGCCTTCGTGACGTCGCGATCGGCGAAGGCGCGCGGACTCCACCGCTTGCGCACAGCTGGCAATACTTCTTCTGTTGTATTAGCTTGTTTCACGTGTCCGACTTCTGCTGCGGTAAGCGTCATAGATCCCTCTTTGCCACCAAGCTATACAAAAATAGCTTGTTAGGTGGTTTGATTACACTGCGCGCGTAGAGGATTCTCCATCCTCATGTTTGCAAGTCCGTGAAACTATTCCTCCACGGCGAGCCTGTAACATTCCGTTCATAAAACTATGGGATTCTTTTTGGGTGCCTCTCACGCAGATTTTAAGAGTTGAAAAGCGAAAAACTTCAACTCTGCGCGTGTCGCAAATCACAAAAAGGATGCTGGGAAGAACACGCCGTTTCGCGGAAAACAACCCCTGTGCGAAGCCAACGACGGCGTAGCCCCACCTCCACATACCCATTTCAAACTAATCAGAATGAACTCTTTGAGGAGTGTCCAGATGTCTTTTAAGAAGTCTCGTTTGGCATTGTGTTTCGTGCTGTTGCTGACCTTGGCGTGGAGTTGCGGCGGCTTCAAAGCCGTTGCACAGTCATCCACCCAGGGCGCAATTGCAGGAACGACCGTTGATTCCTCCGGCTCGGTGATTGGCGCTGCAAAAGTAAGCATCAACAACACTGCAACCGGTTTCGCCGTCAACGTGGTCTCCGACGGCAGCGGCTTTTTCAAGGCGCCTTTGCTCGAGCCCGGCGACTACTCCGTGTCCGTGACGGCGTCAGGCTTTGCAACTTTCCGCGCAGAACACGTGCTTGTCCAAGTCGGCCAGGTAACGGCGGTTTCGCCCACCCTCTCGGTTGCCGCTTCTTCGACCTCAGTCGAAGTCGCCGAGCAGGTGCCGGTGCTGAACCTCGACTCGCCTGACTTCAGCGATACGCTCAACCTTAAGGCGCTGCAATCGGTTCCGATCAACAATCGCCGCTGGTCGAGCCTTGCGATGACCACGCCGGGCGTAGTTTCGGACGGCAACGGATTTGGGTTGGTCAGTGTGCGCGGCATCAGCCCCGTGCTCAACAACATTGAAATCGACGGCGCCGACGACAACCAGGCGTATTACTCGGAAGAGCGCGGTCGTACGCGTGAAGCCTATTCAACCTCCGGCAGCGCCGTTCGCGAATTCGCAGTCAACACCGGCGTCTACTCCGCTGAGTATGGCCGCGCAGCCGGCGGCGTCATCACCTCGGTGACCAAGAGCGGAACCAACCAACTTCATGGCGAGGCTTATTTCTGGGATCGCGAGAGCAACTGGGCTGCGTTTAATGACTACGCCAAAGAATCGTTCCTCAACTCGGCCACCAACAGCTACGTCTCGCAGTCCATTAAGCCCGAAGATCTGCGCAAGATCTACGGCTTCACTGTCGGCGGAGCTCTGATCAAGAACAAGCTCTTCTGGATCTATACCTACGACCAGCACACCCACGTATTTCCCGGACAGGCGATTCCGGAAAACGCGAGCGCGTTCTACTCGCTGCCCACACCGTCGGCCAACTTCCCGACCGGAATAAGCCCGAATCAATGCAGCCTGAGCACCGGCTACTTTAGCGCCACGAAAGACCCTAACTACACGATCGATAGCCAAGCCTGCACGCTGGCAGCCCGTCAGCATGCTACCAGTTACGATGCCGGCGTCACCGACTACGACAACGGCATCGCCGGTCTGGTCTCCGACCTAGGCACGGTGTCACGCTTCGGATATCAAGAAATCAACACGCCCAAGCTTGATTGGCAGATCAACGACAAAGAACACGTCAGCTTCCTGTACCATCGGCTGCGCTGGGACTCGCCGGGCGGCGTGCAGACGACAGCAACCGACGACTACGGACGCGATACCTGGGGCAACGACTTCGTCAAGCTGGACTATGGCGTGACCAAGCTCACCAGCCTGATTACACCCACGATCAGCAATGAAATTCTCTACCAGTACGGACGCGAGCTCAACGATGAAGGGCAACAGACGTTCACGCCGTACACCCTTGCAAACCTGGTGGGAAGCGGCGGCTCCGCGGGCAACGTCCCTGAGGTCTCTGTGGACACCGCTGAAGGCATGAACATCGGATCGCCCTATTACTCCTACCGCAAAGCTCTGCCCGACGAACGCAAGTGGCAGATCGGCGATACGCTCTATTGGAACAAGGGCAACCACAGCTTTAAGTTCGGCGTGGACGAAGTTCATAACTGGGATGAGATCAACAACACCTACGAGAGCAACGGCGACTACGTCTACAACTATCTCGGCAACTACTTCAACGACCAGTTGAACGCCAATAATGGCAAAGGTAACTCCTGCAACAGCAGCGCTTCCTCGGCTGCGACCGCAACCGGCACGGGCGTAGGCACATCCGCTTGCTACGCCGATTTCTACCAGGGCTTCGGCAATCCGGTTTACGCGATCAACACTATGGACCACGGCATCTTTGCTCAGGACAACTGGAAGTTTTCGCCGCGGCTTACGCTCGAACTCGGGCTGCGCTGGGACTATGAGCAGCTGCCTCCGCCCTCGGCCAATTTGACTTCGGCAGTCGGAAACTTCGTTCCCTATCCTCAGTTGAACAACAACCCCAGCGACAAAACCAACTTCGGTCCGCGCATCGGCTTCTCATACGATGTCTACGGTCACGGCAACACCGTGCTGCGCGGCGGCTACGGCATCTACTACGGCCGTCTGAACAACGGCGAGCTTCTGAACCTCCGCTTGAACACCGGCAGCCCCAACGGCCAATACACCACGACCTACAAGGCCACCACCAAAAATGCTCCTCAGTTCCCGAACATCGAAACAGGAACCGGCGCAGCAGCAGCAACGCCCAGCTCAAACTATCTGGCTTCGGATTTGCGCAATCCCCAGATTCAGGAGTTCGATCTTCAACTGCAGCAGGCTGCCGGCAAAGGCACCATCGTATCGCTCAGTTATCTAGGAGCTCTTGGCCGCAGATTGCCTAACTTCCTCGACGTGAACCTGAACCCTACCGAGCTCCCAGTCACCGTCACGGTCTCAGACAGCAGCAATAGCGGTCCGCTGGGCCCGAACGGCACGACGTTAACAGTCCCGCAGTTCACCGCCTACGGCAACACTGCGTTGTTCGGTACCGTGGCCAACAACTTCCAGGACATCACGGAGATGATCAGCAACATCAACTCGAACTACAACGCGTTCGTCGTTGAGATCGTCAATCGCTCCCTGCACAGTATTCAGTTCGACGCCAACTACACATGGGCCCACGCCCTGGACTACGCGCAGAACGCGGATACCGCCAGCACCGCGGTAAACAACTGGTTCAACCCCTACGGCGATTACCGCGCCAACTACGGCAATTCAAGCTACAACGTGCCCAATCGCTTTGTAGCCTATGCGCTGTATAACGCGCCGAACCTGCATTCCAGCAACCCGCTTAAGTGGGTTGTCAACGACTGGAGCTTGGACGACAGCTTCCAGATGCAGAATGGCTTGCCCTACACCGTCGGCGTCAGCGGCTTCTTCGGCCCCGCGATTCTCAGCGACTGGAACGGCGGCTCGGGCGCCACATTCATCCCAAACATCGGGCCTAACACCGAGCGCTATCCGCGGCGTATCGTCGACGACGTTCGCGTCCAGAAGCAGTTCACCTTCCACGAGGCCCGGCCCTACCAGTTGCAGTTGATCGCAAACGCCTTCAACATCGCCAACCATCAGAACATCGACGGCCTTGGCACGACGGCCTACAAGTTGTCGAGCTCAGGCTCGACAAACCTTGCCACTTATCAGGGACAGGGAACAACCAACCCGTCCGCTAACACCTACCAGATCCCGACCAGCTCGAATAACAGCGGCTTCCTTTACACGCCGCGCGAGATCGAGATCAGCGCCCGCTTCGTCTTCTAGACAAAAGGGCTAAACGTTAAAGCGCGGCAGCTTCGGCTGCCGCGCTTTTTGTTTTGTTCCCTATTCCCTAATCCCTGTTCCCTGCTCTTACGGATAGATCCGATGCAGCGTGCGTGCAAATGGAATCGTCTCGCGCACATGATCGAGTTGGCAGATCCAGGCCACAAGGCGCTCGATGCCCATGCCGAAACCTGCATGAGGCACTGAGCCGTAGCGGCGTAGATCGAGATACCACTGAAAGGCTTCGAGCGGCAGTTTGTGCGCTTCGATGCGGCTCTTCAGGAGTTCGTAACTCGACACGCGCTGCGAGCCGCCGATGACTTCGCCGTAGCCCTCCGGCGCGAGCACGTCCACGCACAGCGCGAAGTTCGGGTCCTTCGGGTCGGGCTCCATATAGAACGCCTTCACCGCCGCCGGGTAGCGATGCACCATCACTGGCCGGTCGAACTGCGAGCTGAGCCAGGTTTCATCGGGCGACCCGAAGTCGTCGCCGTACTCGAAGGGCTGTTCTAACTGGCCGTTCTTATGCGCTTCGTTCAGCATCTTCGCCGCTTCGTCGTAGCGCAGGCGCGGGAACGGCGGCAGGATGTTCTTGAGCTTCTCCGGATCGCGGCCGATGACTTGTAATTCGGCGGCGCGATTCTTCAGCACGCTCTGCACGATGTGGGAGATAAAGTTTTCGGCCAGCTCCATCAGGCCGTCGAGATCGCAGTAGGCGACTTCGGGCTCGATCATCCAAAACTCGGTCAGATGACGGCGGGTCTTGGATTTTTCCGCGCGGAATGTGGGGCCGAAGCTGTAGACCTTGCCCAGCGCCAGGGCCGTTGATTCGATGTAGAGCTGGCCGGATTGGGTCAGGAATGCCGGATCGCCAAAGTAGTCGACGGGAAATAAAGTCGACGTGCCTTCGCAGGCTGCAGGCGTGAGAATTGGCGGATCGGTGCGGATAAACCCGTTCGAGTCGAAGTACTCCTGCGCAGCGCGCATGATCTCGGCGCGGATGCGCAAGATGGCTGACTGGCGCGGCGAGCGCACCCACAGATGACGGCGCTCCATCAGAAAGTCGACGCCGTGCTCTTTGAGCGTGATGGGATACGGATCGGACTCGGGCACGCGCTGCACCACCTCGACGTCTTCGACATCGAGCTCGTAGCCGCCCGGCGCACGCTTGTCGGCACGGACTTTGCCGGTGACGATCACGCTCGACTCCTGCGTGAGGCCTTTGAGCGCCTCGAAGACCGGCGGCGGCACGCTCTTCACGTGCGCTACGCCCTGCACGGTTCCGGTTCCGTCGCGAAAGATCGGAAACAGCAGCTTGCCGCTCTCGCGCAGGTTGTAGAGCCATCCGTGCAGAGTCACCGACTGGCCTTCGTGCTGGCCGAGCGTGGCGATGGTTGCGTTGGGGGCAGCTGTCTTGGGTGTTTCGGTTGTGGGGGCGGTTTCTTCAGGCATGATCAAGCTCTCGCAATGCGCAAAGAGACGCGCACTGACTTTCTAGGATAACGCTCTGGTTCGACCGCAGCGGCCGCAGGGGTCCGCCCCACGCAGTGGCGCATCTTCGGCGGCTGGTTTATCGTCCAAAGCAATATGACTCAAGCCGCCGAGCCCATCCCTCACCCCGCCGCGGAAGCAGAGGAAGTCTATCGCCGCTGGTTGGCATTCCTGGACGACGAGTTCACGCGCCATTCGACGCAGGAGCGCCGCTCCGAGATCGTCCGCGATCAGCTTTACCAGCTCTATCTGGGTCGGCCGCACGGCGGCAAATTGAATGTCACTCTCACCAGCGAGCTGCCCGGCAACGTGCTCAGCATGTCGCTCGATCCGGAGAACGTGACGCTCGAAGCCGGCCACTTTGAGGACGTCGATCGCGAGAAATTTGCGCCGATCAAACCGCTGCTCTGGTTCTGGCTGATGTTCGACCGCTCGCCGATCGGCCTCAATCACTGGCTCGGCATGCGCTTCCGCTGCATGCTGGGCCGGCACATCTTTGCGCACATGGGCTCTGGCGTCAAGATTCATCACGGCGTCGACATCACGTACGGTTACAAGATTTCGATCGAGGATGGCGCGGTCATCCGCCAGCGCGCTCTGTTGAACGACCGCGGCGGCATCAAGATCGGCAAAGGCGCGGTGATTGGATCGTATGCGCGCATCTATTCGCAC
>DATHNJ010000273.1:0-12302 GCA_035486155.1 Occallatibacter sp. | reverse complement strand
GCAAGATCTGCGTGCACCTCGGCGGGCTGGCTTTCTTCTTTCATTTTGTCTCGGCGGTCGAAATGCTCGCCGAGGCGCATCGTTTTGTCCCGGTCGGCGCTCGGGAAGTCGAGTCGCTTCTGGGTTTCCTTGTCGCCGGCCTGTTTTTCCTTGCCTGGTGGCTCTACGACGCTATCTCGCTCGGTGTTTTTGCCCTGCCGGTCACATTTTTTCTGGTCTTTGTTCCGGCCCTGGGCATCACTCATTTTGTGTTCTCTTCGCAGGGCGTGCGCAGCAGTTGGCTCGTAGCCCACATCTCCGCACTGCTCGCGGCCTACGCAGCTCTAGGCTTCAGTCTGCTTGCTTCAGTCCTCTACCTTGTTCAGGAACGCAGACTCAAATCCAAGCTCAAGGCGACGACTAACTCACCGCTTGACTGGTTGCCGCCTCTGGATACCCTGGAGCGCATCGCGCACGCCATGCTTCTGTTCGGCTTTCCCTGCATGACTGTCGGTCTCATTATTGGGGCAGTGCTGGTGCAGGAAACAGATCTTGGCGCGGCCTACTTTCTTGATCCCAAGGTTGTCGCGTCTTACGCCATGTGGGGCGTCTACGTCCTGCTGCTCTTCCTGCGTCGGACCGCTGGGCTCCGCGGCCGCAGAGCCGCCTATCTCTCTGGCGCCGTGCTCGTGTTTATGCTCGCAGTCTGGGCAGCCAACCTCGTCAGCCACGTACACAGGTTCGGCGCGCCATGACCCTCGCTCTCATCGGAGTCAACCACAAGACCGCGCCGATCGAGCTTCGCGAACGTCTCGCAATCTCGAGCGATGAGCTGCCCGAGGTGATTCGTGCGCTTGCCGCCGAACCGGGCGTTGCCGAGTGCATGCTGCTCTCCACCTGCAATCGTGTCGAGATGCTGGCGGTACTCGAATCGCCCGAGATCGATATTGCCGGTTTCCTTCATCGCCAGTTCGGCTTCGAGCTTTCATTTCTCGTCCCGCATATCTACACGCATCTGGATCAAGAGGCGGTCCGTCATCTCTTTCGCGTCGCCTCCAGTCTTGATTCGATGGTCGTAGGCGAGCCGCAGATTCTAGGCCAGGTGAAAGAGGCGTATGCAGTGGCCCGGGCGGCGGGCGCCATTGGCAGCCAGCTCGAACATCTGCTGCAGTCCGCCTTCGCCGCCGCCAAGCGCGTCCGCACGGAAACCGAGATCGGCGCCAACTCTGTCTCCGTCGCTTCGGTCGCTGTAGAGCTCGCGCGCAAAATCTTCGGCTCGCTGCAGGGCCGTACGGTCTTCCTCGTTGGCGCGGGCAAAATGTCCGAGCTCGCCGCGCGTCATCTCGTGCAGCAGGGCGCCGGCGCTATTCTGGTTACGAATCGCACAAGCGAGCGAGCGCGCCAGCTTGCTGCTCCATTCAACGGCCGCGTCATTCCTTTCGATACCCTCCATGATGTCGCGAGCGAGGCTGACATCGTCATCAGCTCCACCGGCGCTCCGCATCCGATCTTCCGGCGCGAACACGGCCAGACCTTCATGCATCGCCGCCGCAACCGGCCGATGTTCTTTATCGATATCGCGGTGCCTCGCGACGTCGATCCAGCAGTCAATCAGATCGAAGGCATCTTCGTCTACGACATCGACGATCTGCAGCAGGTCGCAGCATCGCACATCGCCGAACGGGGCCGGCAGGCCGGCGATGCAGAAGCGATGATCGCTGCCGAGGTCGAGCGCTTTCACCAGCGCCGCCGGGCCGTTAACGTCGCTCCCGCCATTGTCAGCCTGCAGCGGCAGGCCGAAGAGATACGCCAGGCGGAGATGCGCCGCATGCAGGCGCGCCTCGGCGTCCTGACGTCCGAGCAGGCCGCCGCTGTTGAGGCGCTCACGCGCGGTCTCGTCAACAAGTTTCTCCATCCGCCGATGCAGGCGCTCAAGCAGGCAGCGCGCGACAACGACGCGACGCGCGTCGAAGCATTGTGTGAGACATGGTCGCTTCCATCCGCCGCGGATCGAGCGCCGGAAGTCACCGAGATGCCCGCCAACCGCACCGAAGACCCCAAACCGGTCGAGCGCCAGACCACCACGGCAGGACGTAAATGAACCTTCGCATCGGAAGCCGCGGCTCTCAGTTGGCTTTGTGGCAAGCCAACCATATTGCAAGTCTCCTCCGTGCGAAGCGCCACACCGTCGATATTCAGATCATCAAGACCACCGGGGACCGTCTGCAGGAGGTCACTTTCGCGCAAGTCGGCTCCAAGGGCATGTTCACCAAGGAAATTGAAGAGGCCCTCGCCGCTGGGTCGATCGATCTAGCCGTCCACTCGCTCAAAGACCTGCCGACCGAATTGCCGGAGAGCTTCGAACTGGCAGCGACTCCCCAGCGCGCCGATCCCCGCGATGTCTTCGTTTCCAAAAACTATGCGAATCTCGCATCGCTGCCTGCGGGCGCAAGAATGGGCACCAGCAGCCAGCGCCGCCGCGCGCAGTTGAAGGCGATTCGTCCGGATCTTGTCGTGGTGGAGTTTCGCGGCAATGTCGATACGCGCCTGCGCAAACTGGACGAAGGTCAGGTCGATGCGATTCTTCTCGCCGCCGCAGGACTGGACCGGCTGGAAAGAGCTGAGTGGATTCGCGAGCGGCTTGATCCGGCAGACTTTTGTCCCGCCGCAGGGCAGGGAGCTCTCGGCATCGAGACGCGCAAAGACGATCGCGATACGATCGCCGCGTTGGCCTTTCTCGACGACGTGCATACCCGCTTCGCCGTCACCGCGGAGCGCGCCGCGCTTGCCGCACTCGGGGGAGGCTGCCAGGTTCCCATCGGCGTTCACTGCAGGCCGTGCGCCGAATCAAAGGATGGCTATCTCGATGGCCTTGGGGATGAGATCTTCGCCGTAGTAGCGGCGCCCGACACCGGCCAAGTAGTACACATTCTTCATCGCGCGCTCCGCGAGGGAAGCGATCCGGTTGTCCTGGGTCAGGTTGTCGCGCGCAAGCTCATCGATGCAGGGGCCGGGCCGCTGCTCGCAGCTTTAGCTCCACCGCCGGCCGGAGCCTCTGCGTGAGCCAGCCTCTTGCCAATCGTCGTATCCTCGTCACGCGCGGCGTTTCGCAGGCTTCAAAGCTGAGCGACGGCTTGCGGGAACTCGGCGCAATTCCTGTCGAAGTCTCTGTTCTCGAGATCGTTCCGCCCACATCCTATGAACCGCTCGATGAGGCGCTTCGCAACCTCGCGCAGTACGACTGGCTGATTCTCACCAGCGCCAACGCTGTTCGGGTCCTGGTGGAGCGTCTTGCGCTCGTTCATCCATTGCTCCATGGCGCCGCCCCACCGCAGATGGCAGCAGTGGCTGCGATCGGCGCCGCGACTGCAGAAGCCGCGCGCGACGCAGGTTTACAGGTAGCCCTTACTCCGACGGAGTATGTTGCCGAGAGTCTTGTCGCTGAGCTCAAGGATCAGATCGCCGGCAAGCGCGTTCTTCTTGCTCGCGCCGCCGTTGCCCGCGACATCATCCCCGACGCGCTTCGCGCCGCGGGCGCCACTGTAGATATCGTCGATGCCTATCGCAACATGCTGCCGGCCGCAGCTCCGCAGCAACTCCGCCGCGCTTATGCGCTCGGCATCGATGCGGTCACCTTTACCAGCTCATCAAGCGTTTTGCATCTGGCTGAAGCCGCTCAGGCTGCCGGTCTGCCGTTTCCGTTTCGAAATGTCGCCGCCATCTCTATCGGCCCAATCACATCGCAAACGTTGCGCGACCTGAACTGGCCGCCGGCGGCCGAAGCCGATCCACATGACATCCCTGGCCTGGTCGCGGCAGTTGTGCGCCATTTCGCGCCCACATCGTAGTTTCTGACCCCTGTTTCCTGATCCCTGCTTTTTCAGCTCCACCACGTCTTGTCTTCTGAGTGGCACAACTGCTCGAGATTGCACTTGTCGCACTTGGGAGAGCGCGCAATGCATACCTGCCGCCCATGGTGAATGATCTGGTGCGAAAAGCTGATCCAGTGATCCTTGGGAAGGATCTCCATCAGCTCCTGCTCGACTTTCTGCGGCGTGTCGCCCTTGGCCAGATCGAGCCGATGGGAGATCCGGAAGACATGCGTATCGACTACCACGCCTTCGGCTTTCCCGAAACTCACGCCAAGAACCACGTTCGCGGTCTTGCGCGCCGCGCCCGGCACCGTGATCAGCTCGTCCAACGTCTGGGGAACCTTGCCGCCGAAGTCCGTGACGATTTTCTCTGCAGCGCCCTTGATCGACTTCGCCTTGTTGCGGTAGAACCCGGTTGTCTTGATCAGCTCTTCAAGCTCTGGCAGGCTGGCCTTGCGCATCGCCTCGGGAGTAGGAAAGCGGCGGAACAGCTCGGGCGTGACCATGTTCACGCGCACGTCTGTACACTGCGCCGAGAGAATTGTCGCCACCAGCAGTTCCCACGGCGAGCGATGATGCAGCGCACACTCGGCATTTGGATACGCTTCGTCGAGTCCCTTGAGGATCGCCGCGATTCGCTCCGGCGCCAGATCGCCACCCAGTGCGCGCGTCTTCGCCAATGCTTTCGGCTCGAGGCCCTTCTTGATCGGAGTTGATTTGGCTTTCGGTGTTCCTTTGGCGGGTGCAGCTTTCTTGCCGCTCGCCGCTGCTTTTTTCGGCGTCTTCTTGGGAGCTTTCTTCGTCGCGGGCATGGCTTCATGCTACCCCAAAGGAGTTACGAGCAAGATTGCTCCGATGTATCGATGCCGCGTTACGTGCGTTGAGAATCGCCGGATTCTGGAGGTCGCGTGAGCGACGCTAAACCAAAGCCGGTCTCAGCTCAGCAGCCTGGCGCGCTTGCCCTTGGCTCTCAGTATGGCCACGGCCTGCTTGTCAAAACTGACAAACTCCTCGGCGCCGAGCCAATGGCCCTCGTACGCAATCGCGCCATCGGCAAAGTCGCCGCCCGCATCAAGGAATTCCAACCCAGCCTCAACCGCAGGGCGATTGGTGACGACGCTTTCGCTGTCTATCAGATAACGGATCGCAGTCGCCACTTCCTCGGCTGTTTTCCTAGAGCCTTGCCGGAGAACCCAGGAAAACTCGCAAAGAACGGAGATGGGTACGGCAATCAGTTCGGCGCTGCGAAGGGCTCGGGCGGCCAATTTGGCCTGCCTGGGATCGTCCTGCAACACGTCGCGTAATAATACGGTCGTGTCCGCAACAATCTTCATCGCTTTCCTGCCCAGGCATCTTCGGTAATCTTTTTAATCTGGGCGATCGTCAATTTTGGGGCGCCCTTTTTGGCCAGTAAGCCACTGAAACCCTCAATCGAGTGTTTCTGCTCGGTGGGCTTTACCAGGAGCTGCCCATCGGGCAGCTTATCGACCTCAACCTTCTGGCCAGGCGCGACCTTCAGATGCCGTAGCAGCTCCTGCTTGAGCGTGATCTGGCCCTTTGCGGTAACGGTAAGCGTCGTCATCAGCGCCTCCATTTCCATGTAAGGCGAATCATCCTTACGCGTAACCGGAAGTCGGAAACTCTACAGCTTTCCTTCCACCCACGCCCCTAGCTTCTCCACCGGCAACCGCACTCCCAGAAAGAACTGTCCGAAGAGCGCATACACCGCACTCACTTGATCGAAGCGCATCTCGTAGATCAGTTTCTTGAAGACAACCGGATCGTCAGCGAACAGGTCTACGCCCCACTCCCAGTCGTCCATCCCGATTGAGCCAGTGATGATCTGCCGCACCTGGTCGGCGTAGCGCCGGCCGATCATGCCGTGCTCGTGCATCATCCGCTGCCGCTCGGGAAAGGGAACTGTATACCAGTTCACGGCCTCGCCACGCTTGCGGTCCATCGGATAAAAGCACAGGTACTTCGCGTCGGGCACGCCTGGCCACAGTCGCGGTTTCATCGCTTCGGCGCCGCGCTTCAGAGACTCGGCAATCTCCGCATTCCACTCCGGCGAATGCTCGGCCAGTCCCTTGGCCGAAGCCGCCTCGTACGTCTTGCGCGTCGATTCATACAGTCCTAACTCGACCACCGAAACATAGGAATGCTTCTGTTCGAGCAAATCGAAGAATGAAGTCTGCGCCAGCTCCAGCTCCACCTGGTTCAGCGCCTCAAACGAGTCGCGAAAATGGGTCAGGATCAGATCGCCCTTGTGCCCGAGTTGCGAAAACAGCGCCGTCTGCACCTTGCTGTCCGCGTCTTGTTCCAGCTTCTTGAGCACAGACACAAATTCATCGACGATCTTCTTACGTTCACCGTCCGCGAAGGACCTCCATTTCGCCCAATCGAAGCGAAAGAACTGATGTAGGACGCTCGCGCCTTCCAACGTCAACGGAACTGGGGGAAACTGAGCCAACGGAATACCTCGCACATATCGATGAAATCAAGTCAATCGTAGCAGCACCCCAAGCCGTATTGGGGAGCGTTAGCGCTTTCGTAAATCCGCCCAAATCAGACCTATATACTTAAACTTGCCCCATGAGCGAACGCATCCTTGCAGCCCTAGTGCAGTTCATCACGCACGTCATTGACATGGGTGGATACGCCGGCATCGCTGTATTGATGGGCATCGAATCGGCCTGTATTCCGCTTCCGTCGGAAGTCATATTGCCCTTCGCGGGCTACCTGGTCTACTTGCAGCGCTTCAATCTGTTCTGGGCCGCTACCGCGGGCGCCATCGGCTGCAATCTCGGATCGGTTGTCGCGTATTGGATCGGCGCCAAGGGCGGGCGACCGCTGGTGGAGCGCTACGGTCGGTGGGTCATGATGAGCCATCACGACCTGCACCGCATGACCTACTTCTTCAATAAATACGGTTCGATCACGGTGCTGGTGGCCCGTCTTTTGCCGATCGTGCGGACCTTTATTGCGTTTCCTGCGGGCATCGCCAGGATGCCGCAGCTTCGTTTTCACATTTATACCTTCATCGGTTCGTGGCCCTGGTGTTTGGCGCTTACCTATGCCGGCATGAAACTCGGCGAACGCTGGCACACCGATCCCCGATTTGAACAGGCGTTTCATCGTTTGCACCTCGTCATGGAGATTGCCCTTCTGGCCGCGATCGTCTGGTTCGTCTGGTCGCACGTGAAGCGCAGCCGGCAATTGGGCGCGCAGGAAGAATGATCCCAGACGCGCGTGCATGGGCGAGCGTACACTGATTCGTCTCCAACTAACCTCTCCGCGGATGGCTCTTGAATCCGCAAGCAACCAATGGAAGGACAAGCATAGAAATGGCAAATGAGCAGCAGCGCGGCCAAACGATTGAACCGGCCGCAGGCAAGCTTGGCGTGATGGTCGTCGGCCTCGGCGCCGTCGCCACCACGATGATCGCCGGAGTCGACGCCGTTCGCCGCGGCCTCGCCAAGCCCATCGGATCGCTTACGCAGATGGGCACGATTCGCCTCGGCAAACGCACCGACAACAACTCGCCCCTCATCAAGGATTTTGTCCCGCTCGCCGACCTGAACGACATCGTCTTCACCGGCTGGGATATCTTCGAAGACAACGTGTACGAGGCTGCGGCGCACGCCAAGGTGCTTGACAAGGAAATCCTTGAGCAGCTCAAGCCGTACCTGCAATCCATCAAGCCCCTGCCCGCGGTCTTCGATCAGCATTACGTGAAACGCCTCAACGGCACGCACGTCAAGAAGGGCAAGAACAAGCGCGATCTCGCCGAGCAGGTGCGCGCCGACATCCAGGCCTTCAGGAAGACCGTCGATCGGGTAGTCATGATCTGGTGCGGATCGACCGAGATCTTCCTCGAGCCCACGGCCGTGCATCAATCGATCGAAGCCTTCGAGAAGGGCCTCGAGTCGAACGATCCCGGCATTGCGCCGTCGCAGATCTACGCCTACGCGGCGCTGAGCGAAGGCGTGCCCTTCGCCAACGGAGCGCCGAATCTCACCGTCGATGTGCCCGCGATGATTGAGTTGTCAAAGAAGAATGCTGCGCCGATCTGCGGCAAGGACTTCAAGACCGGGCAGACGTTCATGAAGACCGTGCTTGCGCCAGCCTTCAAAGCGCGCATGCTCGGCGTCAGCGGCTGGTACTCGACCAACATCCTCGGCAACCGTGACGGCGAAGTTCTCGACGATCCCGAGTCGTTCAAGACCAAGGAGGAGTCCAAGCTCGGCTCGCTTGAATACATCTTCCAGCCCGAGATCTATCCCGACCTCTACAAGGACATCTTCCACAAGGTCCGCATCAACTACTACCCGCCGCGCGGCGACAACAAAGAAGGCTGGGACAATATCGACATTTTCGGTTGGCTCGGCTATCCGATGCAGATCAAAGTTGATTTCCTTTGCCGCGATTCGATTCTCGCCGCGCCGATCGCGCTCGATCTTGTGCTCTTCCTCGATCTGGCCAAGCGCGCGCAGGAGCTTCGCTCCATCGGCATTCAGGAGTGGCTGAGCTTCTATCTGAAGTCGCCGCAGACGCGCGAGGGCCTCTATCCCGAGCACGATCTCTTCATTCAGTCGATGAAGCTCAAGAACACGCTCCGCCATATCAAGGGCGCAGAGCTGATAACGCACCTAGGACTCGAATACTACGACTAACCGCCCACGGACGAAGACCTGTCCGCGGGGACTCCGGAGGACTGGCCGTCCAGGCGTTCTCGCCTTCGGCGCCAAAAAACAAAGCCCCACCCGATTGGGTGGGGCTTTGGCGCGTTCGATGTCAGTAACTGGCCTTTAGGCCAATTACGAAAGCGTGACTGTGTGTTCGGCATTACCCCATTTAGGAAGTACTTAACTGTAATAATCGCTCTATCAACTCATGACAGGGGCGTGGGATATGCAAAATCTTCTCAGCAGAATCCTTGTTTACCTCAAGACCTTATACGTATCCGAGTCCGCTCAGGATATGGTCGAATATGCTCTCGTAATCAGCGTCATGGCCTTTGGCGCTGTAGCCGGAACGCAAAGTCTCGCCTCCGGAATTACAACGGCAATGAATGGCGTCAGCTCCGCGATGGCCGCGTCATTCCACTAGACATAACTTGCCGACAAACTAGTCCACATCTTTCCGATCGCTCATCAGCTTGAGCGATCGTCCTCCCAGGATCACCTTTTCTCCCACTGCGACTTCCTTGAACGGCTCATCGACATGTTCGGTGTCGATCACCTGCGTCCACGGCCGGCAGCTCGGCGACTCCGGCAGCGTGAACTCCACGCCTCCATCCGATGCATTCACCAGCAGCAAAAAGCTGTCATCGACGATCCACTGGCCGTCATCGTCTGAAACCTGCAGCGTCTGGCCATTCAACAGCAGCGCAATCGCCCGGCTCCACTCCGCGCCCCATGCCTCGTCCGACACCTCGTTGCCGTCGGTGTTCAACCACGCCGCATCCTTCACCACGCGCACCAGCGTTCCGTCGCCCTTCTTGCGAATCTCGCGGTCCTGGAAAAACTTCCGCCGGTGTAGATTGGGATGCGCCAGCCGCAGCTTGATCAGCTTACAGGTGAACTCTTCCAACCGTTTGCGCGAGTCGTCGAGGCTCCAATTGAACCAGCTCAGCTCGTTGTCCTGGCAATAGCAGTTGTTGTTGCCTTGCTGTGAACGTGCGAACTCATCGCCGCCCGTTAGCATGGGCACGCCCTGCGACAACATCAATGTTGCCAGGAAATTTCGCATCTGCCGTTCGCGCAAAATACGAATCTGCGGATCGTCCGTCGGCCCTTCTGCGCCCATATTCCAGGAATCGTTGCTGTCCGAACCGTCCTTGTTGTCATCTTTGTTGGCTTCGTTGTGCTTCTGGTTGTAACTCACCAGATCGCACAGCGAGAATCCGTCGTGCGCGGTTACAAAGTTGATGCTTGCGTACGGTTTTCTGCCGTCGAACTGATACAGGTCGCTTGACCCAGTAAGCCGGTGCGCAAAATCGGAGAGCTGCCCGCCATCGCCTTTCCAGAAACGCCGCACCGTGTCGCGATATTTGCCATTCCACTCGGCCCACAGAACAGGGAAGCGCCCCACCTGGTATCCGCCCTCGCCCACATCCCACGGCTCGGCGATGAGCTTTACATCGGCCAGCGTCGGATCCTGATGGATGGTGTCGAAGAACGACGACAGCTTGCTCACGTCGTGCAGTTCGCGCGCCAGCGTCGCCGCCAGGTCGAATCGGAACCCATCGACATGCATTTCAGTAACCCAGTACCGAAGCGAGTCCATGATCATCTTCAGCACCTGGGGATTGCGCACGTTCAGCGTGTTGCCGGTCCCGGTGTAGTCCATGTAAAACTCCGGCTTGTCTTCGACCAGCCGGTAATAGGTTGTGTTGCACACGCCCTTCCAACTCAGCACCGGCCCCATGTGATTGCCTTCGCAGGTGTGGTTGTAAACCACATCGAGGATGACCTCTATGCCTGCTGCATGCAATGCCTTCACCATCTCCTTGAACTCGTACACCTGTCCGCCGCGATCGCCGCAGGCGCAATAGCGCGACATGGGAGAGAAATAGCCCAACGTGTTGTAGCCCCAGTAGTCGGTCAGGCCCTTGTGGACGAGGTGTCCTTCATCGATGAAGTGGTGAATCGGCAACAACTCCACTGCGGTGATGCCGAGATTCTTGAAGTACTCGATGCTCGACGGATGCGCCAGTCCCGCATAGGTTCCGCGCATCTCTTCCGGCACGGCGGGATTCAGCTTGCTGAACCCCTTGACGTGGACCTCGTAGATCACTGAATCGGGCAGGGGAGTGTCGGGCGGACAATCGCTGCCCCAGTCAAACTTGCCATCGATCACGACAGACTTCGGCACGCCCGCCGCGCTGTCCTGCGTGTCCATCTTCAAGGGATCGCTGGACGCCACATCGTAGGGAAAGATCGGCGCCTTCCAGTCCACCTGGCCGGAGATGGCCTTGGCGTAGGGGTCAACGAGCAGCTTGTTGTAGTTGAAGCGGTGCCCGTGCTGCGGGTCCCACGGCCCGTCGACGCGAAAACCATAAAGCTGTCCCGGTTTGATGTCGCGAACCAGCCCGTGCCAGACAAACGCGGTGCGCTCGCGCAGCGTCACGCAGTCGGACTGATTTCCGTCGTCATCGAAGAAGCATACGTCGACGCGCGTCGCGCCCTCGGAGAAGAGAGCAAAGTTTGTTCCCAGTTTTCTGGGGGTGGCGCCCAGAGGATAGGGCTTACCAGGCAGCAGCGTTCGGCTCATATAGGCATACGATGCCCTTAGTCCTGATCCTGTTGCATTTATCTCTAACGGGAGTGAGACGGCATGGCATCGAAATTCGCCCGAATCGGCTACCATGCCCTGAGAAGCATCTGGAGTGTCATGTCGACTGCGCCCGATCTCCGGACCAAGCCAGCGCTGTGCGGCTCCGTGCTCGTGCTGATTCAGTTTGACGTCTGCGAAGAGATTCTGCTGGATCGGCTGCAGCAGGCCGTCGACACGCGCACCGTGCAGCAGCCGCGCATGAAGCACACGGCGCCTGCGTATGTGCGCTACCAACGGCCGCCCGTCGTCGCGCCGCTCGAACCGCTCATTCTTGAGTCGGGAGAAAAGCTGGAAGGAGAGGTCAAGTATTACGACTACGGCGTGGCCAGCGTCGTCTATCAGCTTCCGTTTGCGGGCGACTGGCAGAATCTCGTCAACCTCGCCAGCCGCTGGGTCTGGGACATCGACTTCGCCTCGCGCGTCGAGCCGATCGTTCGCCAGAGGCTGGAGCGCGTCGCCAGCGCGATGGTCAAGCCTTATAAAAAATGGCTCAGCGAGGACTATTTCATCTTTCACGTGCGCGAAGCTCTCGATTGCCCCAGCGCCGCCGACCTCACCCGCAATCATGGGTTCGAGATCGCGCAGGTCGTGCGCGGCGACAAGCTCGTTTTATCCGACGGCGAGATTCGCGAGGTGCTGCAATCTCAGGTTTCGTACTATGCCGGCGACGTCGCCGTCATCGGCTGGAACGCGGCGTTTCTTTACGACAGCAACTCCGGCGCTGAGACATCGATTCAGCTCCTCGAATACGCCAACTCGCAGCTTCTCGAGTTCCGCCACTATGACGAACTGCTCACCGACATTCTCGACAGCGTCTACGACCTACTCGGCCAGAAGACCGGCTTCTTCGCACGCTGGGGCCTGGTCAACTCCGCGCGCAGCCTGCACACCGTGCTGCTCGACGTCGCCGAGCTCACCGAGCGCGCCGACAACGCCATCAAGTTTTTGAGCGACATGTTCGCGGCGCGCCTCTACAAGCTCGCCGCCGGAAAAGTGGGTGTGCCCGACTACAAGGATCTGGTTGCGCAAAAGCTAAAGACCGCCGAAGACTTGTACCACGACATGCTCGAGCAGTTTAATCAGAGCCGGGCATTCATTCTTGAGGCAACGGTG
>DATHNJ010000272.1:0-2341 GCA_035486155.1 Occallatibacter sp. | reverse complement strand
TGGGATGGCGATTGACGCAGACGCGAAGCTGGCGCACAGCGGCGACCGCGGTCCAGGGGAGCGTGAGTAGCGTCCAAGGCTGCGTGCCGTGCATGTCCGTGGTCTCGGTGAACGCGTTTCGCGTATTATCGAGCCATTCGAGACGGAATCGGATGCCTTGATCCGTCGCAAGCCCCTGGGTGCGCACCCACGCTGAGAAACGATACGAGGTTCCCGGCAGGACCTGCGCGAAGTGGCAAACATCGGAAAAATCAACGTTGCGGCTGCCGTCGAAGCCCAATCGCAGGGAACGCTGGCCGGAGTGCTTTTCGTTCGCATCGATGGTGACTTGAACGCCGGGGGAAGGTGGCGCGATGGTCCAGGCGAAGCCTCCGCCGAAAACGCCCGTCTCGAAGCCGCCGTCCCAGAGAACGGAGCCCGGCGGGTCGGTTGGGGGTGGCGAGTCAGCGAGGGCGACGGCTTGGTCCCAGACGCGGTGAGCGTCGTCGATGCGGTGTGCCTGGATGAGGGAATCGATGAACGGGATGACTCGATAGAGCGGCAGCTGTGGATGAAGCGCGGTTAGCCGGTTCCAAACCGCGAGGGCTGGATCGATGGCGGCGTCGGCGTCGAGTTCACGGATGGCGTCGAGGTAGACCGGAACCGTGGGCGGGAGAGCGTGATCGAGGATGGCCTGAATGTCAGGGTCGACACGCCAGCAGCGCGAGAACGCTTCGGGGGCGCGCTTGGGATCGACGGAGACCGCTTGGCGAATTTCGGCGAAGGCCGCGGGCAGCTCATTTTGCCGCAGCAGAAAATTGCCGTAACGCCAGGAGACTTCAGCGGAGACCGGATAGACGCGCTTGGCTTGCTGGAAAGCTTCGCGAGCGGCGGGGAGGTCACCTTGCGATTCGTAGGCGGTGGCGAGATCGAGCCACGTGCTGGCCGCGCGCGGATCGAGAGTAAGGGACGTACGGTAGGCGTTGATGGCGCGTTGCGCATCTGGCTCTTCGAGATTGTATTGCCAGTAGCGACCGAGTAAAAACCAATGCTCTGGGTTGCGCGGCTCAAGTTGCGCCGCTCGCTCATAACCAGCCTGCGTTTCCAGACCTGAATAATAAGTAGCGAGCGCGTTGCGGATGCTCGAGTAGGAAAGCATCGTAACGAGAATCAGAGCGACAAAGACTAATGTGAGCCGCGCTGCGGCGCTGGAGAGTCGCAGAACCATTCACGGTACTGTGCCTAGCGGACCGCAGACTTGCAAGGTGAAATTAACGGAACAGGAATGGGTATAAAGATGGAGAACGCGAATGTGGTCAGGCGATCGCGTTACTTGCCGATGGAGGCGGCGAGGCTCTCGTCAGCGCGGCCGCGGCGCCGCACGTCGATGCCGAGGCGCTTGATTTTCTGATTGAGCGTGGAGAGCGGGATCATGAAGCGCTCGGCGGCCTCGGTCTGATTCCAGCCGGTGCGCTCCAGCATGTCGATGATGATGCGGCGCTCGATCTCGTCCATAATTTGAAAAAGCGACGGCTGCGGATGATCGGCGGCGGAACGCGAACCGGGCTCGCCGGGCATAGGCGGTAGAAATTCGGAGAGCTGGAGGCGAACGCCGCGAACGATTTCCTTGCTGCGGATGCTTTCGGGAAGCAGGTCCATGTCCACGCGCTCCTGCGTAGAGAGCACGACGGCGCGCTCGACAACGTTTTCGAGTTCGCGGACGTTGCCGGGCCAGTCGTAGTCCATCAATAGTTTGAGCGCGCCTTGTGTGAACTGGCGCATGGTCTTGCCGTTTTCCTTGCAGTAGCGCTCCATAAAGTGAGCGAGCAAAGAAGGGACGTCTTCGCGGCGGTCGCGCAGCGGGGGCAACTGCAGGTGAATGACGTTCAAACGATGATACAGGTCTTCGCGGAAGCGGCCTTGCTGCACCAGCGTGAGCAAATCGATGTTGGACGCGGCGACGATGCGGACATCGACCTTGATCTGCTCGGTGCCGCCCAGGCGCATAAATTCGCGCTCCTGGATGACCCGAAGAAGCTTTGCCTGGGTTTCATGGCTGATGGTGGCAATTTCGTCGAAGAAAATCGTGCCTTGATCGGCGACCTCGAAGAGTCCTTTTTTGGAGGCGATGGCGCTGGTGAACGCGCCTTTGACGTGGCCGAAAAGTTGCGATTCGAGAAGATCGACAGGAATGGAGCCAGTGTTCACGGGCACGAAAGCTTTGTCGGCGCGCGTTGAGGCGGAATGGATGGCTTTAGCGATCAGTTCTTTACCGGTGCCGCTTTCTCCGCTGATCAGGATGGTGGAGCGCGACGGCGCAACCTGCGTAACGAGGTCGAACAGCGTGAGCATTTTGTCGCTT
>DATHNJ010000271.1:0-2693 GCA_035486155.1 Occallatibacter sp. | reverse complement strand
TCGTGCTTTCGGGCCTCCGTCCGTTGCGACACAACGAAGGAGGACAACATGCTCGAACCGCACATCGCGCCCCCTGCGTGCGTCACCGAAGACGCATTCGCGGCCCTGATGGAGATCAGCAAACGTCCGCCCGTCGTGTTCGTCGAAGGGCGCGGCTCCTGGCTGACCGATCAGGAGGGAAAGAAATATCTCGATTTCATCCAGGGCTGGGCAGTCAATTGTCTGGGCCATTGTCCCACAGCAATCGTCAGCGCGATCAAGTCGCAGGCCGAGCAACTTTTGAACTGCAGCCCGGCCTATTACAACGCGCCGATGATCCGCCTTGCCGAGTTGATAGCTCGCTACAGCGGATTGCATCGGACGTTCTTCACCAACAGCGGCGCCGAAGCGATCGAGGGGGCGATCAAACTCGCCCGCAAATGGGGACAGATCCATCGCGGTGGGGCCTACGAGATCGTCACTATGCATCACGGTTTCCACGGCCGCACGCTGGCTGCGATGTCGGCGTCCGGAAAGGCGCAATGGGAGCATTTGTTCGAGCCCAAGGTCCGGGGCTTCCGCAAAGTGAGGCTCAACGATATCGAGCAGGTCGAGCGAGCGATCACGGCCAACACAGTCGCTGTCATGCTCGAGCCGATCCAAGGGGAAGCCGGGGTGTTCGTCGCGTCGGACGCTTTCCTCCGCGACCTGCGCGCGCTGACCAAGCGGCATGGCATCCTTCTGATCCTCGATGAAATTCAGACGGGGATCGGCCGAACTGGAACTCTCTTCGCCTTTCAACACGCCGGCGTTGAGCCGGACGTGATGGTTCTGGCTAAAGGGCTTGGCGGCGGCATTCCCCTCGGCGCGCTTGTCGCGCACAAGGACGTTTGCTGTTTCGCGCACGGGGACCAGGGCGGCACGTTCAATGGTAATGCGTTCGCCACGGCCGTGGGATGCGCGGTTTTGGAGGAGATTGCCAAGCCGGGCTTTCTCGCTGGCGTCGTCGAGGCTGGTGCGCATCTCGCCAAGCGGCTGACGGAGCTGTCGCAGCAATACCAGTGCGGCGAAGTGCGTGGCCGCGGCTTGCTTCTGGCGCTGAATCTCCAGAGCGAGATCGGACCGCAGGTGGTCGGATTGGCGCTGCAGCGCGGGCTTTTGATCAACGCGCCTCGCACAGATACGCTGCGCTTCATGCCCGCGCTCACAGTAACGCGACAGGAGATCGATCGCATGATCGCGATCTTGGACGAGGTGCTCAAGGAGCTCTTGCCATGACCGCGCAGATTGCGATCCGCCCGCTGCGCCTGGACGAGCGCGCGGCCTGGGAGCCGCTGTGGAAGGGCTATCTCGATTTCTACCGGATCACGGCGCCGCAGGAGACCTACGACGCGACCTGGGCGCGGCTGCACGATCCGAACGAGCCGATGTGGCTGCTCGGCGGCTACGTCGACGGCAAGCTTCTCGGCATCGTGCACTACATCTATCACCGCTCCTGCTGGACGATCGGCGACTACTGCTATCTGCAGGATCTGTTCGTGGCCGAGGGCGCGCGCAAGCTCGGGCTGGGCCGCGCGCTGATCGAGGCGGTATACGAGGCCGCGCGCGCGGCCGGCGCGAGCCGCGTCCATTGGCTCACGCACGAGACCAACGCCGTTGCGCGCAGCCTCTACGACACGCTGGCGGACCGCTCCGGCTTCGTCCAGTATCGCAAGCTCTTCTGACGATTCGCGGTTCGCGGTGGCGGAAACTATACTTCCTGAAAAACGTCGATCTCCAGCGCGCCGGGGAACATGACCCGCCAGGTCTGCAGGAACGTCTGCATCCGGACATCGCCGGCAATACGCTGCCGGTTGAGCTCCCAGTCTTCGTGCGCTTCGTATTCGATCTCCTGAATGAGCTTGGCCGGATCGTCGACGTTCTGCAGGAGGCGCACCTGGGCGTTGCCGAACATCTGGTAGAACGGCGCGGCGGCCTTGATCATGGCGATGAGCTGGGATGAATCCCCTGTCGGCAGGGTAAACCGCATTTGCAACGTGCGCCGGACTTTTGCTGCTTCGTCGTTGCTCATGGCCAAAATTCCTATTTGAGCGTCTCGCGGAATCGATGCGCGGGATAGACGCCGAGAATTCTCAGTGTCTTCGGCTGCGAGACGAATTCAAGCTCTTCGAGCGCCAGTTCGAGCGCGCGATCCTTGGGATGACCCTGCACGTCGGCATAGAACTGGGTGGCGGAGAAACTGCCACCGACCATGTAGCTTTCGAGCTTGGTCATGTTGATGCCGTTGGTGGCAAAGCCGCCGAGCGCCTTGTACAGCGCCGCCGGGATATTGCGCACCTGAAAGACAAAAGTCGTCACCACGCGTTTTTGTGCGCGGCTCGGCCATTTCGGTTTGCGCGCCAGCACCACGAAGCGGGTGGTGTTGTGCTTGGCGTCGGCGACGTTTTTCTTGAGGATTTGCAGGCCGTAGATTTTCGCCGCCAAATTCGTAGCCAAAGCCGCGCGCGTCACATCGCCGGCTTCGGCCACTTCGCGAGCGGCGCCCGCGGTGTCGGCGGCGACCACCGCCTTGATGCCGAGCGTGCGGATGATGTTGCGGCATTGGCCGAGCGCGTGGACGTGGCTCTCGACCGTCTTGATGGTTTTGAGCGTCGCGCCGCGCGGCGCCATCAATTGATGCTGCACCGGCAGGAACCATTCCGCCACGATATGCA
>DATHNJ010000270.1:0-15992 GCA_035486155.1 Occallatibacter sp. | reverse complement strand
CTCTTGAAGTCGCGCGGCCGTTCGTTGGAGATCGTCGGCCTGGGCGCGATCGCATCGCTCGTCCTCTCGTTCTGGAGCCTGGTGGGCGACGGCACGATTCAGTTTTCGCAGTATCTGGTCTTCCTAGTTTTCATGCTGATCAGCGCCGCCGGCATGGTGTGGCGCATCTGGAAGCTGGGGCCGCGTGCGCAAGCCGTTCCCGCGGAGAGACTGCAGCCAGGCGTCTATCGCGTGTCGTTCCGGCGCTAGGCCATGTCTGGTGAGGCGAGAGAAATCTCCCTCAGGGGCTGAAGCTGTGAGACTTATCGATTGACAAAATGTACGGCTAAAGCTCGTACCCTTCACTTCAAATTCGCTCGACGTTGCATAAAATGGCCCATCCCCGCATGAAGTGGAGATGGGCCATTCTGCGTTAACGTCGATGGTCGTCGCGATGCTCTTCGTGCCGTTCGACGCGCGGACCGGGCGCATGCACATAAGCATGCTCGTACGAGTGGACGTAGTAGCGCCGGTTGGCCCAGCCGCGGTTCCATGGGGTGCGGTCGATGAGGATATTGTGCGCGCCCCAGGCGAAGCCGATTGACCCCCAACCCCAGGGAGCGAACGCGCCGCCCACCACAACAGCGGGACCGAAGTGGATACCGAGCCCGACAGCGAAGCCGGGACGCGGATGCACGAAGACTACCGCCGGATTGTAGTACGGCACATAGACGTAGGTAGGATTCACGGGGACGATCTGCACGTAGTTACCGTCGTCGCTGACGTTGTCGTACGGGCTGGAGCGCAGATAGCCGTAGCTGTAGGCTTGCTGGCGGTCGCGCTGCACCGCGTCCATCACGTCGTTACGTTGCGCGAGAACGGCGCTGCCCAGCGCCTGCGTCCATTGTGGATCGCGCGCCATCATGTCGAGCACTTGAGGAAACGGCAGCAAGCCCATCACGCTCGGATCCCATTGCAGATTGTCGGCCTGAATGGCGGCCGCAAGCTGGTCGTCGTGCAGATTGGCGTGCTGATCGGCCCATGTGGCTGCGTCGGGAATCTGTTCCCACACCGAGGCCGCGGTGAGCGCCTGCGCCAGCAGCGGATCAGGATAGAGCGCGATGCGCTGGACCAGGTCGTCAAGCTGTTGCGGAGGCACATACGGAGGAGGCGCCTGCGCCTCCGCCTGCGTGGGCTCGCCCGGCGGCGGAGGTGGAGGCGGCGCCTGGTCGGGATAACCCTGCTGTCCCGGAGGCGGTGGTGGAGGAGCCGGATACTGATCCTGCGCGCGGGCCAGAGTCGCCGCGGCGAGCGACGCGAAAAGCATCATCAGAAGAGCCGCCCGGCTCATTCGCGCCATGGGCCGCGCATCGGGGGCCGTCGAAAAAATAGAGAAAGAAAATCGCATTCTTCTGCTCCTGCGTTCAAAAGAGGATCAACATGTCCGCCGGGGATTCGACGGACTGTGACCCTCATTTAATACAACACTTTAAGACGCCGAATGTCGCGCTAGGGGTAGGCATCTCAAGCAAAAGGATATCCCTGGGGAGCGGAAGTTTCGCGGCTAGTGGACCTTGATGTGTTTGCGGAACTAGAACCTCTGCGGGGGAACCTATAATCGCTTGCGCGAGGAAGAGATGCTTTGGCTCGTCGCCAATCGAGGAGAGGGCATTGGAATTGATTCGATGGGACAGATGGATGTCTGGAGTTGGATTGGCTGCCACACTGGGAGTCATGAGCGTTGCTGCATGGGCGCAGGAACCTGGCAATGCGCCGGAGACGAAAGCGCCGCCGCCGACACAGGCCGCTCCCGCCACGCCGCAGCCTGCTGCGCCGAAACATCCCGATAACGATTATTGGCGCAAGCATGACCAGCAACTGCTGGCCGACTTTCCCAATCTGGGGCGTTTCAAGGACGACGACGCGAAGCTCGGTCCGCCGGCGCCGGGCGAAAATCGCATCGTGTTTATGGGCGATTCGATCACCGAGGGATGGCATTTGAACGAGTCATTCCCCGGCAAACCGTACGTCAATCGGGGCATCAGCGGGCAAACGACGCCGCAGATGGTGCTGCGCTTCCGGCAGGATGTGGTCGCGCTGAAGCCGAAGGTTGTGATCATTCTGGCCGGCACCAACGACATCGCCGGCAACACCGGGCCGGAGACTCTGGAGCAGATCGAAGACAATCTCGCATCGATGGCTGACTTGGCGCACGCCAACGGAATTCGCGTGGCGCTGTGCTCGATCTTGCCGGCGTTCGATTATCCCTGGCAGCCGGGGCTGACGCCTGCGCCGAAGATCGACGCGGTGAATACATGGCTGAAGGCCTACGCGGCCGATCACGGGTATATTTATGTCGACTACCACACGGCGATGAAGGACACGCGCGATGGCCTGCCGGCGAATCTGAGCAAGGATGGCGTGCATCCGCTGCCGGCGGGCTACACGGTGATGGCGCCGCTGGCGCAAGCGGCGATCGATAAGGCGCTGGGGCAGTAGAAAGTTCACAGTTCGTAGTTCAGAGTTCGCAGTGATCTTCGTTGTTGTCTGAGACCTGTGACGACCGACTGCAAACTCCACAATGTTCCAATCGGTGTTGAAACGATAGCTTCCGGTTGGCGGCCACAGAAGATTTAGCGTCACGCATAACTTTTGTTCGCCAGAACCGAACTCTGCATCGACTCGGCCTCTCTGTCTATTGTGAGCACTCCCAACCATCCTGAGGAGCCCAAGCCTTCCGATCAAACGCTCTTGGTTCTTCTCGCGCAAGCTGGCGATCGGGCCGCATTGGAGCAGGTGCTCCACGAAATCTACGCGCCCTTGCGTTCCTACATCGGCCGGCTCGCCGGCGCCGACTTGGCTGACGACATCTTGCAGGAGGCTTCGATTCAGATTTTTCGCAAGCTTCCGTTCCTGCGCGAGCCCACTGTGTTCCGGGCATGGAGTTTCCGAATTGCATCGCGCATTGCCTTCTCGCATCTCAAACGCGCACGTCGGTGGCTTCCTCTGGACGACGCTCCGCCGGAACAGCTCCTGGCCCAGAATCCGGGCTTAGGCGAGCCACCCGACGAGACCTTTCTGGCCCTCCTTGATCGACTCTCGCCCGCCAGTCGAGCAGTCCTTTTGCTTCACTACCAACACGATCTTTCTCTCGAAGAGAGCGCCGCGGTCCTGGAAATTCCGCTTGGCACGGTTAAGTCGCGCCTTCACTACGGAGTCACGGCGCTCCGCAAACACCTCACCTCCGAAAGGAAACCCGCATGAGTCCCGAACAGCCCCAGTCCAACTCGGAAAATGTCAATGCTGAGCTCGCCTTCGTTCAGCAAGCTTTGGCAGCCGCCGACAGGTCCGAACGTTTGTCGCGCATCGTCGTTGGCGTGCTCACTATCCTCGCCATCGTAGTGTTTGTCTGGATGCACCTGCATATGTTTCCACCGGAAACATTGGGCGGGCTCTTGCATTCGCTGCTTCGCGTCGATCTGTTCTTCCTGGTCCTTATATTCGCCATCACCATGTATCTTCGACAGGTGATGAACAAGAACACTCGCACTATTCTCCGGGCTCTTGCCAACACGCGCCAGCGCTAAGGTCGTGGCGGAGTTCACAGTTCTTGGTTCGGAGTCCTTCGTTGCCAGGAGCGGTTGCCAGGGAGCAGTCTGCGGGGCCCCTTTGCTGTTGCCCATGGCCTGTAATAACCAGCTGCGAACTGTGGACTAAGAACTGCAAACTCTCAGGCTGTGGCGGTCTCCGAAGACGCGTCGCTTTCGGCTGCTGATCGCCACATGGACCAACGCAGTGCGGTGTGCACGAGAACTCCGATGATGAAGTTCGCGCACTAGGCTGCGGTCATCCATGGATTTTCGCGATAGAAAGCCAATGCAAACAGGAAAAATAACCGACGCGTGGAACCAAAACGCCGTCCCCTGAGCGATTGCATCAAGCGACCAGGTCGAGCGTGGCCGTTGGCGCTAATTTCTGCGTAACTTGCTTTGGCCGGTTGGCGAGGGGTTTGCATCGTTTGCACCCGTTCCTGAATCAACCTACAATAGTAGAATTGCAGGGAAAGGTCAGTTTTCAGCGATGCCTAAAGAGAAAATCCATCCGAACTACGACGCAGTGCGGGTTTTGTGCGCCTGCGGCAACAACTTTGAGACTCGTTCGACCCACAAGGGCGACATCCACGTGGAAATCTGCTCGGTTTGCCACCCGTTCTTCACCGGCAAGCAGAGGCTGGTGGATACGGCAGGACGCGTCGAGCGCTTTCGCCGGAAGTACGCCAAGGCGGGCGAGGCGACGGCCGCGAAGTAACGGCGCTTTGTTGGCGGTTTGCGTGCTGGCCTCCGCCTCGGCGGGGGCCAACGTTCGTCAGGACAGGTGCATATGAGCGGTCGGGGATTCACGGTGAAAAAGAACTGGGACAATCCGCGAGAGCACGCGATGCCTGAGGGCGTGCGCGTGCCTGCGGAGATGCGTATCGGCCCTGTCTCTATCACCCCGGCGACCGTGCTTGCGCCGATGGCCGGCGTCACCGACACTGTCTTCCGGAGGTTTATCCGGCACGCTAGTCTGTTTTCCCGTGGTCAGTTGTCAGTGGTCAGTGATCAGGAGAAAGCGTCGGAGATCGATGCCGCGGTCACGAACTCTCAATCCGGCTGCGGGCTGCTGATGACGGAGTTCACCTCGGCTGACGGGCTTTCGCGCATGCGGGAGTCCAAGCGGAAGCGCTATCTGACTTTCTACGACGACGAGCATCCGATTGCGGCGCAGATTTTCGGGTCGAATCCCGAGACGTTGGCGGAAGCCGCGCGGATTGTGCAGGATACGGGCTTCGATCTGATCGACCTGAACCTCGGCTGCCCGGCTAAGCGGGTTGTCGGCTGCAACGGAGGCTCGGGTCTGTTGCGCGATCTTCCCAAGATCGGCGAGATCTTCCGGGCGGTGCGTAAGGCGGTCACGATTCCCTTCACCGTCAAGTTCCGCCTGGGCTGGAACGACGCGCAGATCATCTGCGTGGAGTTGGCGCGGATGGCGGAAGCCGAGGGGTTGAATGCAGTTGCGCTCCATGCCCGCACTCGCGAGCAGGGCTACACCGGCCAGGCGCGCTGGGAGTGGATCGCCGCCGTCAAGCAGGCGGTCGGCATCCCGGTCGTCGGCAATGGGGATATCCGCACGCCTGAGGACGCAGCGGCGATGATCGCCCAGACAGGCTGCGACGCGGTGATGATCGGCCGCGCTGCACCATCTAACCCATGGATATTCCGTCAGATAGCGCAATATACCGCTACAGGCAGCTATGAGCGCCCCACAGCGGAGGATCGCCACCGGCTGATCCGCACATACTTCCAAATGCTGCTGGACGAAGCCGAAGCAAGCCAGTCGTTGCCTAAAGATGCCCGGATGGGCGAAACCGCAGGCAAAATGAAGCAGTTCGCCTCCTGGTTTACGCATGGCGTGCCGGGCGGAGCGAAGCTGCGCGCCTCGATCTACCAGGCGCGGACCGGCGCGGAGGTGCTCGCGCAGGTGGATGGATTCTTCAGCGCGCTGGACAGCGGAGACTCCTCCGCCGAAACAGAAGAAGAAGCGATTTACCGGGAGAGCGCGCTCGTCTGCGACTAGCCTCCCTCTGGCGTTTCTGTCGCGTTTCGATCCACAGTCATCCCCTTTCCTTCTGGAAATATCCCCCCCTTTAAACCGAAGAGGCATGACTTTCGACTTTCGTGTCATTTTTCATCGTCTCGGTACCTACTAAGATTAGACCCACAAGTAATAAAAGCTGCGTGACCGCGTGACTGCGATCGGGGCCTGATCGAGGCCACGCGGCCAAACGAACCGCCCTGCATGCCGGCAGTCGTGTACGACCACTGCCAGAGGGTCATTGATTGTCGAGAAACTTCCAGCTCGGGGGTCCCTTCGGGTCGCTGCTTCGCGGCTTGGCGCTGCTTGTCGCGGGTTCGATGACTTGCGCTGCGCAACGCTACAGTTTTCGCGAGTACACGCAAGGGCTGGGAAACCTGAACATCGCCAGCCTGGCTCAGGACCGCACCGGCTTTCTCTGGGTCGGCACGCAAAATGGCCTCTATCGCTACGATGGCGGCCAATTCCAGGCCTTCGGCGACGCGCAGGGCATTCCTGAGCGCTTGATCCAGTCGCTCTATGTCGGACTAGATGGAACTCTATGGGTGGCGAGCTCGACCGGCATCTTCTTTGAAGAGAGCGAGGGAAGATTCAAACAGGTACGTCCCGCTGCGGGCGGTCAGTTCGTGCCGCGCACGGGAACGATCTTCGCCGCCAACAAGCCCGACGAAGTAGTCGCCGTGGTGGAGAGCGGCGCTGTGGTGTTTCACAAGACAGGCGATGGCTGGGCGCCGACGCACATGCAACTGGACGGCGGCGACGTTCGCAGCGTGCTGTACAGCCCGGATGGCGCACTGTGGTATGGCTGCGACTCGGACCTGTGCCGATTCGCCGATGGAAAGACCGAGCACATGGGCGCCAAGCTGGGACTGCCGAAGGACGAGTGGTCCAGCCTTTTGCTGACGCGTGGCGGACATATCTGGATTCGCGGCGATGAGCACGTGGGCGAGATCGATCCGCGCACGCTGCGCTTCGAACAACACGACCTCCCCGGCTCTCTGGCGTCGGAGGCTTTTCCCGTGCTCGTCGAAGACGCAGAGGGCCGCATTTTAACGCCGCAGGGACCGTCGCTCGGCATGTGGGAGAAGGGCCACTGGCGCATGGTCACCGAACACAACGGCCTTTCGCGATTTGAGATTCAGGACCTGTTCGTCGATCGCGAAGGATCGGTCTGGATCAGCGTTGTAGGGCACGGATTGAAGCGCTGGGTAGGCCAGGACCGCTGGGAAGGCTACACCGCGGCCGACGGACTGAGCGACGACCTGGTGTGGGCGGTGATGCGCGATCACAAAGATCGGCTGTGGATCGGCACCGAATCCGGGCTGGACTGGATGCCGGCGGGGCAATCGACGCCCCAGGTCTGGCATCAGCCGGGAATCATCAGCGACCGCGCAGCCGAATTGGCGCAAGGCCCGGACGGAGCTGTCTGGATGGGCAGCCTTGCGGGCTCATTGGTTCGCATCGATCCGAACACGCTGGTCGGAACGCAATGGAAACTTCCGGAAGTATTCAATCTGGTTGTCGACCCGCAAAAGACTGTGTGGGCCGCCACGACCGACGGTCTCTATCGACTTGACGCAAACGGAGCGCATAGTTCGCCGCAGCCTGTGGACGACCCTGTATTCGGCAACAGGCATCAACGCTTCTCTGCCTTGTGTCTCGACACGAGCGGCCGGATCTGGGCTGCCGCCGAGCGCGGCATCTTTGTGCACGACAGCAGCGGCTGGCACAAGATCGACCTTGGAACGGTCGGCGCCAACTTCGATGTGATCACGATTGACCAGCAAGGGCATCTGTGGGCCGCGGGAGCTTCGCAGGACCTGGCGCGCATGCGGATCGAAGGCTACCGCGTGACTGAAGCGAAACACATTGGGCGGCCGCCTTTGCTATCCCAGGGCATCGTGGCGCTAATGGTGGATCATCGCGGCTGGCTGTGGGTTGGGCAAGACGCGGGATTGACTGTGTTCGATGGGCACGGCTGGCGCAGCTACACGCAAGACGACGGATTGATCTGGAACGACACCGACAGCTTCGCGCTTACAGAAGATTCCGATCACAGCATGTGGATCGGCACCTCGGGCGGCTTGAGCCACCTGATTACGCCGCAGGATGCTCCCACGGGCACGCCGCGCCCGCCGGCGTTCTCGCAGGTGATGTACGGCGCGAAGATTCTCACCGACGGCGCTTCGGTGGAGTGGAGTTCTAGCCCGCTCGAGATCTCGATGGCGCTGCTCTCGTTCCGGGGTACGCAAGACGCAGGCATTCGCTACCGTCTCGTGGGCTCGCAGGAATCGGAGTGGGAAGAGACGCGAGACCTCGACGTGCACTTCCAGCCGCTCGGACCGGGCAGCTATCAGTTTCAGGTTGCCGAGGTCGATCAGACCGGGCATTTGATCTCACCCATCGCCACCTACTCGTTCAGGATTATGCCGCGCTGGTGGCAACGGCGCGATCTCCAGATTGGGCTGGGATTGATCGCGCTCGCGATTCTGATCGCGACCTGGCGCCACCGCGTGGGCGCGCTGGTGAAGCAGAAAAAGCATCTGGAAGCAGCGGTAAAGCTGCGCACCATCGATCTGGAAAAAGAAAAGGGCGAGCTGATGCGCACCAAAGAACAGATGCGCCACTACGCCGAGCACGACGATCTGACCGGGCTGTGGAATCACCGCATCGTGGTAGAGCGGCTACGCATCGAAGTGGACCGCTCACGGCGCGAGGGCCTGCCGGTCAGCATTATCCTCGCCGATCTCGATTACTTCAAACGCATCAACGACACCTATGGCCATCCCGCCGGCGACCTGGTGCTGAAAGAAGCCAGCGCCATCTTCCACCGCATGGTGCGCACCTATGACTGGGTAGGACGTTACGGCGGCGAAGAGTTCCTTCTCATTCTGCCGGGATCTGGCTTCATGCACGCCAAGCAACGCGCCGAAGAGTTGCGGATTGCGATTCAGGACGCCTGCGTGAAAGACGGCGAGACCGCGATTCCATTGACAGCCAGCTTTGGCGTCGCTTCAGGATTCCCCGCCAGCCACGAAGAGCTGATTCGCGAAGCCGATGAGGCGCTGTACAAAGCCAAGAACGGCGGGCGCAATTGCGTGATGGCGACAGAGATCGACACGCGGCGCGCGACCATGCACCGCGTCGGCTAGTCCTTCCCATCGTGTAGGCGAGCGCTTAGCGCATCAGCATTAGATCCATCAGGCCAGCGGCAGTCTTACAGTGGCGCGGGCTCCTTCGCCGTCTTCTCGATTCACAAGGCGAATCTCGCCGCCGTGGGCGCGCGCGATCTGCTGCGCCAACGCCAGGCCTACGCCGCTGCCCGCCGGTTTGGTGGTGTAGAAGGGCACAAACAAGTTCTCGCTGTTGGCGATGCCGAGACCGCTGTCTTCGACGAAGACTTCCACCATCGAATCGGCGAACTGCCATCCGATGCGGACGGGCTTGCCGCCATTGGCGAGCGACGCGTCCACAGCGTTTTTGAGCAGGTTGATCAGCATCTGCTCCAGTTGATCGGGATCGGCATGCAGCGTGGCGGCTGGTCCCGGATCAAGCTCGATCGCAACGCGCTGATCGAGCAAAGCGACGCGCTCAACCAACGGCTGAACGAGTACAGGCTTGACGTGCGGCGGCGGAAGTTGCGCGAGGATGCGATACGACTGCACGAAGCGATGCAGCGAATCGGCGCGGCTCTCGACGACGCCGAGACCGCGACGGAAATCGCGCACCGTGTCCTGGTCGCCGCCAATCTGGTCGGCGCGCGCCAGCAGACTGCCGGCAATGGATTTGATGGGCGCGAGCGAGTTGGAGAGCTCGTGGCCAAGAACGCGAATCAGCCGCTTCCACGCCGCCTGTTCCTCTTCGCGCAGCGGCTGGCTGACGTCGGCGAGCAGCAAGAGAGTGTGCGGCGCGCCATCCTGCCGGAAAGCGGCTTTGCGCAGCAGCCAGCGATTCGGCTTGGCGCCGAAAGAATGAATGCTCTGGTCAGGTGAAGCAAGCAGGCTCTCCAGGCCCAGATCGCGGGCCGTTCGACCGAAGGCGCGTGAATGCGGAATGCCGAGCAGTTGAATGCCTGCCTCATTCACAAGCTGGAGGACGTTCTCACGATCGAAGGCGTACAGCGGCGAGTGCATGACCTCCAGAATGCGAGCGAGGAGCGCAGTTGCTTCGAGAGAGCGCACGCGCTGGCGCTGGAGCAGATCGGCGAGCGCATTGACTTCGGCCGCGAGCTCTCCCAGCGCATCGTTTGTGCCCGCGCCGCGCGCGCGAAACGAATAGTCGCCTTCGCGCAGCGACGAGACTACGTTGGAGAGCGTCTGCAAGGGGCGGATCAGGCTCTCGATCATGGTGGCTGCGATAAACAGCAGGTAGATCACCAAACACACGAACACCAGAATGGTGGGCGCCATGGAGACTTCGTGCTGATAGAGCAGAATGCTGACGAAGATCAGCGTGGGAAGCGCAAGCAGCAGGCAATAGAGCCACGCTCGGCGGACCGCCGAAACGCGTTTTCTGCGGATGTGGCGCTCATAGGCCATATTTTTCGATGCGGCGATAGAGGGCGGCGCGGCTGAGCCCCAGCGCTTCGGCGGCCTGGGAGATGTTGCCGTCGCAGCGACGCAGCACCTTGCGGATCAGAAGCGATTCAACCTCGTCGATGCTCATATTGTCGAACGACGGCGCATTGGAGCGAGCGGAGCTGACGGCCAGATTGGCGGGCTCGATCTCTTCGCCGCGGCAAAGCAAGACGGCGCGCTCAACAGTATGCTCAAGCTCGCGCACATTGCCCGGCCAAGGGTATTGCAGCATCTGCTGCATGGCCGCCGGCGAGAACCCCGTCACCTGCTTGCGATAGCGTGTGCGGTTGCGCTCTAGGAAGTGCACAGCAAGCAGCGGAATGTCTTCGCGGCGTTCGCGCAATGGGGGCAGATGAATCTCGACAGTGTTGATGCGGAACAACAGGTCTTCGCGGAAGTTTCCGGCCGTCGCCTCTTCGTGCAGATCGGCGTTGGTCGCCGAGATGACACGCACATCTACACGGCGTGTCTGCGAAGAACCGACGCGTTCCAGCTCTCCGGTTTCGAGCACGCGCAGCAGCTTCGCCTGCTGGCGAATGGGCACATTGGCGATCTCATCGAGAAACAATGTGCCGCCGCTGGCCAACTCGAAGCGTCCCACGCGGTCGGTGCGCGCGTCGGTAAATGCGCCTTTGACGTGGCCGAAGATCTCGCTTTCGAACGTTCCCTCGGGCAGGCCGCCCGCGTTCACAGCAACCAACGCCATGCGGGAGCGCGGCGAGGCTGCATGTAGAAGTTTCGCGACGATCTCTTTGCCAGTGCCGTGTTCGCCGGTGATGAGCACATTGGCGTCGGAGGGGCCAACCTGCGCGATGAGCTCCAATACCGGACGCATATTAGGCGCGCCGGCAATGAACTCGGGCATGCCTTCGGCGCGGAGCAAACGATTTTCGAGTTCGAGTTGACGGGCGCGGCGCAGCGCTTGATGCAGTTCGGCATGCACGCGAATGATCGAAATCAGGCGCTCGTTCTCCCAGGGCTTCTGGATGAAGTCGCGGGCGCCGCGCTTGATGCTCTCGACGGCGAGATCGATGTTGCCCCACGCGGTCATGACGATGACGGGCAGGCGCGGGTCGATCTCCTGCAGGCGTGCGAGCAAGTCGAGGCCTTCCTGGCCAGACGTGGTGTCGCGCGTGTAGTTCAGATCGATGAGCAATACATCGTAGTCGCTCTGGCCAAGCGCTTCGAGCAGAAGCTGCGGCGAACGAGCCGTGTCTACGTGAATGCCTTGCGGCTGCAGTAATAACTCAACCGCTTCGAGTATCGACGGCTGGTCATCGGCGACGAGAACCCGGATTCGAGGTTGCTTGCGAGAGTCTGTCATTCCTTATCCATCCGGTTCTGCGCGCTCCTGCTTTGCCGCCTGCCCAACGCAGGATCGGACTTCTTCAATCAAATGCCGTAGTCCTCAAGGATAGTCCACGCGGTGGCTCCTGATTCTAAGGCTCCCGCGTGACAACGCCCTGCTTTGCGTCATCGATGGAGACGCCGGTTTGCGCTAGCGTTTCTCCGATGGCCCGGTCGATATCCACCTTGGCCTTTTCGTAAGCGGTTTGCGCCACGTCGAGAGCAGACTCGGCGTCGGCCAGCGCGCTCTCGGCGAGCAGGGTATCGACGCTGGATTTCGCGCCTAGCTGCTGCTCCTGCTTGGTGATGTCGAACGTCTTCTGGGCAAGGTCGCGGGCCTTCTGCGTCGCGTCGACACGGGCCTGCGCCTGTTCGATCGCAAACTTGGAGTTGCGCACATCGAAGAGGATATTTTTCTGCTGCTGCTCGGATGAGATCTGGCTCTGGCGGTACTGCAGCACGGCGCGGAATTGGTCGGCCTTGGCCTGGCGGTTGCGCAGGTTGATGGAAAGCGTCATGCCGAACTGGTATTCCGGAGAAGAATAGTTAAAGGTGTTCTGGAACATGCTTGGAAAATCCGTGGGCAGGGTGGTGGCGCACTCCTGCGCGCCAAGGCCGCAATTGGGATTCTTGGGACCAGCAGTGCCGGCGCCGTCGTAGAAGCCATATACATTGAGGGTCGGCAAAAGCTCACTGTTGATATCCTTCAAAGCCTGCTTCTGCACATCGGCCTGCATCTGATGAATGGCGACTTCGGGCCTATTCTTCTCGGCCTCCGCGATTAGTTGGTCGATGGGCTTGTCGGCATTGGCGTCCGCGCCTGCATGCAGATCGAGGGGGATCACAGACATCTCGTCGATGGTCGGATCGTCAGTCTTGCTCAGCGCATTCTTTATCAGGAGCTCGTTGAGCCTCAGGCTGGCGCGTGACACTGTCAAATTGCCTTCTGCGGTGGCCACCGCAGACTGATCGGTCATGACCTGCATCGCGGGGATAGCCTGCAACTGGAGCTGCTTCTGATCGTCGGAGAGAGTCTGGTTGGCAAAGCCAAGGGAACGCTCTTTGATTTGCTCGTCTTCATAGGCGCTGACGAGGTCCCAGTAGATGTTTTCGATTTGGGTGACAGTAGCGATGACCTGCGCTTTGAAGGCCAGATCGGTAATCTGCAAGTTTCGTTTGGCGATGCGGATGTAGCGCTCGTTGCTGGAAAGCCCGAAACCGGCCAGAATGGGCTGTGTGATCTGAAACTGGAAATTGGAAAACAGCTCAGGGTTGATCGTGTTATCCACCGAGTTGCTGGCGACGCGCTCGCCGAGATAGTTGACGTTGATGTTCGTGCCGATAGGAAAGGATTCGGAGAAGTTCGACAAGACCTTAATGGTGTTGGTTTTCAGAATCGCCGCTCCGGCAAGAAACGGATTGGCTTCCTGAAGGACGCTGTGATCGACATAGCCCTGGAACGTCAGGTAAGGATCAAAGGACGGAACCGAGGCTCCGGCGCCAAGGGTTGAGGTGACCAAGCCGCCGGCTCCGGCAGAGAATCCACCGCCCCCACCACCACCGCCGCCACCTGAAGAACTGAAACCGCCCTGGGTTGACTGCGCGATACTCGTGTCGACGCCGTTGGCGGGGCTTCCGGCTTTGGTGCGCAGAATATCGGTCTCAGCAATGGGGAAGTTATAGCGGAAGTAGGCCAGATCGAGATTGTTTTCAATGGCAAGAGAGATTGCATCGCGCAGGGAGATATAGATCTTTCCTTCGCGGATGAGATTCTGCAGGCGCGGCGAATTGGTGAGATCCAGAGGCGGAACTGTACTAGCTCGATAGCGCGCAATCGGATTGCGCGAGTGAGGCATGGGCACATTGAACGGCGACTGCGGCGCAAACACCGGCTGCTGTGCCTGCTGCATGGTCTGCGCAAGAGATGGAGACGCCGTCGTCGAGCCGTTTGCCGTTGGCTGTGGGGCTTCGGGCTGTGTCGCCTGTGGCGTTGCAGGAGCGGCTTGAGCCTGCGCCGGCGAAACAGCCATCGCCAAGTTGACCTGCAACAAGAGAATCGCGGCAACCGACTGAATGCGAGAAAAAGAAGTTTTCATTGCGTGTTTTCCCCAGGGATAATTCACTGCGCGCTCACCTCCGCCGATGTGGGCTGAAGCGCTTCATCGCGCGTGAGCCATCCGTCGCGCAGCTCGAGGATGCGCGATCCAAAGCGCGCGTTTTCGTCCGAGTGCGTGACTTGCACAATCGTCGTGCCCTGCCGGTTGAGTTCGCGGAACAGCTCCATGATCTCGCGGGCCTGCGTGGAGTGCAGATTGCCGGTAGGCTCATCGGCAAGCAATAGCGAGGGCGCGTGGACTACGGCGCGCGCAATGCCTACAAGCTGCTGCTGGCCGCCGGAGAGCTGGTTCGGAAACAGGTCTTTCTTGGCCACGATCTGAAAGCGATCGAGAATATCAGCCACCATGCCGGCGCGCTCCTTTGACGGCAGATTCTTGTACGAGAGCGGCAGGTCGATGTTTTCGGCAACGGTGAGATCGTCGAGCAGGTGATAGCTCTGGAAGACCATGCCGATACGCTGACGCGCCAGATCGGCGCGCTGCTTGCGATTCAGCTTGTGCACGGGGGTTTCGCCGAACCAGTATTCTCCGGCCCAGCTATCGTCGAGCAGGGCGAGCACATTGAGCAGCGACGACTTCCCTGCACCGGACGGCCCCATGATGGTGACGAATTCACCTTCTTTGATGGTGATATTGATGCGGCGCAGAACCCAGGTTTCCGTGTGGCCCGTGCGATAACTGCGTTCGATATTTTTCAGATCAATCATGACGGCTCCAATCTCAAATCCAAATCTTTAAGCAACTATTCGGTGCGTAAGGCGCGCATGGGCTCGACGGCGGCAGCTCGGCGCGCGGGGATATAAGACGCGACGAGCGCCGCGACAATCAAGATAGCGGCCACCGAGAAAAAGGCCGTAAGGTCGATTGAACCCACGTTGTAGAGCGTGCTCTGCATGGCCCGGCCCACGAAGAATGCGCCGACCAGTCCCAACGCCATGCCGATGCAGGCGAGGATGGCGCCCTCGCGCAGCACCATGCTTACGACCCGATCGCGGCTCGCGCCAAGCGCCATGCGCAGGCCGATCTCATGCTGGCGCTGGCCCACGGCGAAGGCCATGACGCCGTAGATACCGATTGCGGCAAGCACAAGTGCGATGATTGCGAAACTGGCATAGAGCACAAGCGAGAAGCGCTCGCCGGACAGGTCTTCGTCGCGAATCTGGTCGAGGGTTCGCACCTCGGAGAGCGCCACGTTGGGATCGATGGAATGAACCGCAGCGGCGATGGTCTTCGTCATCGCTTCGGGGTCGCGCGCTGTGCGCACGCCAACTCCCATAAAGGGCCAAGAGCTCTGATAAAACGGAACCAGAATCTCCGCGCGCTGGCGTTGGAACGATCCTCCGCGAACGTCATGGTAGACGCCGACGATCACCCATGGCTGATCTGGGCCGAGCTTGGTAGCGCCGGGAATGAGCTGCTCTACATTGAGTATCTGGCCAATCGGATCCTTACCGGCAAATTCCTCACGAACAAGTTGTTCATTCACCATGGCAACGTGCAGATTTCCGCTGTTATCGTCTTCGTTGAGGAAGCGGCCCTTCACGAGTCGAACGCCGTATGTATCGAAATAGCCTGGCGTCACCATATCGAAGCCAGCGAGCGAACGCTGGGATCGATCGGCAACTTCGGCTCGCCCCGAAACAGTAAAGGCCATCCCGAAGCCAGCGCCCCTCAACGGCATTCCGGTCGACCCACTGGCGCTTTCGACCCCGGTTGTGGACTCGATGCGGCGCAGGATCTGCTGGTAGTAGCCGACGATCTGATCGGCGGTATAGTTCATGTCCTTGTTCATGGGCAAGCTGAAGGTCAGAATGTGATCGGTCGTTACGCCGAGGTCGACGTGCGCAAGATTCCAGAAGCTGTGCATGGCGAGGCCTGCGCCGGCAAGCAGCGCGAGAGCCAGCGTGAATTCGCCGACGACCAATGCCTGGCGCACGCGATGGCGGGCTTTGCCGGATCCTGAGCGGCCGCCTTCTTTGAGGGCCTCGGCAGGATCGAGCCGCGAGGCGTACCAGGCAGGGGCGGCGCCGAAGAGCAGTCCTGCCAACGTTGTGGCGCAGAGTGTGACCGCCAGAACTGGCAGACTGAGCCGGAGGTCGGCCTCGGTCGGAAGCGTGTCGGGGGGCATGGCGACGATGAATCCACGCAGCATGGCATAGCCGAGACCGACGCCGACAGCGCCTCCCAGGAAGGCCAAGGCAAGACTTTCGGTGACGAATTGAGTAAAGACGTTCCTCCGCGAAGCGCCCAGGGCAGAGCGAACCGCAATTTCACGCTGGCGCCCTGTGCCCTTGGCGAGCAAAAGGTTTGCGACGTTTACGCAGGCGATGAGGAGGAC
>DATHNJ010000269.1:0-36190 GCA_035486155.1 Occallatibacter sp. | reverse complement strand
CTTGGCGCAAGCCGCGCCCGCGTTATGCGCCAGTTGCTCACCGAGAGTCTTCTACTTGGGCTCGTTGCCGGCGCCATCAGCTTGTTCCCGGCCGTGTGGGGAACGCATGCCGGGCTCAAACTATTGCCTGCCGCATTGCCCCGCGCCGAAGAGGTTGGCTTCGACTATCGCGTCCTTGCGTTCACCATCGCGGTCTCATTGCTCACCAGCACGCTCTTCGGCCTTGCTCCCGCGCTGCGCACTTCGCAGGCCAATCCGCAGATGGCGCTCAAGGAAGGCGCGCGCGGATCGAGTGGAACGCGGCATCGCGCGCTGGGCGTCTTCGTCGTGGTGGAGATGGCCATGGCGCTGGTGCTGCTCATGGGCGCGGGACTGATGATCCGCAGCCTGGTCGAGCTGTGGAATGTCGATCCAGGATTCAATCCGCATAACGTGCTCACATTCGGGATGTCGTTCCCGTCCTCGATGGTCGACGCATCCTCTGACCAGATTCGCGCGACGTACCGCGCATTCAACGATAAACTCGCGTCCACTCCAGGCGTCACGGCTGTTTCCCCCGCGTGGGGCGCTGTGCCCATGGACAGCGACGACGAACGCCAGTTCTGGATCGACGGCCATCCCAAACCGGCCAGCGAGCACGACATGGATTGGGCGATCGATTACATCGTGGCGCCGGATTATTTGCGCGTGATGCAAATCCCGCTGAAGCGCGGACGCTTCTTTACCCACGACGACGATGAGCGGTCTCCGCTGGTTACTGTTGTCGATGACGTGTTTGCGCACAAATATTTTCCTGGCCAGGACCCGATCGGCAAGCGTATCCGCATGAGCGACACCGGGAGAGTGGTCGAAATCGTCGGCCTCGTTCCGCATGTGAAGCAGTGGGGCCTCGATACTGACGACACGCAATCGCTGCGCGCCGAGCTTTATCTGCCCTGCATGCAGTCGCCGGAGAATTTTCTCAGCGGGATGCGCACCGGCTCCGGCATGATGGTGCGGTATGAAGGCAGCCTGGCGGCGGTATCCGAGGCTCTTCAGCGCGTCAGCCATCAGATCAGCGCCGAGCAGGTGATCGCCGGCTATCAGACGATGGACAGCATCATCTCCGATTCGCTGGCGTCGCGGCGCCTGGCCATGATGCTGCTGGGCGCGTTTGCCGGGCTTGCTCTGCTGCTGGCCTGCATCGGCATCTACGGCGTCATGGCCTATTTAGTTGCACAGCGCACCCAGGAGATGGGCATTCGCATGGCGTTGGGCGCCAAACGCTCCGATGTGTTGCTGCTGATCTTCCGGCATTGCGCCAGGCTGACGCTTCTCGGCGTCGTCATCGGCGCCGCCAGCGCGATCGGCCTGACGCGCCTGATGCGCAATCTGCTTTACGATGTCAGCCCCAATGATCCTGGAATCCTTATCGCAGTGGTCGCGCTGCTCGTGCTGGTCGCGATGGCGGCGTGCCTGATTCCAGCACGCCGCGCTGCATCCATCGAACCGATGCGGGCTTTGAGAACGGAGTAAGTGCGTCGAGCTAATCCGCGCAAATAATAAGCAGCAGCAGATCGAAGATCAGATATCCAGGTTCTTCACATCGAGGGCGTTGTCCTCGATGAATTTGCGGCGCGCTTCGACATCTTCTCCCATGAGCGTGGTGAAGATGGTTTCTGTTTCGAAGCTGTCTTCGAGTTTGACCTGCAGCAGCGTGCGGCGTTCGGGATCCATGGTCGTCTCCCAGAGCTGCGGCGCAGTCATCTCGCCGAGACCTTTGTAGCGCTGAACCTGATAATCCTTCTTGCCTTGCTCCACGATGTACTCGAACAGCTCGCGGGCCGTCTGCTTTTCAACCGGCTCGCGGAGAACGCGTGAGGTGCGGCGCGCAGCTTTGGCTTCGGCCTTCACCTCGGCGGGCGCTTCGCCTTCTTCGAACTCCGTGCCTTCGAGCTCTTCGCCGGCCGATTCCGCAGACGCTTTGGTCGCGTATTCGACGAGGAAAGGCGGTTCGAGATAGCCCTTGATCTGGCTGTATTTGGCCATCATCTGGCGGAACTCCGGGCTTGATGCAAGAGTCCAATCGATGCGCCGCTCGGCGCCCTGGGAATCGACGAGGGTAACCGACCAGGTGTGGTGCTCTTCGTCTTCGACAGGCTTGTCCAATCTCTTAAAGCCGAAGTCGGTCGAAAGGTCTTTCAACTTCTTGTGCAGTTCAACGAGCTTCTCCGGCGCGGCCGTGCTGCCTTGTTTCGAAGAGAAATCAGCGCGATGCGTGAGTTCGGCGTGCGCCAGGATTTCGGTCAACTTCTCGTTACGGATGCGCTTGTCGACCTTCTCAAAAAAGCCGAGATACTCGTTAAGGAAGCCCATGAAGCGCGTCAACTCCGCGCCTTCAATACGGCTGGCGGCCTCGCCGTGGCGCACGATCATGCCTTCCGATGCGCGCTTCACCATCACCTTCACGAATTCGCGATCGTCCTTGATGTACTGCTCGAACTTGCCCTTCTTGATCTTGTAGAGCGGCGGCTGCGCGATGAACATGTTGCCGCGCTTGATCAGGTCCGTCATGTGGCGGAAGAAGAACGTCAGCAGCAAGGTGCGAATGTGCGAGCCGTCGACGTCGGCGTCGGTCATCAAAATGATCTTGCCGTAGCGCAGCTTCGCCGGGTCGAAGTCGTCCTTGCCAATGCCCGCGCCGAGCGCGGTGATCATGGCGCGAATTTCTTCGTGGCCCAGCATCTTGTCGTAACGGGCTTTTTCGACGTTGAGGATTTTGCCCTTCAGCGGCAGAATGGCCTGGAAGCGGCGGTCGCGGCCCTGCTTGGCGGTGCCGCCTGCGCTCTCACCCTCGACCAGGTAGAGCTCGCAGCGATCGGGATTGCGTTCGCTGCAGTCGGCCAACTTGCCCGGCAGACCGCCGCCATCGAGCGCGCCTTTGCGGCGGGTCAGATCGCGGGCCTTGCGCGCAGCTTCGCGAGCGCGTGCAGCTTCAATCGCTTTGTTGATGATGCGCTTGGCGAGCGGCGGATTCTGCTCGAGAAAGGCGCCGAGACGCTCGTTGACGAACGCCTGCACAATGCCTGCGATATCGGAGTTAAGCTTGCCCTTGGTCTGGCCTTCAAACTGCGGCTGCGAGAGCTTCACGCTGACCACGGCGACTAACCCTTCGCGCACGTCGTCGCCGGACAGGTTCTCTTTCACATCTTTGAACAGGCCGAGCGACTGGCCAATGGCGTTAATCGTGCGCGTGAGCGCGCTCCGGAAACCGGACAGGTGCGTGCCGCCGTCGACGGTGTTGATGTTGTTGGCAAAGCTGAAAAGCGTGTCTGTGTAGCTGTCGTTGTACTGCAGCGCGATCTCGATCTCGATATTGTCGCGATTGGCTTCCATCATGATCGGCTTGTCGTGCAGCACAGACTTGCCCTTGTTCAGGTGCCTCACAAACTCCGCGATGCCGCCCGCGTACTTAAACTCCGCATGCTTCGCCTCGCCGGTCTTGGAGTCGGCGGTGCGCTCGTCGGTCAGCGTGATTTCCAGGCCCTTGTTCAGGAACGCAAGCTCGCGCAGCCGCTGGGCAAGGGTGTCGTAGTTGTACTCGGTCGTCGTGAAAATAGTCTTGTCCGGAAGGAAATGCACCTTCGTTCCACGTTTCTTACTGGTGCCGGTCTGCCGCAGCTCGGTGGTCGGAATGCCGCAGCTGAAGTCCATCTCCCAGGTATGGCTGTCGCGCCAGATTTCGACGTTGAACTCCTGGCTGAGCGCGTTGACGCAGCTCACGCCCACGCCGTGCAGCCCGCCGGAGACTTTGTACGTGGAGGAGTCGAACTTGCCGCCCGCATGCAGCTTGGTCAGGACGACTTCGACGGCGGACATCTTCTCGCCGTTGGGCAGCGTCTTCATGTCCGTCGGGATGCCGCGGCCGTCGTCGATGACCGTGATGGAATTGTCGACGTGAATGATGACGTCGATCTTCTTGGCGTACCCGGCGAGAGCTTCGTCGACGGAGTTGTCGACGACTTCGTACACCAGGTGGTGCAGACCCATCTCACCGGTCGAGCCGATGTACATGGCGGGGCGAAGCCGGACGGCTTCCAGCCCTTCCAGAATTTTGATGTTTTCGCCTGTGTAGCTGCCGTTATCGGGGAGGTTATCCGTTGGAATTGTCGCCATAAGATTCCGTTCGCAAGATTTTCGCTCGGTTGGTCTGCGCCAAGGGCGCGCTGAGAGGCGGTTACAGATCTTAGATTGAGGGAATAACCGCTTGAATTTCGTAGGCTTTGAGCGAATCCGACTAGGTCAATTTTAGCACGCGCACCAGCGGAAAAAGAGGCTTCGACACGTGACCGGAACCGCCTGCTCAGGATAAGATGAGAAGACGACTGAGTTACGTTAGTACTACCGATCTTAGCCGCTTTTGGAACTTACTGAAGAGTTTCGACTTAGTGTAGTAATGCACAGTTATCTTGAATCTCGTCACAGTGGGTTTACGTGTGGGCCCGAAATCTTCTAAAGGGTTAACCAGGAATGAAACTCACCATTAGGATCTTTGCAACTGCAGCCATCGTCGCCAGTCTGGCGGCGGCTTCTGTCTCTTCGTCCACGCCGCCTCGCATGGTGAGCCACCTCTCTGCCGCCTCTGTCCTGCCTTCTCCAGGATGTGGTCCAGGGATGGGCTGCCCTGCTCCCAAATAGCGATTCTTATTAGCACTAAAGTGATACCCAGGGGCGTGTGGTTGCTTTGATGGACAGCGGCATAGACGCTATTCTGAGTAAACCCTCAGGGTGAAAGGGACGGCTTATGCCTTTAAATACTGCGATGTCGCTCATGAGCGCGTCCGAGTTCCTGCTCTGGGCCGTGCTCGGCTTTCTCTTCTGGAGAAAAGGCCTGCAGCGTCGCTTTCCCGCAATGCATACATATCTTCTACTTAGAGTCGGATCGATGCCCGTTCTGCTGAGCCTCCTGTTTCTTCAGGCTCAAACCTGGGCCCGGCAAGACGTCTTCTTTCCGATGTACTTTTATGGGTATTGGGCGGTCTACATCGCCAGCGCAGCTTTGCTCTTCTTTATTTGCATAGAAGTATTCCGGTCCGCGCTTTCTTCCTTCTCCGGCCTTATCAAGCTGGGCACGGTCGTCTTCCGCTGGGCGACTCTGGCGTCCCTCATCGTCAGCGTCAGCACTCTGCCGTTTTCTCACCATGGGCTGTTGATGATTCCCGACATCGCCTATGCGCTGATGCGCTCGGTCAGCATTCTGGAACTTTGCCTGCTCGCTTTCCTATGTCTGAGCATGAACGCCCTGCATCTTTCTCCGCGCGACAAGGCATTCGGCATTGCTGTTGGCCTGGGCCTGCTGTCGGCCAATGACTTCATCCTGTCGAATTTCTGGTCGCGGAACACGTCGCTGACCTCGCCGCTGCAGTTTCTCAACGAGGCGTTGATCCTTCTCACATTGTCCGTCTGGGTGGTGTATACGGCCCTGCCCGAGCCTGTGCGCAAGCCGGTCGTGCTGGCCGCCAGTTCAACGATCTATCGCTGGAATGAGATCGCCGCCGCTCTGGGCCATGGCACCAAGGTCGCCGTGCAGGAGCCCGCTAACAGCTTCTTCCTTACCGATGTGGAGAAGGTGGTCGACAAGGTTCTTACGCGCACCAATCTCCAGGGAAACGAATCGAAGTCGTAAAAGCAGGGATCAGGTTTCAGGGAAAACAAAGAGCCACGGCGATTGCCGTGGCTCTTTGTTTCTAAGCTCGGAACGTGAAAAAATTACTCAGCCGCTACCGGCTCGATCGAAGCAAACCGCCCGCGATTGCCGTGGTCGGAGAACTTCACGCGGCCAGTTACCTTGGCGAAGAGCGTGTCGTCGGAGCCGCGGCCTACATTCACGCCAGGCTTGATGGGTGTGCCGCGCTGCCGCACGATGATTGAGCCGCCGGTCACCAACTCGCCGCCAAAGGCCTTCACGCCCAGCCGCTGTGCGTTGGAGTCGCGTCCGTTTGTTGAACTGCCGCCGCCTTTTTTATGTGCCATTGCTAAATCCCCTTCTGAATCTCAATCTTGGTCCGCGCTAAAGGAAAATCTAGGAAATCCGCCTTTACTTGGTCGCCGTGTAGGTCACGCCGTCGGCCTCAATGGCCTTGATGCGCACCTCGGTAAAGTTCTGCCGGTGTCCCTGCATCTTCTTGTACTGCTTCTTCCGCTTCAGGTGAAACACCAGAATCTTGTCTCCGCGCCCTTCGCGAACCACTTCCGCTGTGACCTTGGCGCTGCCCGGCGTCGCCAGGCCGTTGTCGCCGGAGACGGCGAGCACGTCGCTGAATTCAACCGTCTGATTCTCCGACGGCACGCTCTCAACCTTCACTACGTCGCCCGGAGCGACCCGATACTGCTTTCCACCAGTGCGAATAACAGCGTACATAAACCCTCCAGAGCTGCGCTCCAACAGCGCGCTCAATCAACCAAAAGTAGCTCGGGCGGAAACTTCTGCGCCTCCGGAGATCACTCAAGCGCCTGAAAACAGGGCGAGCTACACACTCCGGCGCGTCAGGCAGGAATCGCCAAACTAAGGTAGTTTACCTGCTTTGCGGAGGCAGGTCAATGCAGTCATAAGCTTGTACACTGGCGGCGCCGTCGAACTGCCCACGCGGAGGACCCACCAAAATGATCAATCGGCGCGATTTTCTCAAAGTTGGTTTGGCTGCTGTGCCCCTCGCCCCCGGAATCGATCTCTTGGGAACCGATCCACTGGCCCACGCCGACCCGCTGCCGCCAGACCTCGCTGCTCCGGCCGCCGACTCCGCCGGCATCCCCTGGCAGCGCAAGCTCCGCCGCATCGGCCAGACCAACTTCACCGAGCACGACCCCGCCGTCTTCGACATCGAAGGCTGGGCCGACTACTGGTCCAGCGTCAAAGTCGGCGCCGTCTACATCAGCGTCACCGGCATCCTCGCCTACTACCCCAGTCAAGTTCCATTCCATCGCCACGGAAAATACCTCAACGGCCGCGACTTCTTCGGCGAGCTCTTCGCTGCCGCCAAAAAGCGCAACCTGCGCGCCGTCGCCCGCTACAGCCCCGACCTCAACTGGGCCGACGCCCTCGCCGCGCATCCCGACTGGTTCATGCGCGACAAGGAAGGTCAGCCGCGACCGACCGCCGACACGCCGGAGCTCTTTGAGACCTGCATGTTCTCCGCCTACATGACGGACTACTTTCCCGCCGTCATCCGCGAGGTCATCTCCCGCTACGATGTCGACGCGCACTACTCCAACGGCTGGCCCTCGTTTAGCCTGCCGGAGTGCCATTGCGACATCTGCAAAAAGCTGCCGCCGCCGCACACGCCCGCTTATTGGGACAAGTTCAACGACCGCGTGACGTATCTGTGGAAGCTCTACAACTCGATCGCGCAGGACAAGAAAGCTGAAAGCTTCTACTTCCTCAACATGGGCGGCGGCATTCACGCCACGCCCAACCTCGCGCAACTCGGCGAAACCTGCCACTGGTTTCAGGCCGACAATCAGGGCCGCGGCGGCGAAGATCAGCCTGTCTGGGGCGCTGCGCAACAGGGCCGCGTCTGCAACGCGGTGCTTGATGGCAAAATGGCCACTAATATTACTGGCGCCTGGTCCACCGGCCCGATCCGCTGGCGCCAGGTGACGAAGTCCGCAGCCGAAGCGCAGACCTGGTTCGCGCAAACAGCGGCCAGCGGTCTGGTGCCTTATTATCACGTCATCGGCGGCGAGACCGGACTCGGCGAAGACCTGCGCTGGAAGAAGATCGGCCGCGACTTCTTCGACTGGTCTGCGCGCCACGATGCGCACTTCGTTAACAAAGGCGCACCTGTCGCAACCATCGGCGTCGTCTTCGGCCAGCGCACGCAGCTCTTTTACAAGCAGCCCTACAAAGCCTCGATGCAGCAGACCATCGACGCCATCTACTACGCGCTGCTCGAAGGCCGCTTTCTTTTTGACTTCGTGCACGAAGACCGCCTGCAGCCCGAGCGCCTCAAGAAATACTCCGCTCTGATCCTGCCCAACATTGCGCTGCTCAGCGATGAACAATGCGGGCAGTTGCGCGCTTATGTGGAACAGGGCGGCTCACTGCTCGCGACCTTCGAAACCAGCATGTACACGGAGACGAACGAGCGCCGCAAGAACTTCGGGCTCGCCGACGTCTTCGGCATCCACGCGACGGGTGAGGTTGTAAGCCGACGCGGCAACAGCAATCCTTATTTGGCTCGCATCGAACGCCCGCATCCCATTGTCGACGGCTTCATCGATACGCATTGGATTCCAGGCTCGGAGTTTCGCGTGCCTCTGGCGCCGGTTGAGAACCCTGTGCTGACCGTCGTTCCGGGCTATGTCGCGTATCCGCCCGAGCTTTCGTATCCGCCGACGCCGCACACCAATGAGCCCGCTGCGGTGGTTCGCGAAAAAGGCAAGAGCCGCCTGGTCTACATCCCAGGCGACATCGAAGCCACAATGTGGCTCTCCGGCCATACCGATTTGAGTCAACTGCTGCAGAACTCTATTCGCTGGGTCGCCGGCGAAGATCAACCGGTCCGCATCGAAGGCAAAGGCCTCATCGAAGTCTTCGCATGGGAGACCGAGCCCGGCTTTGCGCTCCACGTGCTCAATTACACCAACCCCAACCTGCATCGCGGCTGGGTGCGCGAGTTCTACCCCATCGGCGAGCAGAAAGTCCGCTTTCGCGTCCCCGCCGGAAGACATATCACGCGCGTCGAACTGCTTCGTTCGGAGCGAACCGTTCCATTCCACGCTGTCGGCGATGCGATCGAATTCGCCATCCCCTCAATCGAGAACTACGAGATCGCCGCGCTTCACGCAAGCTGAGCCCAAAATCAGAAATGCCGCAGCGTTTCGCCCGACACGCTGGCCGCGGGAGGCGCGCTCTCCAGATTCCGATCCGCGGTCCGCTCCACATGGCTTTCGAGCGAACGGCTCACCAGGTCGCGTGATCCCAAACCAATCGCCAGCGACAACGTGAGCACAATTCCGCCGAACAGAATGCCAAAGGCAAGTTCCACAACCGCGCCGCCAACCTCAAGATGATCGAGCACCATCGCGGCAGTGAGCACTAGAACCAGCCACTTCACGCCCAACGATAAGAAACGCGCGTACTGCAACTGGGCATTCACTGCGCCAATCAACACCGACCGCGCCAGGAAGCGCGCAATCAGTGTGCCCGCTATGAGAAGCAGAATCGCGCCGACAGCATGCGTCAAATAAGGCAGCAGCGAGATCGGCAGCGTGGCAGCCGTGGCATACGACGCATCGAAGGCAGAAACGCCAATGATCAATCCGAGAAAGACGCAGCCCCAGAACGCCACCCGCGACACAATCGCCGTCGGCGCGCTTGCCGGTGTCCAGTCGCCGGCGGTTGTGCGGTAGTGGCTGAGGCGATCGTCAAAGCGAACCCACCCCAAGGCCCGCCGCAAAACAGCAGACGCGACCATCCCGATCACGGTGAAAATAGCCAGCGCGACAAAGAACGCAAGAAGTCCTGGCAGAACGGCAATCAGCAGCGAAAGCACGCGATAGAGCGACTGATTGAGCGCATCCGACATGTGGTGTAGGATGCTCGCGTTGTCAGCGTAAAGCGGCGGCCTGGATTCGGCGGTCTGAATCTGCATCATCGCTAAGAAGTTGAACATCGGATTTGCTCCTTCGAACCTTCGTCAACCTCGGCCCAACATGAAAGAACTGCAGCCCGGCATCTCATGGGTTAAAGCGATCTGGCCAGCGCCAGCGGGCCACCAGATATGGTTTCTCTGCTTCGAACGCCGCGGCGTGCGTATCGATGTGGCGCTCCGGATCTTCGCCGGACGCGATGGCGTTGATGTGGCTTGCAACCCAGGCAAGATAGAGGGGAATCAGCGCGCCAAGCAAGTGTCCACGATTAATCGTGCGTAGCCTGTAGGCAATCAGGAAATCGTAGACGATGCGCGCCCACAAACTCTCCGGCATGCGAAACGCGGCGCCCTCAATCAGCGACAGCCGCTTCAGCCCAAGTAGCGTGTTTGGAGGCAACACCAATCCCCAGATCTCGCGCAAATTGGCGTACGCCAGACGAAAGCCCTGCAGCATCGATGCGGCCTCAGCGGAGCTGTCTGTCGTTACAGACGAAGTCAAAGACGTTTGTCTGCGCAGTGGTTGGGAGATGCGCGCCCGCTGCCAGAACGCCGCCTTGGCTTCGATGTCTGCAAAGAGCGAACCGGTGACGAAGGGCAGAATCGTATTCAAATCCGGATCGGGAGGCTGGGGCAACTCGCGAGCGCCGACTTCGACTTCATCGATCTTCATTCCCGCAACCATCGCTTCATTGACGACCCACAAAGGAGATTCGCTTTGGTTCAGCGCGACGTAGCGTTGCGCGGCGGCGCCGAGACGCTCCGCCATGCCCAGCGACAGGCCAAGATCGATGGCCAGAGGAAAACGTACGCGCGTAGCAAACAGCGCGCGGCTGACTGGATAGAGAATCGATGAATTGACCAGGCCGGCGCGCGGCGGCAACTCGTAGCAGGGGATCGCCAGGTCGGCCGAGTTTGCGGTCACCGCCTGCGCCAGAGACGTCAGCGCCGTCGAAGACAGAGAAGAGGATTCTGCGCCCAGCAGGAGAATCGCGTGCGCATTGTTCTTTTCTGCGAGCTGGTGTGCGCTGACAAAGTCTCCGGCTGTGAGAGTCCACGAAGGCTGGCCTGCCGGAAGCTCGACAAAGTGAACCTTGGCGTTCGAATCCGAGGTCGTTCCTTCGGGCGCCGCGATAACCAGATTTTCGCTTGGCATCGACGCCGTCAGGTTGGCTACAATGGCGTCGATCTGCGCCGGCTGAGTGCCTGGCAGCATTACGAGCACGCTGCCGCCCGATTCTACGGAAGCGGCGCCGGCGTCGACCATTGGATTCGTTGTCGCCATCCTGCGTCTCGTTCACTCCTGTTGCGCTACAACCCTAAGATGCCGGCGAAGGGTATGCTCACCCACTTGGGACGATTGTTCAACTCGTACAGCAATTCGTACAACGCTTTTTCGAGCATATAGGCTTTGAGAAGAATTTGCCCCTGTTCTCTTGCCGGCAGCAAGTCGGGCTTCGCGCCGATGTGCTGATGATACGAGCGCAGAAATTCGCCCGCTACGGCGGCCTCCCACCGAGTTGCCCACGCCGTGAGCTTCGCCGCATCTTCAGCAGCAGCTGGGTTCTCCGCGGCGCCGCCCGTGTACCGATCGAGTCCCGAGTGCGCGGCATAAGAAAACGAACGCAGCATCCCGGCCACATCCTTCAGCGGCGACTGCTTCTGGCGGCGTTCAGCGAGCGTGCGCGCCGGCTCGCCTTCAAAATCGAGGATCACGAAATCGCCGATTCCTGGCGCGCCCTTGCTGGCCTTATCCGCCGTCCGCAGAACTTGTCCGAGATGATAGTCGCCGTGAATGCGAATGCGCTGGCCGGCTGCTTTGAGATTCGCCAGCGCGCGAATGCGTGCGAGAAGTTCGCGGCGGCGGGAAAGAAACTCGGCGGCCAGATCGGCAACAGAGTCTTCCAGGCCCGCGAACTTCGACTTGAGCGTTTCCACAACCTGCGCAAGCTGCGCCTCGATCCGGCGCACATCCTGTTCGAGCTCGGCGGCGCGAAACGGTTCTGCGCAGAACGCCTGGTCCTGCGTCTGCGTATCCAAGGCCAGATGCATCTCCGCCGTGCGCTGGCCCAGCAGGCCTGCGGCTTCGATGGCGGACTTGGCGTGCTCTCGCGCAATGCGATCCAGCTCTTCGGAGTTTTGCGTGGCCGCAACATGCTCGACTGCTTTGAAGAAGTCACCGAGCTGATCGAGATACCACTCCCAGCCGTCGCCCTCGTTGGCGATCAGTCCTTGCAGCATCGCAGTCGTAGTCGCCTCGCCGGCAGCCGGCGTCATCGTGATCTCGCCCATGAACGGCGCAATGTTAGGAAAATGCGCTACCTCGGTTAGGAAACGCCCGATCTCCACGTCAGGATTCTCGCCCGGCTGCAGCCGGCGGAAGAGTTTGAGGATCAGCTTGTTTCCATACAGGATCGACGTATTCGATTGCTCGGCCGATCCCACGCGCGAAGCTGGGTGCTGAACAGGATGCTCTTTCAGCAGTGACGATATGTGCGCATCGAGACGGCCTGCCCTTGGGACAGGATTTCCCGCCGAGGGAGATTCGCGCGGTTGCATGCGTTGCGCCGCAGATGGCGCGGGCGCGGTTGAGCGCGGTCCCGTTGCAGCTTCGCCCGGTTGCGCGCTGATCGAAACGGGAGCTACCGAGGCTCCTGTAGTCGGTGGCGTTTCTGCATGTGGCGTTGCAACGCTCGCACTCGCGGCGACATTTTTTGCCGACATGGGCAGAGTCGCGTTCTGCTCGATCAGCTTGAGCAGGTTCTGGCGCGTGTCCTCGCGGATCGTCGCATCGTGCAGAACGGCAGCGCCGGAAAGCGAGCTGAAGGTCGCGATCACGCTCTGCGGCGAGTTGGTCGCAACACTGCTTCCTTCCGTGGCTAGACTGATCGCCAGAGGTAATTGATAGAGATCGCTCGCGCCTGTCGCGTATTGAACCTCAATGAAGACGAGCGCTGCCGATAGCTTCTCTGGGTGTGTGGAGTCAGCGGAGGGGGGGACTGCGTTGAGTTCGACCCAATCAAGAGTCTGCACGGATTGAATGGCGCGCGCCTTGGCGCCGAACCAACGCTGTCGAGGCAGCCACTCGGGCAGGGCCGTCGCCAGCAGCGTCGAACCATGGCCGGAAAGCCAACCAAGCCAGCCGTGCGTCAAAAGGTCGATCTCGCCGACCGGCTGCTCGACGATCGTATCCGCCGATTCGATCGTCGGCTCCGGCAGCATCTCAGGAACTTCGCTCGTCGGCTGCAATTCAAGCCAGAGGAACGAATATGGCGCCAGCGTGAGTGAGTAAGGCTCTTCGGTGATCGTTGGAAACGATACGTAGCCCAACATCTCCACCGGCTGCATGCCGGAGAACAGCGCGAGATCAAGCGAAACAGGTTGCGCGAAGCGGCTCAGGTTGGCGACGCACAGCACCGTCTCGTGCGAGCCGTCGGGGCGCTCCATGTCGCGCAGGTAGGCAAGCACCTTCCGATTCGCAGGATTGAGAAACGTGAGAGACCCACGCCCGAAGACCTGAAACAGCTTGCGCAGCGCGATCATGTTGCGCGTCCAGTGCAGCAGGCTCGATTGATCGCTGGTCTGCGCCTCGACGTTCACCACCTGGTATCCGTAGATCGGATCCATGATCACCGGAAAGTAGAGCCGCGCCGGATCGCAGCGCGAGAAGCCGGCGTTGCGATCCGAGGTCCACTGCATCGGCGTGCGCACGCCGTTGCGGTCGCCGAGATAGATGTTGTCGCCCATGCCGATCTCGTCGCCATAGTAGAGAATCGGCGTGCCGGGAAAGCTGAGCAGCAGGGAATTGAGCAGCTCGATGCGGCGCCGGTTGTTGTCTACCAGCGGCGCGAGCCTCCGTCGGATGCCCACGTTGACGCGCATGCGTGGATCGGCCGAGTACGCGAAGTACATGTAATCGCGCTCATCGTCGGTCACCATCTCCAGCGTCAGCTCGTCGTGGTTGCGCAGAAACAAACCCCACTGGCAGCTATCGGGGATCGGCGGCGTCTGCGCCATGATGTCCGTGATGGGCAGGCGATCCTCCTGGCGGAGCGCCATATAAATGCGCGGCATCAGCGGAAAGTGAAACGCCATGTGGCACTCGTCGCCGTCGCCAAAGTAGGGACGCACGTCCGCCGGCCACTGGTTCGCCTCCGCAAGCACCAGCCGGTTGGCGTAGCCCTCGTCGATTGCGGCTCGAATGGCTTTGATAACCGCGTGCGTCTCGGCAAGGTTCTCGCAGTTGGTGCCGTCGCGCTCGAGCAGATAAGGAATCGCATCCATGCGCATGGCGTCGACCCCCATGTCGAGCCAGAAGCGCATCGCCTTCAAAACTTCTTCGATCACCAGCGGATTGTCGAAGTTCAAATCCGGCTGATGGGAAAAGAAGCGATGCCAATAATAGGCCTTCGCTGTCTCATCCCACGTCCAGTTCGACTTCTCCGTGTCCGTAAAGATGATGCGCGCGTCCTTATAAAGCTGGTCCGTATCGGACCACACATACATGTCGCGCTGCGCCGACCCCGGCGGCGCAAGCCGCGCAGCTTTGAACCATGGATGCTGATCGCTGGTGTGGTTGATGACCAGCTCGATCATCACCTGCATGTTGCGCTGATGGGCCGCATCCAGAAAGGCCTTGAAGTCGCTCAGCGTGCCGTACGACGGATTCACATCGACGTAGTTCGCAATGTCGTATCCGTCATCGCGCAGCGGCGATGGAAAGAACGGCAGAAGCCAGATGCAGGTGACGCCGAGTTCCTGCAGATAGTCGAGCTTCGAGAGCAGCCCCGGAAAGTCGCCGATGCCGTCTCCGTTGGAGTCCGCGAAGGCGCGCACGTGTAGCTCGTAGATGATCGCGTCTTTGTACCACAGAGGATCAAGTGCGCTTGCTAGCTTCTTCACGCAGACGTTCTCCAGGGAAGTTGGATGCGCCTTTTAGAGTTGCGGCGATCGGTCCTGCACGAGGGACACTTTCAATTATCCCCTAACAATTTGTGCGACCGCTTCTAGAGAAAATACTCAAAGTCCGTTTCCGCCTTCAACCGGCGATGAATCCTCAAAATGTGTCCCGACCGTTGCGCAGGGTTCAACTCGACATAATTCCGCGGGCCCTGCCAGAGATAGCGCTCGCCACTCAGCAAATCCTCGGCTTCAAAGCCGCGATCCTGCGGAATCTCCAGTTCCTCCAGCGGCAGATTGACAAATCCCATCTGCGTGCGGCGAGGATCGAGATTGACGACCGTCAGGAGCAAATTCGACCGATCGGCGGACTCTTTGGTGTAGCAGATGAGTTGATCGTTCTCGCAGAAGTGAAAGCGCAGCGACCAGTCGTTCTGCAGCGCCGCGTTCGTATTCCGAATCTCGTTCACGCGCGCAATCAGAGGCTGTAGGCTGTCGGTCCGGTCCAGGTCCCAGTGGCGAATCTCATACTTCTCGGAGTCGAGATACTCTTCGCTGCCTTGGCGCACAGGCTTGTTCTCCTGTAGCTCGAACGCCGGGCCGTAGATTCCATAGTTTGCTCCAAGCGTCGCCGCCAGAAGAAGCCGGATCGCAAACGCAGGTCGCCCATCCATCTGCAAAAAGTCGGTCAGGATGTCGGGCGTATTGGGCCATTGATTCGCGCGGAAAAACTCGCGCACCGGCGTCTGCGTCAGCTCGGTGAGATAAGTCGTGAGCTCTTGCTTGCCGTTGCGCCACGGGAAATAGGTATATGACTGGCCGAAGCCGATCTTGGCCAGCCGGTACATGATCTTCGGGCGCGTGAAGGCTTCGGCGAGAAAAAACACCTCGGGATGATAGCGCTTGATCTCGGTGATCACCCACTCCCAGAAGGGAAACGCCTTGGTGTGCGGGTTGTCGACGCGAAAAATCGTGACGCCCAGGCCGATCCAATAGAGGAAGACGCTCTTCAGCTCCTCCCACATGCCGGCCCAGTCTTCGCTCTCGAAATCGAAGGGATAAATATCCTGATACTTCTTGGGCGGATTCTCCGCGTACTGAATCGTCCCGTCCGGCCGCTTGCGAAACCACGCCTCGTGCTCGCGCACATAAGGATGATCTGGAGCCGCCTGAAACGCTATATCCAGAGCGACGGAAAGATCGAGCGACTTCGCCCTGGCCACGAAGCGCTTGAAATCGTCGACCGTCCCCAGCTCACTCAGGATGGATTTGTGTCCGCCTTCGCTTGCGCCGATCGCCCAAGGGCTGCCGTAATCGCCGGCTTGCGCTTCGGGCGAGTTGTTGCGGCCCTTCCGAAACGTGCGCCCGATGGGATGAATCGGCGGTAAATAGACGACGTTGAATCCCATGCCTGCGACATAATCGAGGCGCCTCTCGCAGTCGGCGAAAGTTCCATGCTTTCCAGCCTCCATCGCTGTCGAGCGCGGGAAAAATTCGTACCATGAGCTGAAGCGAGCCCGTTCCGGATCGACCACGACGCGCAGCGGCTCGGACTCTGTCGCAAAGCGCTTGTCGGGATAGCGCAAAGCCAGCTCATGCAGCATGGGGTCGGTTGCATGCGTCCGCAGCGAGGCCGGCGCGGCGCCCGATCGCAAAACCCCAGCCCGGTCGCGCAGCCACACATGATCTACTGCCGTCGCGCGCGCCGCCGCAGCCGCAACCAAATCGGCGCCGATCAGGTAATCCACCGGCGCGTCGGTCTCGGCTGCGATGCGCTTGAGCAAATCGCCCTGCCAGGTCTCGAAGTGATCGACCCAGCCCTGGACCTTAAATTCGTAATGGCCCAACTCGCTCACGCGAAAGGCAGCAAACCAGCGGTCGTTCACCAGCGGCTGCATGGGAATCTCGGTCCACTCGCGCGCGCCTTCGCGTCGCGCCAGCAGCGCAACCGCGATCGCGTCGTGTCCATCGGTGAAGACATCGGCTTCCACGCGCACCTGGTCGCTCACCGTGCGTTTAGCCGGAAACCTGCCGCCATCGATCTGCGGCGTGACTTCCTCGATCACAACCCGTCTGCGTCCGTCGAATTCGGTCAGCTTCATTCACTCTTCCAAATGTTCTAGGTATTTTCGATTCCGCTGCAGACCAGCCCTCGCGTCTTACCGCGGCGCCTTCCGCCGATCGATCAGGTTCCGATACAACTCGATCGTCTGTTGCGCGATCGCCGTCCAGCTGAAAATCTCTTCCGCCCGCCGCCGTCCAGCTTCGCCAAACTTCCTGCACGTCGCCGGGTCTCCGAGCAATTGATTGATGCGCGCCGCCAGATCGCGAGCAAATGTCTCTGGATTGCGCGGAAAACTAGTCACCGGGTCCTGATCGAAGGGAACCAGATATCCCGTCTCTCCATCGACCACCACTTCTTTGATGCCGCCTGTGGCGCTGGCAACCACCGGCGCGCGGCAGGCCATCGCCTCAAGATTGATGATCCCGAACGGCTCATAAACCGATGGGCAGCAGAATACCCGTGCATGGCTGTAGAGCTGGATGGTTTCCCGCCGCGTCAGCATCTTTTCAATCCAGACAATGTGAGGATGAGTTCGCCGCGCCCTCTCCACCTTTTCACGCAGCTCGGCCGCGATCTCCGGCGTATCGGGCGCTCCTGCGCACAGCACCACCTGCGTCTCCGGCGGCATATGGCCGATCGCGTCCACTAGGTGCGTCACGCCCTTCTGACGCGTGATGCGGCCGACAAACAAGACATAGGGAATCGACAGATCGACGCCATGCTCGGTCAGAGCCGTTTTGTCTTCGGTTTTCTGGTACTCCGCCAGATCGATGCCGTTATAGATGACGTGAATCCGATTCGGATCAACCTCGGGATAAGCTCGCAGAATATCCGCCTTCGTCCCCTGCGAGACCGCTACGATCGCATCGGCGTCCAAAATTGCGGTCCGCTCCATCCATGAGCTCATCGCATAGCCGCTGCCAAGCTGCTCGGCCTTCCATGCGCGCAAAGGCTCGAGCGAATGCGTGGTTAAAACAAATGGAATGTTGTAGAGCTTCTTGGCCAGATATCCGGCCATCGACACGTACCAGGTATGCGTATGGACAATATCGATGTTTTCGAGCGCCTTGATCTGCGTCAGATTCAAACTCAGCGCTTCGAGCGCGCCCTTGAACTTGCCTTCCGTGCCGTTGGTGATCTCGGCCCAGGGTTCGGCGCCGCGCACCTGCAGGCGGCCTTCATCGGCCTGCTGCGGTCCCCAGCAATGCACCTCGACTTCGATCTGGCGGGCGAGCTCACGGCTCAGATAATCCACATGCACGCCTGCGCCGCCGTACACCAGAGGCGGATACTCGCGGGTGAATAGACCGACGCGCAAGGCATCTCCTTCTCGCTCGCGCGGAGCGCCCGTCAAGTATAGCGGTTGAAGATCGTCCCCTTATTGCTGGCGACGAGAGAAGTTTTATCGTGCGTCTCCGGCTGTAACAGTCGCCGCCTTGGTTTTGATGCGGGTTTCGATGAGGTCTGCGATTTGAGCTACGCGCCGATACGACTCCAGCCGGGCCTCCGCATCATAAGTATCGGTCACCACGATGACCTCATCTGCGCCAGTCGCCGCGATGAGTCGCTCCAGGCCCGTCTGCACAGTGCTCTCCGAGCCGACAATCGCCGCGCGCAGCTTAGCGTCCACAAGCGTCTTCTCCCAGTCGCTCCACACCGCGTCCATCGAATCCACCGGAGGCAGCAGCTCCACCGGCTGGTTGCGAATCAGGCGCAGAAAGCGTTGCTGCGGCGTCGTGAACAGCCGCTGCGCCGCGCGGTCGGTTTCTGCCGCGATCACCTGGACGCCGACCATCAGCCACGGCTCCTGGAGCGTCTCGCTCGGCCGGAAGTTCTCGCGATACAGCCGCGAGGCCGCTTCCAGCAGATCGGGCGCGAAGTGTGCGGCGAAGGCAAAAGGCAATCCCAGAGCCGCCGCCAATCGCGCGCTGAAGTCGCTCGAACCCAACAGCGTGATCGGCACATTGCTGCCGCGGCCGGGAATCGCTTTGACCGCCTGCCCCGGCTTCTCCGGTCCAAGATAGTTCCGCAACTCTTCGAGTAACTCCGGAAAGTCCTCGCCCGTTTGCCGCAGATCGCGGCGCAGCGCCCGCATGGTCAGGAAGTCGCCGCCCGGCGCACGGCCCAAACCGAGATCGATGCGTCCGGGGAAAAGCGCTTCGAGCGTGCCGAACTGCTCGGCCACCACCAGCGGCGCATGATTGGGCAGCATCACGCCGCCGCTGCCTACGCGGATCGTCTCGGTCGCCGACGCCACGCGCTCAATCAGCAACGCCGTCGCCGAACAAGCCAAACCCTCGATGGAGTGATGCTCCGCCAGCCAGAAACGCCGATAACCTAACTTTTCCACCTGCCGCGCCAAATCCACAGACCGGGCAATCGCGCTTCCGGCGGACTCATCCGTGCGCATTCCAACCAAATCCAGTACAGAAACAGGCAAACTCATAGCCTTTTAGATGTTCAAGCTGTAACACCGATGCGAAAGGATGAAAACCAGTAGCCCGATAGAGGGATAACCATAACCTTCCAATTGGCCTGTTGCGTTTTCAACGCCGGGAGAAAACTAAATACACAAGCCTATGGAAATTGGGGGGCGGAAATCCCCTCGATTTCGAGATGTGAATAGTCACGCGCGTCGTGAAAATCGCAGTAGTTGAGCGACGTCCATTCTCTTCCCCAGAATCTAAGGAGCGCGCCTTGAAGACACTTGACCGCAAATTGACTCACAATTCACAATCGGACCTGAAGCGGCGTGACCTGGAGCAGAAGCTGATTGCGGCTGCCCAGGCAGGATCGAGCTCGGCCTTTGCCGAGCTCTATGGCCTCTATGCCAAAGCACTCTATCGGATTGCGTTTTCTTTTACCAAGAACCGCGAAGACGCAGAAGACGCTCTGCAAGACGCTTTTATGAGGGCCTACTCGGGGCTGGCGCATTTCAGGCGAGAGGCGCAGTTTTACTCCTGGATCGTGCGCATCACAATCAACTCGTCGCTGATGATCCTGCGCAAGCACCGCAGGCGCCGCGAGATTTCTGTCGAAGGCGTGGGTACGGAAGAAAACCCCGGCGCCTTTGATGTCGCCGACGTCCGTCCAGGTCCGGAAGATTTCTGCGAGCAGAGCCAGACCTATGGCCGTCTGGTGCGCTCCATCGAGGGGCTGCCCTGTCACTTGCGCGTCGTTGCCGAATTGCGGCTGATTCGCGAGCAGTCGATCGATGAAACGCAAAACCTCCTCGGCATCTCGGAGGCTGCGATCAAATCCCGCCTCTTCCGCGCCCGAACGAAGCTGGTCGCCACCCATGGCTGCGTCTACAGGCAGAACGAATTTCCGATCAAGCAGACGGCTTAGCGCAGTCCACATCGCCAGCTCCCGACATCCAAGCATTAGCATTGCGCTGAGGCTTGGATGAAATACACGTTTGATGCCGTGGTCGTCGGGGCAGGGCAGGCAGGCCCGTCCCTCGCAGTTCGTCTTGCAGGGGCGGGACGCAAGGTGGGCTTCGTCGAGCGGAAGCTCTTCGGCGGAACCTGCGTGAACGCCGGCTGTACGCCCACAAAAGCGATGGTGGCCAGCGCTCACGCGGCCCAGCTTGCGCGCCGCGCCCAGGACTACGGCGTCAAGGCGGGACCGGTCAGCATCGATCTCGCGGCGGTAATGGCTCGGAAAGATGCGATTGTTCTCAAATCCCGCCAGGGCGTAGAAAAGTGGCTGCGGGATACGAAGAATTGCACGGTGTTCACGGGCACGGCGGCCTTCGAGTCGGCGAAGACGCTCCGCGTTGGAGACGATCTGCTCGAAGCCGAAAACATATTCCTCAACGTCGGCGCTCGTCCCGCCATACCCAAAATGCCAGGCGTCGATTCGGCGCCATTCCTCACCAGCACGAGCATTCTTGAGCTGAAGGATCTGCCGCGCCATCTTGTCGTGGTCGGCGGAGGCTACGTCGGTCTAGAGTTCGCTCAGATGTTTCGCCGCTTTGGTTCCGAGGTGACCGTCGTCGACCGTAAGCCGCGCCTGGCGATGCATGAAGATGAAGACGCTTCAGCCGCAATTCGCGAGATCCTCGAGGCCGAAGGCATTCAGGTCCGCGTAAATGCCTGCTGCATCCACCTCGAACAACGAGCCGGCGAGATCGCTGTGGGCCTGGAGTGCCGAGAGGGAGAACCCCATGTGTTGGGCTCTCACGTTCTGCTCGCCGTCGGCCGCACGCCCAATACGCACGATTTGAATCTTGCCGCGGCCGGCGTCAAGGCCAACGAGTCCGGGTATATCGAGGTCGATGACGAACTGCGCACATCTGCGCCGGGAATCTACGCCATCGGCGATTGCAACGGCCGCGGCGCATTCACGCACACGTCGTACAACGACTTTGAGATCGTCGCCGACAATCTTCTTCAGGGCGCCAAGCGCCGCGTGAGTGACCGCATTCCCGCCAGCGCGTTGTACATCGATCCTCCGCTGGCCCATATCGGTCTGTCGGAAAGCGAAGTGCGCAAGCAAGGAAAGCGCGTCCTTGTCGGCATGCGTCCGATGACGCGCATCGCTCGCGCCATCGAGAAAGGCGAAACCTACGGCTTCATCAAGATTTTCGTCGATGCCGACACGCAGCAAATTCTTGGCGCCACCGTATTCGGGGTCGGCGGCGACGAAGCCATTCACTGCATCCTCACCGCCATGTACGCGAAGCAGCCGGCGTCATTGCTCACGCACTCGGTTCACATCCATCCCACGGTCGCAGAGCTGATTCCCACGACCCTTGAGGACCTGAAGCCGCTGGAATGAGAAGAGCTTTTTTCGCACTGCATCTACAGGCGGCCACGATATTCGCTCTCCAGCATCGACATCAGCCGCAGGTCGAACCATGTCCCGTCTCTGCGCGCGGCCTGCCGAAGCGCCCCTTCATAAACAAAGCCCAGGCTCTCGTAAAGATGGCGCGCGCGAGCATTGTCCTCGTAGACGTCGAGAAAGAGCCGGTGGGCGCCGAGCTCTTCGAACGCCATCCGGATGACGTCAGTAAGTATCTTCCGGCCCAGTCCCCGTTCGGGCGCAGCCACGACGACTCGTTTCACTTCGATGGCGCGATTGTCCTCCCCTAGTCCCCGAAGGATGACATACGCCTCCAATGCTCCAGAATCGGCTTTCCAGACCAGATAGCGTGCGTCGTCGCCGGCGAGAGTAGCCCGGTGGCGCTCTTCGCTCCACTGGCCGACAAACCGTCGGGCGAAGGCCATGCGCTCCAGCGCCACGATTGCGGGAATGTCGTTAGTCACCGCGTGTTGTAAAAGCATGAGGACCAGATTAAAGGTTCTGTGGCATACGCGCGGGCAGACGGAGTGTTGGAAAGCAAACCTCGTTCCAAAAATCAAGCTCTACAACAATGGTTTTCGTGACCAAAGGCATGTGCGGCGTTTCATGTGGCTATTTCGCGCCGCATGCAACGCGTTTACCATTCTCTTCACAGGGGAATCCAACCAGCATTTTGCGTTCGCTGCATCGTGGCCGTTGTTCATCGTGTTGCTAAGCTCCACCCTGCAAAGTAGCCAAAAATAGAGTTGCAGGCGCGGTTCCAATTTTTCCTTCCAGATCTCAAACAGATTCTGCGCAGCGCTCAGCGCCGCGGCGCACGCCCGCATATTTGAGGCGCGCCCGTTGTGCAAGATCGCGGGTGAGCCCGCACGCAAGAGATTGCGGCGGCATATCCCGCGTTTTGGCGAGAAGGATAAAAAGAGATGATGAGCGGCAGAACCGAAATGGCGACTACGTTGCAGGATACAAAGTCCGGACGCGCCAGTTCCACCGGCGCAGTGATCGCCCTCATTGGACCGAACGCGGCGCATCGCCGCGTAATGAACAACGCCCTCTCCGGCGCCGACGGCCGTACTGTGCGCGAGTTCATCGACTATCCCGCGACCCTCGCCGATATCCCGCTCCTGATGGAAGAGAACTTCGACGTCGTGATGATCGACGTCGACAGCGATGAAAGCTACGCTCTGCAGATCATTCAGAAGATCGCCGCATATAACACCTCCGTGGTCATGGTGTACTCGATGCGCGACGATGCCGATCTTCTGCGCGAGTGCATGCGCGCCGGGGCCCGCGATTTCCTCCCTCTCCCCCAGGATGCCGAGCCGCCCATCGAAGCCGATGTCGAGCCGGCCGTCACATTGGTCCAGGCCGGACCAATTCCGGTGGAGGATCCTCCACTCAATCCGGCGGATTTCCTTCTTCCCGCGACAAAGGTCGCGCCGGAGCCGCCGATTTCCACGCCGGTTCCCGAGTCGCAAAGCTACAGCGTTCCTTCTCGTCCGCAGTTTGTTGAACCTCGACGCCCGGCGCCTGCTCCAACCCCAGCGCCAATCTCAGCCCCTCGGACGACTGCCCCGGCGGAGCCGCAAGAGGGTGAGCTTCGCATCGCCGATTTTTATCGAGATCCTAAAGAGGCCGAAGCCCACCGCGTCACGCCACAGCCCAAGACTGAAGCGCCAAAGATCGAGCCGCCAAAGATTGAGCCTGAGGAGTTGCGCCGTCCAACCGCCGCACAGCCGAAGACCGAGGAAGCTGGCGCGTCCTCACCGTCAGAAGATTTCAGCGCATGGGATAGCCTTTGGATCCAGCCTGCACTGCAGGCGTCTCAAAAGCCGCCAGCGGCGCCGCCTCAGGCCGCGGCTGCTCCAGATGCGAGAAGGAATGAGCGCGCAGCAGTGGTGAGCGGGCCGCAGCTTGTCTCGCGCGCACAGCAAGCCCGCGTTCAGGCCGCCGTTCCTGAACCTGCTCCAGCCCCGGCCGCTCCGGCGGCGCCGACCTTCCGGCAGCTTGAGTCCGAGTCTTCCACGCAGGCTCAGCAGCCATGGGTGCGTTGGGCGCTGATGGCTGGAATACCAGCCGTCGTCATCGGTCTGGTCATGATGATCTTCATGTCTCACTCTGGAGCGAAAACGCCGGCGGCTGCGCCAGAGCAGACTGTGGTCGTGCCGCAGCCGGACCCTCCATCAGAGACGAAGACCAGTCCAGCCGCTATAGCGCCGGTTGCCCCCAAGGCCGCAAAGCCGTCGGCGGCTACCCCCATCGCCGGGGCCGATACGGAGCAGGCTGCGCCTGTCTCCTCGGCGATGATGGACGCTCAACTCAACACCCCCTCCAAAATAGCCGGCTCGATCAGGAAGCCTGCGCCGCCTGAGCAAGCCCCCGGAAGTTTTGCTCCAGGCGCAATGGAGGCCGGCAATGCCTTGCCAGGCCAACTCTTCAACGGCTCACGCGACCTGAAGGTAGTGCCGTCCAAGTCCGCCATTTCGGCGGGAGTAGCCGAAGGCATGCTGCTGCATCGGACAGCGCCCATCTATCCGGAATACGCCAAGAGCGCACACTTGGCCGGAACAATCGTGCTAGGCGCCACGATCACTAAACAGGGAAACATCGCCAATCTGCATGTCTTGAGCGGTCCGCCCATGCTGCGTGGGCCCGCCATGGAAGCGGTGAGAACCTGGCGCTACCGGCCCTACATGTTGAACAACGAGCCGGTGGAGGTAGAAACCACGGTCAGCGTGATCTTCTCGCTCGACCAGCGTTAGAAACCGGCCCAGCGTTCAAGCAGGGCCAGCGATTAAAACCGGCCGCTTCCACATTCGCACGGAAGGCTCTCGCTATTGCGAAGGCTTCTGTGCTCCATCCTTGGCGCCGTCGGCAGCACCCTTGGTGGTGTTCTTGGTCTTGTTCCAGGCCTTCTTGGTTCCATGTTTCGTTGCGTTGTAAGCCTTTTTCGTGCCCGTCTTTGTGCCGTGGCCTACGTCCTTGGCGGCGGTCTTCGTGTCGTGACCCGCATCCTTCATGTCCTGCTTTGCGCTGTCCTGACTCCATCCGAGGGACGGTCCGCCTGCCAGCAGAGCCCCAAGCACAATTGCTGCAAAATGCGATTTTGTCTTCATGTTCATATAAACGAGGATTCATCCTTCGCGCCCAAAGTTGGCTGGTTCCGGCAGTTCTGGCGCTGGAGCGCCGGGTTAAGGCTCATTGTCTCAAATCGAGGGAAGGCGTCGGTCTATTTCGAATGTCCGCCCCCTGAGGAAGGAGAAGGTCCTGCGCTCCGGCTCATCCCCGAACTGGTCACGGAACTGGGCGCGCTGCCCATTCTCCCCGAGCCTGCGAATTCGCCACGCGCGCCGGTCTCAGCATAGCCTCCCGATGGCGCCGAGCCGCGATGCATCGACACCGCGCCAAGGCTCTGACTCGCGCCGCTGCGGACATTCGCATTCGAAATCGTCGGCGCGCTCAGGTAGATATGCGTGCTGGCCGAGCCGCGCTCCATCGTCTGTCGCGAAACTTTGTCCAGCTTGCCGAGCTCTTCGCGCGGAATCCCCAGGCCCGCCGAGTCGTTACGGAACACGAACGATTCAGGCGAAGCCAGCCCTGATCTTACGGGCGGCTTGAGGCCGACGGCGGTGATCGTCGGCTCGCCAGGCAGCGGGGGCCGCACAGGCTTCGGCTGAAACCGCTGGATTCCATTGCCTCCGGTCGCGCCGGCGATGAGCGAAGTTCCATTGCCTAGCCCATTCCAGCCGCCGCCCGGCAGCCATCCCCAACCCGCGCCCGAGCAATAGGACCAGGTCCCGGTGTGGTACGGCGTCCATCCCCAGGGATAGGGCGACACCCACGAATAGCCCGCTCCCTGATAAAACGCCCACGCGCCGTTCGAATACGGATCCCATGCCGCGCTGGCGAAATACGGCCGCCACATCGAGCCGCAGCCGCCGCCCAGGTCCGCGAAGCTGCCGTAATAGCTCATGTCGTTCAGCCCGTACGCGTAAGGCGTACTGCTGCTCAATGCGCTGTAGCTCGCCGTCCGCGCGTGATAGCCGGTGGCCGTCTTGTCCCAGTCGTCGAAGGGCTCCGAGGCGATGTCCTTGTCGACTGAGTGCGTTTGATCCGCCAGGCTGAAGTTCAGAGTCTTCTTGCGCGCGATCTCTTCCGTGCCCGCAGGGCCTTCCACATGCGCCGAGCCGTCGAGCATCGCCAGCCGGACCTGCTTTTCATCCATATCCAACCGCACGTGCGAGCCCGGTTCGAGCGCCACGTTTTCCTGATCGAATGCGAGGCTAAAGGGATTGCCCGTCTTCGATTTGACCAGGCTCACGTAAGCCGTGCCGCGCACCAGTCGCACCGTCGATACAGTGGCGCCCGTCGCCAGCCGTTCCAACTTTGGAAACTCAACAGTAGAGTTCGGCGCCAGGCGCAGGGAGCTGTTGTCTTCAAACTCGACCTCCGCCACGCCCTGGTCGGTGCGAAGGCTGCTGCCCTCCACAATCGGCATATTGGCCATCGCGTGTTCAAATCCGCGTCCGATCGCGCGATCCATCAGGACCGCGCCCTTGGACTCGCTGAGGCGCACGACGCGTATCTTCGAGGCGCCGGCGTCCGGTGTAGAGGAGTCGGCGGCGAGAGCAGGAAAGGCTGTGGCGGCGAGCAGAGCGGGAGCGAGAACGAGTGCGGCAGATCGGGAAATCATGTCCGCCTCCTTTAGTAGGTCGCGGCGAACTGGCGTATAACGCGGAGACGCGCGGACAGAACTGCGACGGCCCCCATGCTAGCACGGAACGTGCGTGACAATTCCCATTGAATTGTCATTTATGCGGCGCTTGTCTAAATTCGGGAGTCGATGGACGCCGGCCCTATTCGTTCCAATCGATCTCGATCGGAAGCCCTCGGCTAAGGCGCGCCTCATTGACGACGCCGCGCAGGAACAGCGTCTTTCCGTCTGTATAGCGCGGCATATCTTCGCCGTGCTCCGCGGCAAGCTTCTTCTTGAGCTCCTCGTAGGCGCACGCGATCTCCGGCCGCTCAATCAGCCAATCGCGGAGTAAGAGCTCATTTTTGATTGGCCAGGTGGGGCAAATGGCCAGATGCAGGTGATATGCGAGATCTGCGTCCTCAACTTTCCTGCGAAAGAAACGCCGCTTGAAAAAGCCCGCATCGATCTTCCGATATCCCGCCGCCGCGAGACCGCCGCCCAGCGCATCCGCCTCATCCAGCGAACCCACAGGGGCCATCATGTCGATGATGGGTTTGGCGCTGAGCCCTGCGACAGCGGTGCTGCCATAGTGTTGAAGCTCATTTGCAATGGATCCAAGAAACGGCCGCAGACGCTCGCGTTCGCGCCGGAAATGGGCGGGCCACGATGGATCAGGCGGCGACAGGCAGACCCGGCCAAGCTCCCGCCTCGTCTGTTCGGCGTCCTGCATCTTGACTAGTTCAGCTCGCCAACAAGGGCCGACGCAAAACACATGCCCTGCTCAGCCATGATGCGCCTCGATCTGGTCGAAGATTTCGCGGAACTCCCAGGCGCCGGTCTTGTTGTGCAGCCATTCGGCGGCGCGCACCGCCCCCAGAGCAAAACCGCGTCGCGAGTTGGCGTCGTGGCGCAGTTCAATCACGTCATGCTCGCTGCGTGCGATTACGATATGCTCCCCCTGCGCATCGCCGACCCGCTGCGATTCCACGGGCACATCGACGCCGGGTTTGGCCGCGAGCAGAATCTCCTTCAGCGTGAGCGCCGTGCCCGAGGGCGCGTCGAGCTTTGTGGTGTGGTGCGTCTCGCGGATGGAGAACCGATAGCCGTCGAGTTTGCCGAGCTCGGCAGTCAGCTTGAACAGCTTCTGCACGCCGATCGAGAAGTTAGTCCCATAAAGCAGGCCGCCATTGCGGCGATAGGCGATCTCTTTCAATTCGGCGAGATGAGCGTACCAGCCGGTGGTGCCGACCACAATGCGGCTGCCAAGAGCCAGCACCGCGCGCACGTTTTCCAGTGCCGCTTCGGGCGTGGTGAAGTCGATCACGACGTCAACGCCGGCCAGGTTCGGCGCCGTCAGCGCCGAGGCATGCCTGTTTTCGCTTACGTCGTAAACCCGGACGCCGTGGCCGCGTTCGCGGGCTACCTCGGCGACCAGCGATCCGGTCTTCCCTTTACCAAGGACGAGAAACAGCATAAATATCTGGTGTCAGTGTACAGGGATCGGCAAAAATCGCCTCGCCGACCTCTGACAACTGATTACTGACTGCTGACCACTGACAACTGGCTTTTCTGCGCTTCGACGTCGAAGATCAACGGGTCAGGATTCTGGAAGAAGGCCGCATGCAGAGAACGCACCGCTTCATCTGCGTCATCTTCCTCGATCATGAAGCTCATGTTGATCTCGCTGGCGCCCTGCGAGATCATACGCACGTTGATGTGGCGGATCGCGGCGAACACCTGCGCGGCGATGCCCTGTTGGCCGCGAATATCCTCGCCGACCATACAGACAAGAGCTTTCTTGCCTTCGTACTTCACGTCCGCCAACTGGCCAAGCTCGGCCGCGATGGCCGGAAGTTTTTCATTCGAGTCAACGGTCAGCGAGACCGAAACCTCGCTGGTCGACACCATATCCACCGGGCACTTGTGCTTGTCGAAGATGGTGAAGATTTCCTTGAGATAGCCGTGCGTCATCAGCATGCGGCTGGCGACAAGATCGATGATGGAGAGCTTCTTCTTCACCGCGATCGATTTGAACGGGCTCTTACAGTGCGGCGCCACCGAGATGATGCGCGTGCCTTCGTTAGTTGGATTCTTGCTGTTCAGCACCAGCACCGGAATGTTCTTCTTGACCGCCGGAAGAATGGTCGCCGGATGCAGCACCTTGGCGCCGAAGTAGGCTAGCTCGGCCGCTTCTTCAAAGCTGATCACCTTTACGCGCAGCGCGTCAGGGCAAACGCGCGGGTCGGAGGTCATGATGCCGTCGACGTCGGTCCAGATCTCGATGGCGCCGGCTGTCAGCGCGCCGCCGACCAGCGCGCCGGTGAAGTCCGAGCCGCCGCGGCCGAGCGTGGTCGTGATGCCTTCTTCGTTCGAAGCGACAAAGCCGCCCATGACAGGGACCTTGCCCTGCTCGATCAGAGGACGCAGATGTTCAGCCGCGCGCTTTTCGATCAGCGCGTCGTTAGGAACAGCTTTCTGAAACTGCGAGTCGGTGACGACGACGTTGCGAGCATCCACGTGGGCCGCGTCGATGCCGCGCTCGGCGAATGCGGCAGCCACGATGCGGCTGGAGATGCGCTCGCCGTAGCTGACCACCAGGTCGGAGATGCGCGGCGTCAGTTCGAGAATGGCGGCTAGGCCGCGCAGAACCTCGTCGAGCGAATCGAACTTCTGGTCGATGACCGAGACCAACTCGGCTGAGTCCTTGACCAACGCGGCAGCCGTGTCGCGATGACGGCAGCGCAGGCGCGAGCTGATCGCCAGCGCGCCGGTGCGGTCGCCGACGGCTGCAGACGCAGCAGCGCGCAGCAACTGATCGGTGACTTTAGCCAGCGCGCTGACCACAACAACGGGTTGCTTGCCCTGCTTGAGGCGTCCGGCGACGATGTTCGCCGTGCGGGTGATGGCGGCAGGGTCTTCCACCGAGGTGCCGCCAAATTTCATCACAACGATGCTCATGGGGGAGATTCCCTATTTTGTGGGTCGAGTCAGGCCCGCGCTACAGCTTCTGTAATCGGTTCCAGCTTGCCGAGACTCGCCAGCAACTCTGCATTCAAAATCGTCGCGCCCGCTGCGCCGCGCACAGTGTTATGCGACAGGAGGACAAACTTCCAGTCAAGCAAATTGCAGGGCCGCAGGCGTCCGACAGTCACAGCCATGCCGCGTTCGCGATTGCGGTCCAGCCGCGGCTGCGGGCGGTCTGGCTGCGCGGCGAATTGCACCGGCTGCTTGGGCGCGAAAGGCAGATTGCGGCCCGCCAGCGGCTTGTACTCATCCCACGCGGCAAGAATTTCGTCCGCCGTAGTTTTCCTGCTCAACTTGATCGATACGCATTCCGTGTGTCCGTCGATCACCGGCACGCGGTTACAGTGGGCGGTTATCTTCGCCGCAAGGGAAGCGACTGCGTGGCCATTCAGCCGCCCTAGGAGCTTGAGGGTCTCCGCCTCCATCTTCTCTTCTTCGCTGCCGATGTAAGGCACCACGTTATCGAGGATGTCCATCGAAGCCACGCCGGGATAACCGGCGCCGCTGACGGCCTGCATCGTGGACACAAAAATCTGCTCGATGCCGAAGCGCTCTTCCAGGGGTTTGAGAGCCAGCACCAGTCCAATCGTCGAGCAGTTGGGATTGGTGACCATGTAGCCGCCCGACTGCTTGCGCGAGGGCTGCTCCTCAATCAGGTGCAGATGCTCGGCGTTCACCTCTGGAATGACCAGAGGCACGTTGGGCGTCATCCGGAAGGCGCTGGAGTTCGACAACACAGCGCAGCCGGCCTCGGCGAACTTCGGCTCGAGCTCGCGCGCGATGGGAGCGTCAACCGAAGAGAAGATGATCCTGGGAACGGATCCGTGGGGCGCGCCTTCGGGCTCGGCCGGAGAGACCGGCATCTTGGCGATGCGCTCGGGCAGAGGCGTATCGAGCCGCCATTTCGCGGCCTCGCCATACGACTTGCCGCTCGACCGGTCGCTGGCCGCAAGCCAGGTCACCTCGAACCACGGATGGTCTTCGAGCAGTTGAATGTACCGTTGGCCCACCATTCCGGTGGCGCCCAAAATGCCGACAGGATGCTTGGTTTGCATGACTTTTGAACCTTCTAGTGTACCTGATCGGCAATCTTGGCCCGGCCCTGTCCTGAGCCGGACGCCCATCCTTGGAAAACCTTAATTTGCAGTGCCGGAGACTTCCGCCGATAGGTTCTGAAAGAGGGCGGAATGACTGTTCGGGAGTTTTCGTCGCAGAGTCAGGCGATCCCTGCGGTCGCCGAGCCGTCGTCGTCTCGGTCCGAGCGAAGCCTTACGCTGCTGATCGACGGCGTGACGATCAATGTGCCTGAGCTCGATTCGGAGGGTTACAAAGCGCTTCGCGCCAACGTGGCCAAGCTGTCGCAGCGCATGCCGGACAGGCTTCCGGAAGAGGAGAAGCTGGCGCTGATTCGTGAAGTGGTGCGCGAGTTCGAGGCCTATCGGGCCGTAGCGGATAAGACCACGCGCGTACGGCAGGCCAGCTGGCGGTCGCTGGCGGTCGTGCTCCTCAATGAGCTGCTGGCCAGCATGGGAATTGCGCCGACATCGCGGAGCGCGCGTCCTCTGGTCGAACAGATTGCGAAGCTGAACGATGCGCAGGAGATTGAGCTGTACCGCGAACAACTGGAGGGGTTTCTCCATCCCAGCGGAACGAATAGCGTGTGCGCGGCCGCCGCGCCATTGCAGATTGCGGATCGCAGCACGGCTAACGACAATGCCGCCGGACTGCGCGGAGGAGGCAGCGCCATCGAACACGTCGCAGGCGTCATGCAGGCCGGCCGCAGAGGCTTCGTCGTGTTGTTTAACCTCAGCTGTCTTGATGTCATCGGCGATCGCTTCGGCATTGGGGCGGTGCAGGATTGCCTGATGGCGGTTTCGGCCTATTTGACGCACAGCCTCCACAATGACGACCTCATCTTTCACTGGAGCGATTCTTCGCTGTTGGCCGTGCTGCTGGACAGGCTGACCCAACAGATCGCCATCGCCGAGCTGCAGCGGATCGCCAATCAGAATCGCGACATCACGATCAATGTCGGCGGACGTCTGGTGATGCTGAGGATTCCTCTGACGTTCGAACTTTTTCCGATCGAGAGCCTCAATGCGCCGGACGATATTTGCCGGCTTTCGAGTCACCGATCCCTCGCACGGAGCATGGCATGAGCAATTCCCAAACAGTGAACAGCGGATGCAGCAATGAAGCCGATCGCCGCGTCGTCGATGAACTCCCCGTCGCCTACGTTGAAGTGAACGCGCAGGGCGTTATCGTGTGCGCGAACCAGGTTGCGCGCCAGATGCATGATCCTGCGCTCGGCGAGATCACGGGAAAGACGATATGGGATCTGATGCCGCCGCAGGAGCGTGAGGGAAGCCGTCTGGCGTTCGAGTCCCTGATGCAGACCGGCGTCGAACCGCCGGTCATCTTCCGCTCCATCTTTATGAGGCAAGAGTACCGGGTGCAGGAGATTCACCGCAGGTTGATCCTCGACGCCGCGGGAAAGCCTCTGGGCGTGCGATCGGTTACCTTCGACGTGACGGAGATGGAGATCGCGCGCAAATGCGCGCAGCAATCGAAAGACTGGATGGAGAGCATTCTTGACTGCATGTCCGATGCGGTGCTGGTCACCGACGCTCTCGGCTTTGTTCGCTATCTGAACCCAGCCGGCGAGGCGCTCACCGGCTGGAGCCGCGACGAGATCACAGGCATGATCGTCGAGGAGGCTCTGCCGCTGGTCTCCTATCGATCGGACCAACCCGACGAAGTAGGCGAGTTGAACTTTCGCATGACCGTCGATCGCAAATGGAAAGGGACGATCGTGGTGCTCGATCATGCGCGGAACGAACTTGCGCTGGAGATGAGCACGTCTCCTCTGCTGGACCGGAACAACCACTTCACAACGGGCGTCGTTGGGCTTATGCGCAGAGCCGGCGAGGCGCAGATTTCCAGCCATAGACCCGAGGCGGCGGACCAGGCCTGCCGCTCGGTCGCCTGACGGCTATTTCATCGATACATTATTGTGAGCACATTGCTGACGTCGTTGGCGTTCGACACGAAGACGCGAAAGGCTTGAAACGAAGAAGAAGCCGTCCCAAGCAACCTGCGACGATTCTCCCGTTTCTCACTAAGACGACGGAGAGAAACGATGTCGGTCGCAGAATGTCTCATTGCGTTGCAAACCCGCGGCGGGCTCGGCGACAGCGGTCAGTCGCCGGGCGGCAATTCACTCCATGGGTGGTACATCGTGATCGCCATTCTCGGTCTCGTGCTGGCGCTAGTTGTATTCATGTTCATCCGCACGAGCCTGGGACGGGCTTCGAAACGATAAGCGTGGCCCCCCAAACGCCGACCGGAAGGAGAAGTTGCTTCGATGGAACGGCGCGTTGTTGCTGCGACAGAGCACTTCCGCAGGTCAAAGCCAAAGCGCCAAGCACTATCCGGAATCGCCCCTGCCGAATATCCATGCAGCGCCTCTAGATGGCGCCTGAAAGCCTGAAGTACACGCCAGCTTAGACGATCATGCATTGGATTGGGCGCATTTCGATATTGTGGGTAGTTGACCGCCTACTTGCCGGGCTTCCAAACGAAGGCCGTCGGCAAAAAGGTCGAGTCATCGTAAACCCATCCGGTAATCCAGCCCCTGTCGTTCATCGCAGTCCCGCGCATCACGATCCATGGCGCGGGCGGATTGATCTCTACCTCGGTTCCATCTGTTTTTCTCAGAATGATCGCCGCTGCTCCGCTGCCCATAATCTCTCCGCGATCGTTGATCGCCGCCGGCCCAAAGTCGAGCGTCGTCGTTGTTCCATTGGGAAGCTGCAAGAACGAACCATTTGGCTGCCCGTAGATCGAACCCACAATCGCTCCGAAGGAGTTGACCGAGGCCGGCTGTATCTCACTTCCCGGCGCCTGGGAATCGAAGGTTCGAATCGCTCCCCACGGCGACCGGAGAAACTCTTCACACGAGGAGGCGCTGCATGCGTCGCCGGCCACAATGCCATCCTGGCCGATCGCCAATGAGGAGGCTCCGGCGCCGTCCGGGAACGGAAGGGTGGAGAATTCCAGCTTGATGTCGGCCTGGCTGAACGGCCATTCGAAACGCGGCGTTGCGACGAACGGGTGCGACTTCAGATCATTGTCCGTATAGCTTCCGATGATCACGCCCGTGGCGCTGATGCCGGATGGAAACGTGCCGTAGTCGTCGGGAAAAAGGATGTACGTCGTGACGCCGGGCGGATCAAACGACTGGAACTTGAAGCTGCATTGCCCTCGCCAATCGCAGCTCCGCCGCCACAAAGCGCCGTGGACCAGTCCATCGCCGTCCGTAAACCGCCCCAACACCGTGCCGGAAGCATCCATGCCGTTCAACCACGTGCCGCCGTACGAGGTTCCCTCCAATGCGCCTATTGCGTCCAGGATGAACGTCTGTCCGCAGCCGGTTTGCTTGTCTGCGAAGTTGCCTGGCCTGCAGTCATGCATCTGCACGAATCCGTGCGGCGTCCAGCTTGTGTCCAGATAGGTCCCCACCACATCGCCTTCGTTGCCGATCCAGGCCGGAAACGTCTGGATGTTGGGCGCCATCCATGAGCCGTTGAGCAACGTGAAGACTCCGCCAGCCAATGGCGTTGAGCCTGTCTGCGAACTCTGGGCTGCGGCGAAAGATGCGGTCGCAATCGCAGTCGCGATAGCAAAGGCGATGGATGCACACTTGTTCTTCAACAGAATCATGTCGACCTCCTCCAGAGCGGGCGCTCTGGATGCGTGGATGAATCGTTATTCCGGCAGGGTCTGTGATTCTGGGGAAAGAAGCGGCTTCTTGGGCCGAGGGGATCAATGCGAGAGGTCAGGCTTCGTCTACACGACAGAAACTCGTGCGCGGGCCTGGGAAAGCGGCTCTATCCGCCGCGGTCCTTTTAGTCTGTAGGGCCTTCAACTCGGCTCTGGCGTGCAGCGAACTTCCATACGAGCCGACGAGCGAACTCATCCTAGCATGATTTTAGGAGATTCAAGCGAAAACTATAGGGAATCAAAGTCAAGCGAACCGAGCAACCTTTCAGTTCTTTTCTCTTGCGCTGCGATGCGAGTCCAGCAAGCCTTCCAGCTCTTCCTTGAACTCGCGCACATCTTTAAAGTCGCGATAGACCGAAGCGAAGCGGATGTAAGCGACGGTGTCGATCGTCTTGAGCTGGTTCATCAGCAGCTCGCCGATCTCGCTGGTGCTGCGTTCGCGCTCCGGCGCGTCGATCAGATAGCTTTCCGTCGCATCGACCAGCTTCTCCAACTGACCCGACGATACCGGACGTTTCTCGCAGGCGCGCAGCAGTCCGCGCAGAATCTTTTCCCGATCGAAGCGTTCGCGGCGGCCGTCTTTCTTGACGACCATGTAGGGGATTTCGTCGATCCGCTCATAGGTAGTGAAGCGGCGATTGCACTTTTCGCACTCGCGGCGCCGGCGGATGGAGTCAGCCTCTTTGCTCTCGCGCGAGTCGACCACGCGATCCTGCAGAAAGCCGCAGTAGGGACACTTCATTGAGTTGATTGTAAGACAGCTGCTGGCAGTGGTCAGTGATCAGTAGTCAGTTGTCTGTAGCAAGTCGCACGTAACCAGCCCGCGGCAGCTCGGACCACCGCAGACTGACCACTAACAACTGCCTCACTTCACTCCCTTGCCAATAGCCAGCATCGGCAGCCCATGCCGCGTCTTCTGGAAGTAGCAGATCTCGACCAGCGTCGGCCACAGCTCGATCGACGCCTTGATGACGGCGATGGCGTCGTCGATGATGCGCAGCAGGTTGTGCTGGAAAAAGTCCGGCTCAAAGCCATAGAACGCTTTGTCGAGATTGGTCGCGAACAGGCGCAGAGCGTCGGCGCGATCCTTGTTGGCTGTGACGCGGGCGGCTTCAAGAGCGCGGCGATGCAAGCCGGAGATCTTCTCGAGAATCTCCTCGGCGTCCTGCGAGGCGACTTCGCCGGAGTATTCGAACGAGATGCCCAGATCGTCGAGACCGGTCAGCGAGGCCTTGATCTTTCTCTTGAGCAGATTGGCGATCTCTTCGTTCAGCACCTCGGAGGCCGGCGGGTTGCGCATGTAGTTGCTCTTCGTGTGGTGCTGCGCGGCGTCCACATGCGCGGCCACGATGTCGTCCTGCTGGATCCAAAGGCGGTAGATGTAGTCCTCGAAGCGCAGCCGCGTGGGAAAGAACGGCGGCAGCCCGAAGGAGTTGTCGTAGCCTGCAACGCCGCAGTCCATGCGCCAGTTGCGGTTGGTCACAGCGGGCCGAAAGTTGACGAGCACATAGAGGTCGTTGAGCTTGTCGATGCTGGTCTGCTTTTCGTCGTTGAGAAACATGTCCACGAAGTCGATGGCGTCGATGTCGTTGGTGCCGGAACGAAAAGTCTGCGCCATTTTGACGACCGCGGAGTCCGCGACCGCGCCGCGCTGCAGCCGCAGCGCGTTTTCTTCGGCCAACCCCGTTGACGCGTTGGTCTCAAGGTCCATGGCGCTGTCGAGAAGCAGCTCGCCCCGCTCGTAGTTTTCCGGAACCTCAGAGACAGGCTTGCCGAGCACGTCGTAAAAGGCGGAGAGAATGTCGAAGGACTTTTTGCAGTAGCCGTTCTCGCCGAGTTTATGCAGGCGGCCGCGGCTGATCTCGTCGACTTCAAGGGACTCTGGGCTGTCTTCCATCAGCGAGTACGGGCGCATGTCGTCGTCGGAGCTGACCATCAGGCCGCCGAGCGAGTACATCAGCGTGTAGTTGCGATTGCCGCCGTAACTGGGACGGAAGAGATTCTTGACCAGCGGCTCGAGACGGTTGTTGCGCAGGCGGGAGTTGACGTAGGTGGTGAACTCTTCCTTCTGGCGGGGGCCGACGTAGAAGAGATCGCAGCGAGTCTTCAACTGTTCAAGCTGGCTGAAGTACTTGTCCACATTGGTGGGTGTGGAGTCGTCGAAGATGATGATTTGCGGAGAGTGACCGTTACGCCAGAAGTGCTCGTCGTACTCGTGAATGGTTTCGCCAACGTCGCGTAATCGATGCGTAGGAATAACGAAGTATGTATCTGGATTGTTCATGGAGG